>JANNTZ010000422.1:0-22431 GCA_031394595.1 Acidobacteriota bacterium
GCCGGGCAGCTGGCTGCCGGACCGGGGCGCGATCCTGTTCTCGGAGCAGGATCCCACAACGAACAATGACATCAAGCTCCTGCCGTTGGACCCGAAGGGCGACGTCACGATCGCGGTGAGGACGCCCTTCGACGAGGACTCCCCCGAAATCTCCCCTGAAGGGCACTGGCTGGCCTACGGTTCCAACCAGACGGGGCGGCGGGAGATTTATGTGCGCGCCCTCGATGGGCGCTCCGAGCAGTGGCAGATCTCCAACGACGGCGGTATCGCGGCCCGCTGGAGCCGCGACGGAAAAGCGCTCTACTACGCCTCCTCCGACGGCCAACTGATGGAGGTGGCGGTCGAGACGAATCCGGGGTTCCGGCCGGCAACACCGCGCCCGCTCTTCAAGTTACCCGCTTCCCCCACCATCGCGAGCCCGGTCTTCGAGGACGTCAGCCCGGACGGCCGGCGCTTTCTTCTCAACGTCCCGACGGCGAGCCAGGAGAGCATCGGCTTCCACGTCACCGCGAACTGGACCGCGCTCGTCACCACCAGTTCCGGCGACTGAGTCGGGTCGGCCCGGCTACCGGATCCCGGTCACCGCAAACTCCCCGCGGGCGGCAGGGCAGTAGCCTGTGGGAGCGCCTTCCAGTTGAGGATGGCGTTCCACACGAAGCGGTGATCGGATCGGTTCATGTCGCGGTGGATCGGGTTGAAGTTGTAGGCGACGACATGGCCGCGGCCGATCGGCAGGTCGAGGATGGCGGGGCGGCCGGCGAGTTCGGACTCGCCCCGCATGCCGCCGCTCACCACCATCGGCCCGGGCCCGCCCCAGGTCGCCACGATCGATCGCCGGTCGACCGGACCCTCGAGGCACGAGGTGCAGTAGGCCATGGTGATCCAGCGGCGCGGCGCGTCGTAGACCGCCAGGTTGGTGCGGAAGGCCGAGGCATCGCTCCCGTAGCCGTAGGCGATCGGGTGCGCCGGCAGCGCGAAGCCGAGGCGCAGCTCGCTCCCCGGTGTGAAGACCTCCGTCCCCTCCGCCCGCCGGACGCCGCGCACCAGCCCGCCTTCGAGGGCCAGCTCGGACCCGTTCCCCAGGGTCAGCAGCACGCCGCCCCCCTCCACGAAGCGGCGGATCGATTCGAGGCCGACAAACCCGGGCCCCCCGGTGATGTCGTCCGAGGCGACCGGCACGCCGTGGCTGGGGAATTCCGGGGTGCGGGTGAACGGCATCGGGCCGGCGACCGGTTCGATCCCGTGGATCTGTCCCTGCAGGTCCATTCGCGAGAACGGACCGTACAGGATCACGTCGACTCGATCGCCGAGGCCGCCGGCGCGGACATCCTCATCGCGCAGGTAGGTGTAGGGGATCGCCTCGCGGTCGAGGGTGTAACGGATCCAACCCATCATGTCGGTGTCGGCCCACGGAACCCAGACACCGATGCGCGGCGGCGGCGCCTCGTGGCGGGGGACGGCCGGCGCCGCCTTCACGGCGCGGACGTCGAGCGCCAGATCGCGGGCGACCGCCTCGAGGGCGGCGCGGACCCCGCCGGGGGCATCGGTCCCGGTGAGGATCCACGACCCCGGGGTGTAGTCCTCGCCACCCGCCCGGAACGGCTGCTCGGCGATTTCCACCCGGAAGCGGGCGAGACGGTAGCGCGCCGCGAGGAGGGCCTCCTGACCGGTGTCGCGAATCAGGAAAACGGGGCCCTCGCCGCCGACGCGGCCGGCCGGGACGACGGGGGCGCGGACCGGTTCAGCCGGCGCCGTCCGGACCCGGGCGTCGTCGATGCGCACGGCGGTCACGCCGAAGCCGACGGGGAAGGCCCAGGAAACATCGTCGTACGGCAGGCTCTTGGTGTCGGCTGGAAAGCGCTGCGGCTCGAGGACGTCGACGGCGTAGTTGCGGTACGGCTGGTCGAGCTTCACGATGAACGCCCCGCGCGGGAACTTCCCTTCGCCGACGACGAGGTCCGCGGTCAGCCGGCCGACCTCGATCCGCTGGTCGAGCAGCCGGTTGATCATCGCCGCCACGCGCAGCCGGTCGGGCTGGTCCGCCGGGATGACGAAAGCGAATGGCCCGCCGGTCACCCCCTTCTGCCAGGAGTTGTAACCGGTGCGGTAGAAGTTCCGGAGCATCTCCGGCGCGTGGCGGGCGCTCCAGTCGAGGATGGCGAGCGCTCCCGTCTGCTGGTAGTTGACGTTGTCGCGCATCGACCAGCGGAAGGCCCGCGGCGGCGGGCTCGGACGGAACCACTCCCGGGTCAGGTATCCCTCCTGCTGGCCGCCGCCGTCGTCGAGCGTCCGCGACACCGTCTCGGGGGTCGTGCTGCCAAAGGTCTCGTAGCCTCGCCCGATGGCGTTGTGGTTCATCGCCACCGAATCGAGGAAGTGCAGGCCGAACCCCTCGCCGAAGTCCCAGGTCCAGACGCCGGGCATCCCCATCGAGGTCAATGTCGTGACCTCGTGGAAGCTCATCTCCAGGAACTGGCTGGTGACGATCGGGTCGAGGTTGGGGTTGTAGGGGCCGGTGCCGTTCCAGGTCTGCAGGAGCGCGATCGACTCGTGGAGATCGTGCACCACCGTCGGGTGGTAGTCGTGGAACATGGCGTGCACCGCCCGCGTCGTCGCGAACGCCTGCTGGTGGATGTCGCGGTTGATGTCGACGTACACGTAGCGGTTCCAGAACGGCGGCGACTGCCGGGGCAGCGCGTCGTAGTCGGTCTTCCCCTTGAGATAGCGGTTGAACCAGTCGGCCACCTTGTCGCGGCCGTCGGGCTCGGCGACCGGGTTGATGAGCGTCAGGACATTCTCGCGGATGCCGCGGATCATCGGTTGCTCCGAGACCGCCAGCCGATAGGCCAGCTCCATCCCCATCTCGGCGCTGCCGGTCTCGTCGGCGTGCAGCCCGCAGTTGAAGTAGTAGATCGGCCGCGCCGTCGCGATGATCCGTTCCGCCTCCTCGGGTCCCGTGCGGCGCGGGTCGGCCAGGAGGGCGGTCGCTTCCTTCAGCCGCACGCGATCGGCGAGGCCCGCCTCGTCGGCGATGATGACGAGGACGATGTCGCGCCCCTCCTCCGTCCTGCCGATCGTCTCCACGCGCACCCGCGGCGAGGCGGCGGCGAGCGCCCGCATGTAGCCCTGGATCTTCCCGGCATGCGTCAGCGATCCGGCGGCGCCCGCGATGTGTCCGAGGAACTGCGTCGGCGACGGCACCGCCCCGGAGGCCGGCACATAGGCCACCCACGGGCTCACGAAGCGCGGCTCGGTCGTGTCGCGTGCGATCGCCTCGACCGACCCCGGCTCGGGAGTGTCGGGTGCGTACGGGTTGGCGGGCCCGGCCGCGAAGGGCCCGGCAGGCGCGAGCGCCGCCACAAGAAGGAAAATCGCCACGCCGGCGATGCGGTCGCTCCGGTTCAACGTGATGAACTCGCGCATGGATGGCCTCCGGGATGCGGCGCGGAGGCTAGCATGAATGGGCGCATGGTGGTGCGCACCTTAGTTGCGCCTCCCATGGGACTCCCCGGGCGCACCTCAACTGCGACCCGCCCCCTGGCGTAACTCCTTGGCACTCAACCATCAAGCCTATCGGGCGCAACAAGCTCCGCACCACCATGGTTGCGGCACGGGACCCGTTGCCTATATTTGTGGGCGCGGTATCACTCTTCAGAGTGAAACCCCATCCCGGGGGGCGGGGTTTTGCGGGATGGTGGATTCGATGGTGCTGGAAAAGACCAACCTGACGTTCTCAGATTTCCCACCTGTCCGGCCCCGGTTCCTCATCGTTGTGACGGCCACGCTCATGCTCTGGGCGGTGCCGGGTGCGTCGGCCGCCGCCGGCGCGACCCCCGCCGGGCCGCGGGACACCACGGACCTGACGGAACTGTCGCTCGAGGATCTGCTGCAGATCGATGTGGTGTACGGGGCTTCACGACACGAGCAAAGCGTGATCGAGGCGCCATCGTCGGTCACCATCGTCACCGCGCGCGACATCCAGATGTACGGGTATCGCAGCCTGGCGGAGATCCTGGCCAGCGTACGGGGGTTCTACGTCCGGGACGATCGCAACTACACCTATGCCGGAGTGCGGGGATTCGGGCGCGTGGGCGACTACAACTCGCGCATCCTTCTGCTCATCGATGGTCACCGCATGAACGGTGACATCTTTGACGACATGCTCCTGGGCACGGAAGGCGTCCTCGACGTCGATCTGATCGATCGGGTCGAGATCGTCCGGGGGCCGGGTTCGTCGCTCTATGGGACCAACGCCTTCTTCGGGGTCATGAACGTGGTCACACGGGGCGGGGGGGGACCCGGAGGCTATCAGGTCTCCGCGGGCGGCAGCAGCTACGCCACCGGACAGGGGAGTCTCCGCTATGGCACCCGGCTCGCGAACGGCGCCGAAATGCTCCTGTCGGGTTCGCGGTACCAGAGCAGCGGGCAGGATCTCCGCTTCGAGGAATTCAACAATCCGGCCACGAACAATGGTCTCGCCGAAGGCATCGATGGCGACGAGTTCTACCAGTTGTTCGCCAAGGCCCGCATCGGCCACCTGAAGATCGCGGCCCTGCACTCGTCGAGGGACAAGGCCATTCCCACCGCGTCCTTCGGGACGGTGTTCAATGACCCGAATGAACGCACGGTCGATTCACGGACCTTTCTCGACCTGAGCTACGAGACAACGATCCGGGATGGGCTGGACATGAGCGGGCGTCTCTACTACGACCGGGCCTACTATCACGGCGATTATCCTTTCGACTACCCGCCCCTGACGCTCAACCGGGATCTCACGCGGGGGAACTGGTGGGGTACGGAGGCGCGGCTGGTCGCCAGGCCCTCGACCCAGCACACCCTGACGGCCGGCGCCGAGTACCGTGATCATTTCCAGCAGGATCTGCTCAATTACGACAGCGACCCGTACTTCCTGTACGTCGACGAGCAGCACTCGTCCCGGGACTGGGCCGTCTTCGTTCAGGAGGAGTACACACCGCGTCCAGGCCTGATCTTCAATCTCGGACTGCGCCACGACCAGTACCGGAGCTTCGGAGGGTCCACCAATCCGCGTCTCGCCGTCATCTACTCGCCGGTCCAGGACACCGCGCTGAAGTTCATCTACGGGACGGCATTCCGCGCGCCGAACCCCTACGAACTCTTCTACCAGGGCTCCGCGCTCGGCTACAAGTCGGTCCCCGGGCTGCGGCCGGAATCGATCCAGACCGCGGAGATTGTCGTGGAGAAATACTGGCGCAGGAATCTGCGCCTCTCGGCTTCGGTTTTCGAGAACGACGTCGAAGACCTGGTGACGCTGGCGACCGATCCGCTCGACGGTCTGCTGTACTTCACGAACCAGGAGCACACCCGCTCCCGCGGCGCCGAGATCGAATTGGAGCGACGGTGGGCGAAGGGATATGAGGTCAGGTTCGGCCACACGATCCAGGAGACCGAGGACCGCCAGACCCGCGAGATCCTGGTCAACTCCCCGAAAAACCTGTCGAAGCTGAACGTCCTCGTCCCTTTGCCCGGAAAGCGGATGACCGCGGGCCTGGAGATCCAGTACGTGGGCACGCGACGGACCCTGGCCGATCAGACGGCCCCCGCCTACTGGCTCACCAACCTCAACTTTCTGAGCCGGACGCTGGCGAAGGGGCTCGACCTCTCCCTGGGGGTCTACAACCTCCTCGACGAAGACTATGGCGAGCCGGGGTCGGAGGAGCACGTGCAGGACCTCATCCCCCAGAACGGACGCAGTTTCCGCATCAAGGTGACCTGGAGTTTCGGTCAGTAGTGACGGGACCACCTCCAACCATCCTAGAATGCACGGGCGCGCCGGGCCGATCGATCGAGGTCGCCAGGTGCAATGGGAGGGAGGATGATTCAACATCTCAAGCCGATTCGCCTGTCCACCCGCGTCTCCGCCGGCCTGCTCGTCCTCAGGCTCGTTGCCGGGCTGGCGTTCATGTTCCACGGCTACGGGAAGATCCGGAACCCATTCGGCTGGATGGGGCCGGAAGCCGGGTTCCCCGGCATCTTCCAGGCGCTGGCGGCCCTCTCGGAATTCGGCGGCGGGCTTGCCTGGATGCTGGGGCTGCTGACCCCCGTGGCTTCGACCGGCCTGGCCTGCACGATGACGGTGGCGGCCGGGCTGCACGCCGCGGTGCTTCACGACCCGTTCGTGTCCCAGACCGGCGGCAGTTCCTATGAACTGGCCGCCGTCTATCTCAGCGTCGCCGTCCTGCTCCTGCTCGCGGGGCCGGGGCGGTTCTCGCTTGACCGGATCGCTTTCGGAGAAAAGGCGTGACGCATCCACAAACGGATGGTCTACGGGGGATTCAAGGTCCTGGTGGAGGCTTGAGCCGGGCGGCGTGGATCGTCTCGCCGAGCCGTGACAGGAAGCGCGTTCGATCGCTGGCCGCGAAGGACGCCGGCCCGCCGGTGACCGCGCCCATCTGACGCAACTGATCCATCAGTTCCCGGGTCGCCAGCGCTCCGCCGATCGACGCCTCGGTGAACTCCTGGCCGTTCGGGGAGAGCACGCGCGCGCCCTTCTTGAGGCAACGGTCGGCGAGCGGGATGTCGGCGGTCACGACGAGGTCGTTCTCCGTGACCTGGGCCGCAATCCAATCGTCGACCGCGTCGAACCCTTTTCGGACGCGGACTCCCTCGATGCGCCCCCGCGCCGGCACGTGCAGCGGTCCGTGGGAGACCACCAGCACCCTGATGTCGTGGCGCAGCGCCAGGCGGTAGATCTCCTCCTTGACCGGGCAGGCGTCGCCGTCCACGTAGATGTCCATCCCCTCCCCACTGGCCCGCGCCCGCATTGGCCGGGCCGGCATCGGTGATGATACCCTTCACGCCTGCCTGTTCGAGGGAGCCAGCGCGAATGGCCCGCGGGTCCGACGGCCGCGGCGGGGCCGATCAATCTCATGAGCGAACCGATCATCTGCTTCGGGCAGCAGCCGTGCGGGTTCTTTCCCAAGCGGTTCTTTTACGCCAAGCTGGCGACGGCCAGGCGGCTGCGACAGGAGATCGGAGGACGGATCGTCTATTTCTGTCACGACAGCGACCACGATTACCGTGAGACGACCACGCCGCTGCGGGATCTCCGGACCGGGGAACTCAGGCGCCTGAACTTCGATCACCGGGGCAAATTGCAGAAGAAGTACACGCCCCTGTACGCGAAGCAGATCCAGGAGGGCTGGCAGGAACGAACGACACGGCTGCTGCCGGCGTTCGTATCGCCGACGCTCGTGGATCACTTCCGGGCGGTGCGGGCGGAGACGGTGGCCGATTTCTGCCTGGAGATGTACCTGCGGCTGGGGCACCTGGAGGGGGTGCAGGTGGTCCGGTCGAGCGACCCCGGACTCCGGAAGCAGGCGGTGGACGTGAGCGATTTCTACGTCGATGTCGTCCATGATGGGGAACTGGTGCGGGCCCGGTGTCGTGATGGGAAGTTCACGCTCCACCGGGGCGGGGACGAGTATCTGGAGATCCCGTACAGCGAGCCACGCAAGGAGAGCATCAGCCCGGCGCGCGACACGCGGCTGCGCTGGATGCAGTCGGTGGTCCACTCCACGCACTACGTCGCGGGGGCGAGCGAGATGCAGTACCTGAACAAGGACGAGGCGCCGGAGATTACCTTCGTGGAGCGCGAAGCGATCGATCGACCGCACGAATCGTACGTGGAGGCGCCGTGACGGACCCAGGCGGCAGTGCGGCGCCGGATACGGGCGGCAGCGCCGCATCGGGACGACCGGTCCGCCGGATCCTCGCCGTCGGCGCCCATCCCGACGATGTCGAGTTCGGGTGCGGCGGCATCCTTATTAAGGAAGTGGCGCGCGGGCACCTGGTCCAGGTGCTGAACCTGTCCCGCGGGGAGGCCGGGTCCTCCGGTTCGGGCGATGAACGGATGCGGGAGGCGACCGCCGCCGCTACCCGGATGGGAGTCGGGCTGGAGTTCATCGATCTCGACGGCGACGCGCGCCTCGCGTACCAGCCGCAGAACGCCCTGGAGATCGCCCGCGTCATCAGGAAGTGGCAGCCCCACCTGCTGCTCGCTCCGTCGCCGGAGGAGAACCAGCACCCCGATCACGGGAAAGCGGGCCGTCTGACCCGCGATGCGGCGCGGCTGGCCCGTTACGGAGGTCTGCGGGGGCTGGAGCCCCACGTGGGGCACGCCATCGACGCGCTCTATTTCTACGACATCACCGGGAGTGGGAGCGCCCCGGCGGGCCTCGGCAAGGTGATCGTCGACATCTCGGATGTTTTCGAGACCTGGAAGTCCGCCATGGAGTGCCACGAGTCGCAGCTGCAGACACGCAACTACATCGACCTGCAGGTGGCGCGTGCCCGCGTTCTGGGGGCCGAAATCGGGGTCGCGTACGCGATGGCGCTCTGGGCCAACGACCCGATCTGCCTGGCAGGGATCACCGACCTGCAGGGAACGGGACGGCGATTTTGAAAGACCGACCGCTCCGACTCGCGATCACCTGCTATCCGTCGGTCGGCGGCAGCGGCATCCTGGCGTCGCAGCTTGGGGAGCAGCTGGCCCGGCGGGGGCACCAGGTGCATTTCGTCAGCTACGAGAGGCCGTTCCGCCTCGATGCCTCCGTCCCCAATATCACCTTCCATCCGGTGAGCGTCAACAAATATGACCTGTTCAAGTACCCCGATTACACGCTTCCCCTGTCGGTGAAGCTGGCCGACGTCAGCCGGCGTTTCGATCTCGACCTCATTCACGCGCACTACGCGGTGCCCCACGCCATCGCCGCCTGCCTGGCCCGGCAGATGGTCGGCGGCACGCGCCCCGCGCTGGTCACCACCCTGCACGGCACCGACACCACGCTCATCGGCCAGGACCCCGACTATCAGCCGGTGATCCGGCACGCCATCGAGAACTCCGACGGGGTGACGGCGGTATCCGGGTTCCTGCGCGACGAGACGAAGCGCACCTTCGAGGTCGCCCACGAGATCCGGGTGATCCACAATTTCTTCGCGCCCGTGCCGCCGGGCCGCACGCGGCGGGAGGTGCGCGATGAACTCGGGATCGGGGACCGGTTCCTGGTCCTGCACATGTCCAATCTGCGGGCCGGAAAGCGAATCGGCGACCTGCTGCGTGTCGTCGCCGCTTCCCGGCACCGGGATCGAATCCATCTGCTGGTCCTGGCGGGGGGCGACTTCACGCCGTACCGGCCGCTGGTCGCCGAACTGGGGATCGAAGCGCGGGTCACGGTGCTGACGTCGGTGCCGGACGTGGAGAACTATCTCAACGCCGCCGACTTGGGGCTCTACACGTCGGACTACGAGAGTTTCGGCCTGAGCATCCTGGAAAGCATGTTCCACCGGCACCCGATCCTGGCCACGCGTGCCGGCGGTGTCCCGGAGGTGGTGGCGGACGGCGAGACCGGGTTCCTCGCGCCGCCCGGAGACATCGGCGCCTTCGTCGAGAAGCTCGATGCCATCGTGGAGCACCCGGAACGCTCCCGGGCCATGGGGGAGCGGGGGTACGAGAGGGCCGCGGCGCTGTTCTCGGCCGACCGGATCGTCGGCCAGTACCTGGACTACTACCGCGAGGTGATCGCCCGATGAGACGCGAAGCGATGGCCCGATGAGACGCCCGTCCCGCTGCGCGATAGCGATTCTCCTGGCGACCCTCGTGGGCCGGGCCGCGATCGGGGCGGCGTTCGGGTCCGCATCGCTGGTCCCTCCACGGCCCGACGCGGCCGAGATCCAGCTGGCCCTCAAGAAGCTGCGGGTGCTTGCGAGTGTTCTCTACGTCGGCGCCCACCCCGACGACGAAAACACGCGGCTGATCGCCACCCTGACCCGGGGCCGGCTGGCCGACACCGCCTACCTGTCGATGACCCGCGGCGACGGCGGCCAGAACCTGATCGGTCCGGAGATCGGCGTCACTCTCGGCATCATCCGATCGCAGGAGCTTCTGGCGGCGCGCCGGATCGACGGCGGCCACCAGTATTTCACCCGGGCGATTGACTTCGGCTTCTCCAAGAATCCCGAAGAGACACTCCGGATCTGGGACAAGGATCAGGTGCTCTCCGACACCGTGCGGGTCTTCCGGGAGTTCCAGCCGGACGTCGTGATTACCCGGTTCCCCACCGCCGGCGGGGGGACCCACGGACATCACACCGCCTCGGCCCTGCTGGCCCGGGAAGCGTTCGCGGCGGCGGCCGATCCGAAGCGGTTTCCCGGACAGCTCGATCGGGTCGGTCTCTGGCAGCCGCGGCGGATTCTCTGGAATACCTCCCGCTGGTTCTATGACGAAGACGCGGAGTTCAAGCCGGAGACGCTCCTCTCGATCGATGCCGGAGAGTGGAGCCCCCTCCTCGGCGAATCGTTCGCCGAGCTGGCGGCGCGCAGCAGGAGCAAGCACGCCAGCCAGGGGTTCGGATCGAGCGGCACCCGGGGCGAAGTGCTGGAGTACCTGGAGCCGGTGGACGGGGAGCCGGCCAGGAAGGACCTGTTCGAGGGGATCGATACGACCTGGGGAAGGATCGCGGGCGGGACGGCGATCGGGTCCATCCTCGATCGGGCCCACCGCGAGTTCGATCCAGAGAACCCGGCCGGTGTCGTGCCGCGTCTTTTCGAGGCGCGTGGAAAGATCCTGGCGCTCCCGGCCGGACGCTGGAGGAGCGTCAAGCTGAACGATCTGGATTGGGCCATCACCGCCTGCCTCGGGCTTTACCTGGAAGCGGCGGCGGAGAGCGTCGCGGTGGCGCCAGGGGACAAGGTGAAGATCAACCTGGAGGCGGCCAGCCGATCGACGGTCGGAGTGAAACTGAAACGGATCGCGATGCCGGCCGCCGGGATCGAGGAGGCTGCCGATCATGACCTGACGCGGGGCGCCCGGTTCGAGAAGGCGCTCGAAATCGCCCTGCCCGCCGACCTCCTCCAGTCGCAACCGTACTGGCTGCGGGGCAAGGGAACCCCGGGGATGTTCCGCGTTGACGACCTCGCTCTGATCGGTCTGCCGGAGAACCCGCCGGCCCTGATGGTGGTCTTCTCCCTCGAAGTCAACGGGACCTCCATGCCGGTCGAGCGGCCGGTCGTCTTCAAATGGACCGACCCGGCGCGCGGCGAGCGCTACCGTCCGTTCGAAGTGGTCCCCGCGGTGGCGGTCGAGCTTTCCGAGACGGTCTTCGTCTTTCCCGAGGACGTGCCGCGGGACGTTACCGTCCGGGTGCGTGCCGGACGGGCGGATGTCGGAGGGACGGTCCGCCTCGAGTCCCCGCCGGGATGGCGAATCTCCCCCCCATCCCGGGAGTTCCGCCTCGCGGGGAAGGATGCGGCGCAGACGCTCCAGTTCGAGATCCAGCCCCCGAAAACCGCCTCGGCGGGAACCCTGAAGGCGATTGCCGAAACGGCAGGCGGGAGGTTCGATCGCGGCCTGGTCCGTATCGTCTACGACCATATCCCGACGCAGATCCATCTCCCCGCTGCCGAGGCGCGGGTGGTCCGCCTCGACCTGCGCCGCCGGGGCCAGACGATCGGCTATCTCCAGGGAGCCGGCGATCAGATCCCCGCCGGCCTGCGGCAGATCGGCTACACGGTGATCGATCTCACGCCGGACGAACTGACCGCCGATCGGCTGAAGCGTTTCGACGCCGTGATCCTGGGAGTGCGGGCCTATAACACCCTGGAGCGAATGCGTCTCCTGCAGCCGGCGCTGCACGACTATGTCAAGGCGGGGGGGACCCTCATCGTCCAGTACAACACCGGCCACGATCTCCATGTGGATGCGGTGGCCCCCTATCCGATGAAGATCACCCGCGACCGGGTGACCGAGGAGGACGCCGCCGTGCGGTTTCTCCTGCCGGATCACCCCGCGCTCAACGTCCCCAATAAGATCACCGCGGCCGATTTCGAAGGCTGGGTCCAGGAACGGGGTCTCTACTTTGGCGGCGAATGGGGCCCGCCCTTCGAAGCGCTGTTGTCCAGCAACGACCCGGGAGAGCCGCCGCGCGACGGCGGCCTGCTGATCGCGAAGCATGGCAAAGGGTTCTTCGTCTATACCGGCTACTCCTGGTTCCGGCAGATCCCCGCGGGGGTGCCGGGCGCCTACCGGCTGCTCGCCAACCTGATCGCCCTGGGCCGGCCGTCCGCCGCTCACTCCACCGATCCCGCCGCCGGGCACCCCGTCGATGCCGATCGATCCCGATAAAGAGCGACGCCTCGTCGAGGATCGCCCTCCCTTCTTCAGGAGCTGGACCGGCGTCTACGCGCTGGTCCTCGGCTTTCTCGGCTTCCTGGTCGTCCTCTTCCACCTGTTCACCCGGCACTACCGATGAGCCTGCTCGACGTCGTCGTCCTGTTCGGCACGCTGTTCGGCATCTCTGCCTACGGGATCTGGAAGACGCGCGGCAGCCGCGATCTCGAAAGCTATTTCCACGGCGATCACACGATGAAGTGGGGGACCATCGGTCTGTCGGTGATGGCGACCCAGGCCAGCGCCATCACCTTTCTGTCCACCCCCGGGCTTGCGTACGAGCAGGGGATGGCGTTCGTGCAGAACTATCTCGGTCTGCCGATCGCCCTGGTGATCGTCTCGGCGGTGTTCATCCCGATCTACTACCGGCATGGGGTCTACACCGCCTACGAGTACCTGGAGCGGCGGTTCGACCTGAAGACCCGCCAGTTGGGCGCCTGCCTGTTCCTGATCCAGCGGGGCCTGTCGGCCGGGATCACCATCTATGCGCCGTCGATCATCCTCTCGACCCTGATCGGCTGGGACCTCGATGTCACCGTGCTTCTGATGGGAGCCATCGTGGTGGTCTACACGGTGACCGGCGGGACGCGGGCGGTCAGCCTGACGCAGAAGCACCAGATGGCGGTCATCCTGGTGGGGATGGTGGTGGCATTCGCCCTCATCGTCCTGGATCTGTCGAAGGAGATCTCCTTCCCGCGGGCCCTGGAGGTGGCGGGGCAGATGGACCGACTCGAGGTGATCGACTTCTCCTTCGATTACCACACGCGCTACACCTTCTGGTCCGGAATCCTCGGCGGCTTTTTCCTGGCGCTGTCCTATTTCGGCACCGATCAGTCGCAGGTGGCGCGCTACCTCTCCGGAGAGTCGGTGACCCAGAGCCGCCTCGGCCTGATGTTCAACGCCGTGCTCAAGGTGCCGATGCAATTCTTCATCCTGTTCACCGGCGTCATGGTGTTCCTCTTCTACCAGTTCACCGAGCCGCCGATCCTGTTCAAGCAGACGGCGACCGCGGTCGTCCACCAGTCGCCCCGCGCCCCCGAGATGCGCGACCTGGAGGCCCGGTACTCCGCCGCCTTCCGTGACAAGCGCGAGGCGGTCCACCTGCTGGCCGCGGCCCTGGAAGGAGGCGACAAGGAGAACGTCGCCGTCGCCCGGGCCCGCGTCAAGGCGCTGGAACAACGCACCGAGGTGATCCGGTCGGAGGCCAAGAAGCTGGTGGTCGAGGTCGATCCCAAGATGGAAGTGAAGGACTCCGACTACGTCTTCCTGACCTTCATCCTGCAGCAACTGCCGCGGGGCGAGATCGGTCTCCTGATCGCGGTGATCTTCTGCGCCTCGATGTCGTCGACCTCCTCCGAGCTCAACGCCCTCGGATCGACCAGCACCGTCGATCTGTACCGGCGCCTCATCCGGCCCAAGGAGAGCGAGCGGCACTACGTCGTGGTGTCGAAGGCGCTGACCGCCTTCTGGGGCGCGCTGGCGATCGTCTTCGCGCTCACCGCCTCCCTGGTGGAGAACCTGATCGAGGCGGTCAACATCCTGGGGTCGCTGTTCTACGGCACCATCCTGGGGATCTTCCTGACCGCGTTCCTCCTGAAGCGGGTGCGCGGGAACGCCGTCTTCCTGGCGGCGCTGGCGGCCGAAACGACCGTGATCACGCTCTACTGCACCACCGACATCGGCTACCTCTGGTACAACCTGATCGCCTGCGGAATGGTCCTGGTGCTGGGGTGGGTGCTGCAGGCGGTCCTCCCGGGCGTTCGGCCACCGGGCGATCGGCTTCCCGGCGATCGGGTTGCCAGCGCCGCCGGTCGGGGGTAGGATCGCCGCCTGCCCGCGAACTCGTGAAACGGAGTCATGGCCGCCGGGACACCCGGACGGCCGGAGGAGGACCGATGAGGGGATCGATGCGATCGCTGTTCCTGGTGCTGATCTGCGGCGCGCTGGCGGCCGGCCCGACCGGGACGGCCGAAGCCGAGGAGAAGCAGAAAGCCGCTCCGGAAAAGAAGACCGAGGCGGTCAAGAGCGACTTCACCAGCGACCTGGCCGGCAATATGGCCTACGTGAGCAAGCAGATCATCTCCCTGGCCGAGGCGACGCCGGCTGACAAGTTCTCCTGGCGCCCGAACGACCAGGTGCGGACGATGAGCGAAATCTACATGCACGTGGTCGGTCCCAACATGCTGATGCCGTCCATGCTCGGCGCCGCCCCGCCGAAAGGGCTGACGATCCCCGAAAAGGCCTGGGATCTGGCGGAGAAGTGGGAGGCCGAGGTGACCACGAAGGAAGCGGTCATCGCCCGGCTCAAGGAATCGTTCGACTACGCCATTGCGGCAGTCAAGACCATCCCCCCATCGGCTCTCGACGGCCAGGCCGACATTTTCGGGTTCCCGGCCTCGAAGCGGGCCTATCTGCTGATCCTGATGAGCCACGCCCACGAGCACCTGGGACAGGCGGTCGCTTACGCCCGCACCGTCGGTGTCGTGCCGCCATGGAGCGTCAAGCCGCAGACCGCGGCGGGCGGGAGCAATTAAGGTCCCTGGCGGCGGGAGTGTCGTGGCGGGCAAGAAAACGCAACTTAATCGAGGAGGTCGTGAATGAAGAAAGTCCTGATTTCAGCAGCAGCCCTGTTGGTCCTGGCGCCGTTCGCCCATGCCGAACTCAAGCTTCCCCGGGTGAGCCAGAAGGCGACCGTCATGCAGGCGGTGGGACTGACCGATGTCACCATCATGTACAACCGCCCCGGGGTGAAAGGGCGGGTCATCTGGGGCGGGCTGGTCCCTTACGGTGAAGTGTGGAGGACGGGCGCGAACGAAGCGACCAGCATCACCTTGACCGAGGCGATCAAGATCAACGGCCAGCCGCTGCCGGCCGGCACCTACAGCGTCCACACCATCCCCACCAAAACCGCCTGGACGGTGATCTTCAACAAGGCGGTGGAGCAGTGGGGGAGCTACGAGTACGACACCGCCAAGGACGCCCTCCGCATCCAGGTGGACCCGAAGTCCGGGGCGCACCAGGAGTGGATGACGTTCTCCTTCGTCGACGTGTCCACCGATGCCGCCACTGTCGAGCTGGCCTGGGAGAAACTGCGCATTCCCTTCCGGATCGAAACCGACACGACAACCCAGGCGCTCGCCAATATCAAGGAAGCGCTGTCGGGCGAAGTGAAGGACTGGGAGACCCCCTATGGCGCCGCCAGCTTCGCGTTCACCGCCAAGCTGGACAACCGCACCGAGGCGATGAAATGGATCGACCAGTCGATCGGGCTTCAGGAGAATTACTGGAACCTCCGCCTGAAGGCTTCCATGCTCGAGCAGGATGGCAAGAGGAAGGACGCCGTCGTCATCGCCGAGAAGGCGGTGAAGCTCGGCAAGGACAGCAAGGACCCCGCGAGCGAGATCGCCAAGACCGAGAAACTGATCGCCGAGTGGAAGGCGGGCAGCAGCAAGTAAGCGTGCCCGCGTCCTGAGTACGGCTTTACCGGGGCGGCGGGTTCGACTCCCGCCGCCTCCACCAGCCGCCCCGCGGACAGCCTCTGTCCCGGTCAAAGCGGGACGCCAACCCATTCAGAGTCATTGACAATTCGGAGCGCAGCTCCGGATTTTCATGATAGGCTCGGGCCCGTGCTCGACCGACCTCTTGTTCTTCGCCGCCTCGTGACCGCGCTGGGCCGTTCTCCGGTCACGGCGCTCCTCGGGCCCCGCCAGTGTGGCAAGACGACGCTCGCCCGCATGCTCGGTCGGAACCGAAAGCTCTTTTATTTCGACCTCGAGCACGAGGCTGATCGGAGCCGACTCCAGAATCCAGACCTGGCCCTGGGGCCTCTCCGAGGGCTGGTGGTCCTCGACGAGGCGCAGCGCATGCCGGGCTTGTTCGAGGCTTTGCGGGTGCTGGTGGATCGTCCCGGACATCAAGCCAAGTATCTGATCCTCGGCAGCGCCTCGCCGTCCCTCGTCCGGGGGGTTTCGGAGAGCCTGGCGGGCCGCGTGGAGTTCGTGGAGCTGGGCGGGTTCGATCTCGGCGAGACGCGTCCGGAGTCATTGGACAAACTCTGGAGCCGTGGTGGCTTTCCGCGGTCGTACCTGGCGCGATCCGATCTGGACAGCCACGCCTGGCGCGAGAGTTTCATCAGGACGTTCCTGGAGCGTGATGTTCCCCAACTTGGACTCTCCATTCGGGCGCCGTCGATGCGTCGCTTCTGGACGATGCTGGCGCACAGTCACGGTCAGACGTGGAACGCTTCGAAGCTGGCCCGCTCTATGGGTCTCACCGACAAGACGGTGCGGTCGTATCTCGACATACTGACCGGCACCTTCCTGGTCCGGCAGCTCCAGCCCTGGCACACGAACGTCGCGAAGCGCCAGGTCAAAGCGCCCAAGATCTACCTTCGCGACTCAGGATTGCTCCACCACCTGCTTGGAATCGAGGATCGCCACGGCCTCCTTGGCCACCCTCAGGCCGGCGCCTCCTGGGAAGGGTTCGCCCTGGAGCAGGTGCTGGCGGCGATCCGCCCTGCCGAGGCGTATTTCTGGTCCACACACGGTGGAGCGGAGCTCGACCTCTTCTTCATCCAGGGCGGACACCGGTTCGGGATCGAATTCAAGCTCACCGATGCCCCGACGATGACGCGGTCCATGAGAATCGCTTTGGACGACCTCAAGCTGCGACATCTTTGGGTCATCCATGCGGGAAGGGACCAGTTTCCGATGGACGAAATGATCACGGCCTGGCCTCTCCGCGAGGTCACCGGACTCGCCACGCACATGAACGCTACGGGTCGTCGTGGGCTACGGCGACCACGCATGGAATCGTGAGGGGATGCGAGGCGGGGGACGAATGCCGATCCCGCCGCCTACTTTCCGCGGGGACGTCCGGGTGCCGGCACGAAGAGATTCTGGAAGACGTAGTCGGCGACCCGCCGGCCCTGGGCGATCCCCTCGGTTTTGTCGAACGACCAGTGGATGCCGAGATAGATGCGGCTCTGGCCGTTTTCCTCCTCGGCCTGGGAGAGCGACGCGAAGCTGCGCGGCAGGAGCGGCCGCACGTTGCCGTTCCGGTCGCGCGTGGCGCCGTTGAACTCGTCCGACACGAAAGTGAACGGGATGACGTCGGTGCCGAAGAATTGCCGCAGCATCTGGAACAGTGCCCCGCCGAAACCGGCGTGCCCTGAAGGGTAGGCCGGGAAGGGCGGCGTGAAATCGACCGCATTGGCGTTGCTGGCGGGTGCGCCGAGCGGCGTGAACCCCGGGTCGCCGACCGTGTCGGGGTTGCCGTCGCCGGCGCCGGTCGGGCCGGTGCCCGGATCGGACTCGCGGATGCCGGTGACCGGCCGCCAGAATTCGTAGTGGTACTTCGACTCCCAGATCGCGATCCCGGCGTCGGCCATCGCCACGTTGACCAGCGCCAGGAGGCGGGCCGACTGGACGACGTCGGCGCCCATCTGGTCGGCGATCTGCATGGCGATCTGGTTGTACAGCCGGGGGGGCGCGCAGAGGCTCGGCGTCCCGTCGTAGGCCCAGTAAATCCCGATCTGCGTCTGTTCGGCCGTGCGCTCCGTCGGCGTGACGATGCCGTCACCGCCCAGCCGTTTGACCTCGTTGTAGGCGGCGGCGTATTCGCGGCTGCCGAGGGAGGGTGGCGGGGGGACCCGGAATTGATCCGCCGAGCGCAGGACGAGCGGCCTGACCTCGGCCCAGCGGGCCCCGAGGGCGAGCGGGATCCTGCTGATCGGATCCTGCCGCCATTTCCCGGGATCGTTGCTGGTGATGAATTCGATGCCGACGCGGGGCTCGGGAATCTCCGAGCCGTCGTGGCCCCGCATGGCGAGGATCGCCGCCGCAGCCCGATGCCCGAGGTCGACCCCGTTCGTCCGGGGGCGTCCGTGCATCATCTTGCCGAGGTCGGCGGCGAGGTGCGCATCGCAAGCCGCCGTCTGCGAAGGGAACAACGCCACCAGAGTGTCGTGCGCCGCCTGCGCCATGGCCGCTTCCATGCTGGTGTCGGCGGGGGCGGGTGCCAGCCCCACGTAGCTCCGGTGGCCGCCGGCGATCGCATTGACCGCTTCGAAGACGGCGATGTGCACGATCGCCATCGCCCGGCTCGCCCGCCCCGGCCCCAGTGCCTCGCCGAACACCCGGTTCTCTCCGGGAGCCACCGGCGTGTGGTCGAGCCCGCTCGCATCGATGGCGATCGCGTTCCAGTGACGGAGCATCCCCATGCCGCGGATCGGCCGGTGTTCGGACGACTTGCCGGGCCCGGTTGCCTCGTTGGCCATCGCCGGGACCGCCAAGGTCAAGACCAAGGCGAACCCCGTCAGGATCGTCACGGGCCGCCTTCCGGTTCGCTTCGCGGTCATGGCTTCAGCTCGCTGTCCGCATGATGGTGAGATTTCCAGGCAACTCAGCGCCGGGAATATACGGTCCTTCCGGACGGAGGGCATCTTGTTTTTGGGGCCCAATCCCCACCCGGACCCCCCGCGTCGCCCCCGGGCCGCTGGCCCACCGGCGCGGACCACGAGTCACTGTAACCCGCTGTCCCGGCAAATCTTGCGTCATCCGCCTCCTCCCCCTGGGCCTGCCTTGACGGCGCTCGTGTAAGCTGGTCCGGCACATGGCGCTCACGGCGACGATCTACAACCTGGAGACCGAGCTCGCCGACATCGATCGCAGCGTCTACGGGACGTTCGGGCTGCGCCTGGCGCGACAACCGTCCGAAACGATCGAATTCATGCTGACCCGGTTCCTCGCCTACTGTCTGGAGTACACGGACGGCATCGCCTTCACGGAAGGGGTCGCGGCGGGAGACGAGCCGGCGATCCTGGTGCGCGACTTGACCGGCCGCGTCACGGCGTGGATCGAAGTCGGCATGCCGAATGCGCCACGTTTGCACCGGGGCAGCAAGCGCGCCGGCCGGGCGGCCGTGTACACGCATCGGAATGTCGCGCTGGTGCTGGCGGAGCTGAGCGGCAAGAAGATCCACCGTGCGACGGAAATCCCGGTCTACGAGTTCGGCCGCGGGTTCGTCGAATCGATCGGCGCGGTCGTGCAGCGGCGTACCGCGGTGACGGTCTCCATCACCGAGCGCCAGCTCTACCTGGACCTGGACGGGAAGACGTTCAACACCGAAATTGTGGAGCATCGCTTCACATAGGGCACGGAGATCGGTCGACCTCCGGGGAACGATGGTCTCATTGGAGCAGCCGGTATATCCTGCACCGCGTGACTCCCGACGATCGTCTCCTCAAGGCGCTTCATACCCACTTCGGCTTCGACCGGTTCCGGCCCGGGCAGCTGGAGGCCACGGCCGCGATCGTCGCGGGGCGTGACGTGGTGGCGGTCATGCCGACCGGATCGGGAAAGTCGCTCTGCTTTCAACTGCCTGCGCTGCTGATCGACGGCACGACCGTCGTGGTGTCGCCGCTCATCGCCTTGATGAAGGACCAGGTGGACGGCCTACGGTCACGGGGCTTCCCGGCGGCGGCGGTGCATTCGGGGATCGGCGCCTCGGATCGGGCCGCGGTGGAGGCCGATCTGGCGGCCGGACGGCTGCAGCTGGTTTACGTTGCGCCGGAGCGGCTTGCGAGTCCCTCATTCCGGGCCGCCCTGGCCCGGGCCCGCGTCGCGCGGCTGGTCGTGGACGAGGCGCATTGCATCAGCCAGTGGGGTCACGACTTCCGGCCGGACTACGGCCGTCTGGGCGATTTCAAGCGGCAGTTCGCGGTCCCGGCGGCCGCCTTCACCGCCACCGCGACGCCGGAGGTCCGCGCCGACATTGCCCGGCAGCTCGACCTGTCGGACCCGCTGGAGGTGGTGACGGGATTCGATCGTCCCAACCTCACCCTCGTCGTCGAGTCGTGTCGATCCCGCGCCGACAAGGCCCGCATCCTCGATCGTCTGATCCGCGAGGCCGGGCTGCCCGGCATCGTCTACGCCGCAACCCGGAAGAATGTCGATCTGTGGGCGGAGTACCTCGCCGGCCGGGGTCTGCGGGCCGGCCGGTACCACGCCGGGATCGGCGACGCCGATCGAGTCCGCGTGCAGGACGATTTTCTGGCCGGCCGCCTCGACGTGATCAGCGCCACCAACGCCTTCGGCATGGGGGTGGACAAACAGGATCTCCGCTTCGTGGCGCATGCCGATGTGCCGGGGAGCCTGGAAGCCTATTACCAGGAAGTGGGGCGGGCCGGACGGGACGGCGAGCCGGCGCGCGGTGTGCTGCTGTTCGGGCCGGCCGACGTGCGCACGCAGGAGTTTTTCCTGGCGGGATCCAATCCGGCTCGGGCGGTGTTCGAGCGCGTCTGGGATCAACTGGGCCAGGGGGCGGACGACGCCGCGATCGAAGCGGCGGGCGCGGGCGACGCCGTCGAGGGCATGGCGGCGATGACCGCCTCACGTCTGCTGCGCCGGGCGGCGGAAAGCCAGGGCCGGACTCCCGGCGACGGCCCACCGCCGGTCGATTTCGCGGCTCAGGCCGAAAAGGCGAGGCGCGACCGATCGCGCCTCGACACGATGCTCGGGTACGCCTTCGGCCGCGGCTGCCGGACGCGCTTCATCTACGACTATTTCGCCGGCGCCGCCCGCGGCGGGGCGATCCCCCGCTGCGGCACCTGCGATGTCTGCCTTGGCTGGCGCCGCGAGGCGGGACGGGCGCTAGACGACCGGGAGTACGAGCGTGTCCGCATCGCCCTGTCGGCGGTGGCGCGTCTTCCGGGCCGGTTCGGTGTGGCGCGGATCGCCCAGGTCCTCTCCGGCAGCCGCAGCCGGGAGGTGATCGATCGTGGTCTCGACCGGCTTCCCACCTTCGGCCGGCTCGCGGACATGAGGCTCGAGGAGATCAAAGCCCTCCTGGACGCGCTGGTCGATGCGGCCTTGCTGGAGCGGCGCGGCATCGAGGGCGGCCGTCCGGGGGCGTTCGTCCTCACGATCGGCGAGGAGGGGGCCGCCGTCATGCGCGCCGAACGCCGGCCGGTCCTCGCGCTTCCGGCCGTCGGGGTTCCGGCTGCCGGGCTTCACGGCGGAGCGGCCAGGAAACCACCGCGGGCCGGGCTGGAGCCGCCCCGCCGGGGCAGGACCGCGAGGGGCGGGACCGCGAGCGGTGGGGACTCGACGGAGGAGAACGCCAGAGACGCCGATCTGCTCGCCCGTCTCAAGAAGTGGCGCGCGGCCGAGGCGAAGCGTCGGGGGATGCCGGCCTACGTGATCTTCCACGACGCAACGCTCGAGGCGCTGGCGGCGTGCCGGCCCCGCGACACCGGAGGGCTGCGCGCCGTGCGTGGACTCGGCCCCGCGAAGATCGAAGCCTACGGCGAGACCCTCTTGTTGATGCTGGCCGGATCCTCACCGGAGATTTAACTCGAAGGATTTCCCGCCCTCCCGGACTCTAATGAGCAGAGGGTTCCGGGAGTACCAGGCAACCCGGCCCATTCATTCAGGAGGGATCGGAATGACGAGACACAAGCGTCCGTTGCACCTCGTGCTCCTTGGCGTGATCGCGATCGGTCTGTTGACCCCCGTCTGGGCCGCGAGGCTCGCGATTTCACGGATCTACATCGAGTACAACTCCTCGGCCAACGATCTGGGGTACCACGTCTCCCTCGATGCGCAGAACTGGAAGACGATGAAGATCGTCAACCCGGCCGGGACCACGGTCTTCGAGGTCATCGGAAAGGGGGCCTACAACGACCTCGGCATGACCGAGCTGTTCTTCGAGGGCGCTGAGCCGTCGCTCGACGACTTCCCGCTCGCGAACCTGCTGGCCCTGTTCCCGCAGGGGAGATATCGGTTCATCGGCGTCACGGTCGGGGGAGCCAGCCTCGTCGGCACGGGTATCCTCTCGCACGCGGTGCCTGCCGGACCGGTGGTCTCCGCCGAGGTGAACGGTGAGACCGTCATCATCCGCTGGGACCCCGTGACCGGCCCGCCGGAAGGTTTCCCGGTCAGGGACATCGAAGTCGTCGGTTACCAGGTCCTCGTCGAATCGTTTCAGATCACTCTCCCGGGCTCGGCCACGGAAGTGACGGTGCCGCGCGAATTCGTCGAATCTCTCGCACCGGGGGAGTACCCCTTCGAAGTGCTGGCTATCGAAGCCAGCGGGAACCAGACCATTACCGAGGGCACCTTCGAAATCGAGTAACCCTCGCTGCCAGGCTGCGCGTGCTAGACTCCGAGGACCATGCCGTCATCCGGGCCGGCGGGCGGCCTGCGGCGGGGCCTCGGAGTCTTGAC
>JANNTZ010000461.1:0-15147 GCA_031394595.1 Acidobacteriota bacterium
GCGGCGGGTACCTCTACCACGGCCGCGTCAAGGCGGTGGCGGACGCGGCGCGCGCCGCCGGGCTGAAATTCTGAGATGCAGCGGGTTCTCCCGCAAGGACGGGGTATGACGACAATCAGAACCGATTCGCTCGACCTGAAGGACAGGGTGGTCAACATCAACCGCGTCACCAAGGTCGTCAAGGGCGGCAAGAACTTCCGCTTCGCGGCGCTGGTGGTGGTCGGGGACGGGCGCGGCCACGTCGGCTACGGCACCGGCAAGGCCAAGGAAGTGCCGCAGGCGATCGCCAAGGGAGTCGATCGGGCCAAGCGCAACCTGATCCGGATCCCGATGCGCGGCGTGACCATTCCGCACCAGGCCCTCGGCCTGTTCGGCGCCGGCCGGGTGCTCCTGAAGCCGGCGTCCCCGGGGACCGGCGTCATCGCCGGCGGGGCGGTGCGCGCGGTCGTCGAAGCGGCCGGCATCCAGGACATCCTGACCAAGTCGATTGGCAGCGCCAACCCGCAGAACGTGGTCAAGGCGACCTTTGACGCGCTCCTGCAGTTGCGCGACCTGCAGGCGTACCGGCAGCGCCGCCGTATCGACCGGGTCGTGACTGCGGCACCCGAACTGCCGGTCGAACCGGGAAGCCAGGGGGAGATCGATGTCTGAGACCAAGGGGCGACCACCCGCGGGGAAGACGGGAGCGAAGCGGCCGGCGAAGCCGGCGGCGCGGCGCCGGCCCTCTGCGGTGGAGGCTTCCGGCCCCACGTCAGCGGCGGTCCGCGCGGAAGCGACGCGCGCCACGGCGGCCGGCACCGTACCCGCGGCGGACGCGATCGCCCCGCCACGGCGGGAGAAGAAGGCGGCACCGACCGGCCCGACGATCACCATCCTGCAGGTCGCCAGCGGCATCGGCTGCCCGAAGCCACAGCGCCGAGTGCTGCGGGCGCTCGGTCTGAAGCACCCACACCACCGCGTGGTCCGTCCCGACCACCCCTCGGTGCGCGGCATGGTCGCGGTGATCCCGCACCTGGTGAGGATCGTGGAGGAGAGTCATGGCGCGTAATCTCGGGCTGCATGACCTGAAGCCGGCGCCGGGTTCGCGCCACAAGCGGAAACGCATCGGTCGTGGCCCGGGGTCCGGGCACGGCAAGACGGCCACCGCCGGGAGCAAGGGGCAGCTGTCGCGTTCGGGCCGCAAGCAGTACTTCGGGTTCGAGGGCGGCCAGAATCCGCTCCACCGGCGGCTGCCGAAGCGCGGCTTCACGAACATCTTCAAGACCGAGTTCGCGGTGGTGAACGTGGGATCACTGCAGACCCTTGAAGGGGAAATCACGCCGGAGAGTCTGGCCGCTGCCGGCCTGATCCGGCGCCGGGCCGACCGGGTCAAGATCCTGGGTGACGGCGAGATCCAGCGGGCGGTGGTGGTCAAGGCCCATCGCTTCAGCAAGTCGGCAATCGAGAAGATCACCGCCGCGGGAGGCCGGGCTGAAGTGCTGGCCGCGCCCGGGGCGACGGGGGCGCACGGCAAGGCATGATCGAGTCGGTCAAGAACATCTTCTCCATTCCGGACCTGCGCAAGAGGGTGCTGTTCACCTTCCTGATGCTGGCGGTTTACCGGGTGGGGGGGCATATCCCGGTGCCGGGGATCGATTTTCACGCCCTGGAGGCGTTCTTCCGCCAGCAGGGGGGCGGGATCCTCGGGTTCCTGGACCTGTTCTCCGGCGGCAACCTGCGGCGCCTGACGGTGTTCGCGCTCGGGATCATGCCCTACATCTCGGCCTCGATCATCCTGCAGCTGCTCACCGTCATCTGGCCGTACCTGGAGAAGCTGTCGAAAGAGGGGGAGGTCGGCCGCAAGAAGATCACCCAGTACACGCGGTACGGCACCGTGGTCCTGTCGTTCGTCCAGGGGCTCGGGATCGCCTTCTGGCTGGAAAGCCTCGGAGGCAGCGGTGGCGGTGGCGTCGTTCCAATCCCCGGTTGGGGGTTCCGGCTGATGACGGTGCTGACGCTGACGACCGGCACCGCCTTCATCATGTGGGTGGGCGAGCAGATCTCCGACCGGGGAATCGGCAACGGCATCTCCCTGATCATCTATGCCGGGATCATCTCCGGCCTGCCCTCGGCCATCATCACGCTGTGGCAGGACCTGACCACCGGCAACCTGGGGGCGATCAGCATGCTGTTCCTGCTGGCCATGATGATCGCGGTGATCGCGGCCATCGTCTATGTCGAGCGGGCGCAGCGCAAAATCCCGGTGCAGTACGCACGACGCGTCGTCGGGCGTCGGATGTACGGCGGCATGCAGACCCACATGCCGCTGAGGCTGAACACCGGCGGCGTCATCCCGGTGATCTTCGCCTCGTCCGTGCTGGCGTTCCCGCTGACGCTCATCCAGTGGGCCGGCTGGCAGAACTCGGAGGTCGGCGGGGCGATTTACCGGCAGCTCGACTACACGATGCCGATGCACAACCTGTTCTACATCGTGGCGATCGTTTTCTTCTGCTATTTCTACATCTCGATCATTTTCAATCCGATGGACGTGGCGGACAACATGAAGAAGTACGGTGGCTTCATTCCAGGCATCCGCCCGGGGCGGCGGACGGCCGAGTTCCTGGACACGATCCTGACGCGTCTGACCTTCGTGGGAGCCATCTATCTCAGCTTGATTGCCCTGCTTCCGACGGTGCTGATCAGCGGGCTCAACGTGCAGGCGTTGCCGTGGATCGGGACGACGTTGGATTCGATCCTGCCGCAGTCCCTGACCCAGGGGCTCGGACTCAAGTTCTACTTCGGCGGCACGTCGCTGCTGATCGTGGTGGGTGTGGCGATGGACACCATCCAGCAGGTGGAATCGCAACTCATCATGCGTCACTACGACGGGTTTCTGAAGGGGGCACGCATTCGCGGCCGGCGGGGCTGATGGGGTGGGGATGTCCGGGCGCGCGGGTGGATGGCGCCTGGTGCTCTTCGGGGCCCCGGGGGTCGGCAAGGGAACGCAGGCACAGGCGATCCGCGCCCGACTCGGCCTGGTGCACATCGCCACCGGCGACATGCTGCGGGCGGCGATGCAGGCCGGGACGTCTCTCGGCCTCCAGGCGCGGGCCATCGTCGATCGGGGCGGGCTGGTCCCGGACGCCATGGTCGGCGCGATGATGAGCGATCGGTTGTCGCAGCCGGATGTCGCGGGCGGGTTCCTGCTGGACGGGTTTCCCCGCACCGCGGTGCAGGCCGACCTGCTCGACGGTCTGCTGGGTGGGCGCGGGAAGCGGCTCGACAGAGTGATCAATATCGTGGTCCCGGAGCCGGAGATCCTGGACCGGCTGACGGGACGACGGATGTGTTCCGGGTGTGGGACCTCGTACCACGGCCGCGATCTTCGACCCCGGGTCGAAGGACAGTGCGACGGGTGCGGCGGGGTGCTGCGCCAGCGCGCTGATGACACGACCGAGGCGATCGCACACCGCCTGCGCGTGTACCAGGCGGAGACGGCACCGTTGGTCGCCCGCTACGAGAGGGTCGGCGTGCTCATGACGGTGGATGGACGGGGACGTCCGGAGGAAGTGACGGAGCGGATTCTGGCGGGTCTCCCGGGACGGGACGCATGATCATCTACAAGTCCCGCGAGGAGATCGAGACCATGGACCGCTGCAATCGGGTGGTGACGAGAATCCTGGACGCGCTTGCCGGGATGGTCGCCCCCGGGGTGACGACCGCGGACCTTGACCATGAGGCCGAGCGGTTGTGTCGGGATGCGGGCGTGCGGCCGGCGTTCAAGGGGTACCGGGGGTATCCGGGCGTGCTGTGCACTTCGATCAACGACGAAGTGGTGCATGGCATCCCGTCACCGCGCCGGGTGTTGAGGGATGGGGACATCATCGGTCTCGATTTCGGGGTCGTGCTCGACGGGTACTACGGCGACGCGGCGCAGACGGTGCCGGTGGGACGGGTCGCACCGGAGGCGCAGCGTCTCATGGAAGTGACCCGGGAGGCGCTCCGGCGGGGAATCGCCGAGGCGCGCGCCGGGCGGCGGCTTTCGGATCTGGGGGCGGCGATCCAGGGATATGTGGAGTCACAGGGGTTCTCGGTGGTGCGGGAGTTCGTCGGTCACGGTATCGGGACCGCGCTGCACGAGGATCCGCAGGTTCCGAACTACGGGACCCCGGGCAACGGCCCGGTGCTCAAGGAGGGGCTGACGCTGGCGATCGAGCCGATGGTGAACGCGGGGTCCCCCGAGGTGCGGATCCACGACGACGGATGGACCGCTTCGACCGTGGATGGGTCGCTGTCGGCGCACTTCGAGCGGTCGATCGCCGTGACCGCGGACGGTCCGCTGATCCTGGGCGGCGCCATGGAGGGAGTCTAGGTGCCGAAGGACGACGCGATCCAGGTTGAGGCGACAGTGGTCGAACCGCTACCCAACGCCATGTTTCGTGTCCAGCTCGACAACAAGCACCAGGTGCTGGCGCACATCTCCGGCAAGATGCGCAAGAATTTCATCCGCATCCTGACCGGAGACAGGGTCATGGTGGAATTGTCGCCCTACGACCTGTCACGGGGGCGCATCGTGTACCGCTTCAAGTAAGAATGTCAGGAGCGACGGGAAATGAAAGTCAGGGCATCGGTCCGAAAGATTTGCGACAAGTGCAAGGTGATCAAGAGGCGCGGGGTGGTGCGGATCATCTGCGAGAACCCCAAGCACAAGCAGCGCCAGGGATAGGAGGGGCGTGACGTGGCCCGCATTGCCGGAGTGGATTTGCCGCAGAACAAGCGGATCGAGATCGCGCTGACCTACATTTTCGGGATCGGCCGATCGCGCAGTGGTCGCATCCTCGGGAAGGCCGGCGTGGAGACCAGCATCAAGGTCAAGGACCTCGCCGAAGACGAGGTGCGTCGGATTCGCGACGTCATCCAGGAGGAGGGCCAGGTCGAGGGCGACCTGCGCAGGAACGTCCAGATGGACATCAAGCGGCTGATCGACATCGGCTGCTACCGCGGCCAGCGGCACCGTCGCAACCTGCCGGTGCGCGGGCAGCGCACCCACACCAACGCGCGCACCCGGAAGGGTCCGCGCAAGACCGTCGCCGGCAAGAAGAAAGCGCCGGCCGGGAAGAAGGGTTAAAGGCGACGATCATGGCCGATCCCAAGGAAAACAAGGACGAGACCGGGGAAAAAGCGGAAAAGTCGGAAAAGGCTGAGAAGCCGGAAAAGCCGGCGAAGGCGGCCAAGGAGGCCGCGCCCGGAGCCGGCGAGGATGGGGCGGCGGAGGCGGAGAAGAAAGCTTCCGTCCGCAAGAAGGACAAGAAAAACATTCCCTTCGCCATCGCCACGATCCGGGCCAGCTTCAACAACACGACGATCACCATCGCCGACCAGACCGGAAACGTGCTGTCCTGGTCGTCGTCGGGGTCGGTCGGCTTCAAGGGATCGCGCAAGGGGACTCCGTTCGCCGCCCAGCTGGCGGCGCAGGCGGCCGGCAACGCCGCCAAGGAACATGGCGTCCGTCAGGTCGAGGTGCGTGTCAAGGGGCCGGGTGCCGGGCGCGAGTCGTCGGTGCGCGCGCTCCAGGCGATCGGCCTCGAAGTGAAATCAATCAAGGACGTCACCCCGATCCCGCACAACGGGTGCCGTGCTCCGAAACGCCGGCGGGTCTGAGGAAGGAGGTCGTCCGTGGCAAGAGTTCGAGGTTCGGTCTGCCGGCTGTGCCGTCGTGAGGGGATGAAGCTGTTCCTCAAGGGGTACCGCTGCTACACGGAGAAGTGCGCCATCGAGAAGCGCAATTTTGCGCCCGGGCAGCACGGCAAGCGGCGGGTGAAGATCCAGGGGTACGGCGTCCAGCTGCGCGAGAAGCAGAAGGTCAAGCGGTTCTACGGCGTGCTGGAGGCCCAGTTCCGCAAGACGTTCCGCGATGCGGCGCGGCAGAAGGGGGTCACCGGCGCGCTGCTGCTGACCGGTCTCGAGCGGCGCCTCGACAATATCGTGTACCGCATGGGGTTCGGCAGCTCCCGCGCGCAGGCGCGACAGCTGGTGGCGCATGGTCACGTCCTCGTGGATGCGCGCAAGTTGGACATCCCGTCCTACCTGGTGCGGCCGGGGCAGACCGTCGGGCTGAAGGCCAGGCAGCTGAAATCAGACACGGTCCAGGCCGCACTGGCGGCGGCCCGGGGCCGCGGCTACCCGGCCTGGCTCATGGTCGAGGCCGACAGTTCCCGGGGCACCGTGACGACGCTTCCGCGCCGCGAGGATATTACGATGCCGATCCAGGAACAGCTGATCGTCGAGTTGTACAGCAAGTAAACGCCGGACCGCCGGCTCGGCAGGCCGGCGCCGCTGGAGGAGGATGGATCCGATGCTGTGGAGAGGTTTTCAGAGGCCGAAGCGCCTCGAGTGCGATCCGGGGTCGCTCACGACCACCTACGGGAAGTTCCAGGCCCAGCCGTTCGAGCGGGGTTTCGGGACCACCATCGGCAACGCGCTGCGCCGGGTGCTGTTGTCCTCGGTCGAGGGCGCAGCCATCACCGCGGTCAAGATCGAGGGGGTCCTGCACGAGTTCACGTCGATTCCGGGGGTGGTGGAGGACACCATCGATATCATCCTCAACCTGAAGCAGATTCCGCTCAAGATCAATGTGGCCCACCCGGAGACCATCTATCTCAAGGCCGAGGGGGCCACGGTGGTGAAGTCCGGGCACATCGAAACCAACCCGAATGTCGAAATTCTCGACCGCGACGTGCACATCGCCACGCTCTCGGACGAGGGGCGTCTCAACATCGAGATGCGGGTCAAGCCGGGGCGCGGCTACGTCTCGGCCGACCGGAACTTCGACAGTGACCTGACGATCGGGTTCATCCCGATCGACTCGGTCCACTCCCCGGTGCGCAAGGTGAACTACCAGGTCGAGGACGCCCGCCTGGGCCAGATGACCGACTATGACAAGCTCGTCATCGAGGTCTGGACCAACGGGGCCGTCCAGCCGCACAACGCGGTGGCGCTGGCCAGCAAGCTGCTCAAGGATCACCTGTCGATCTTCATCAACTTCGAAGAGATCCCGGAGCTGACGGGTGGTGACGAGCACCGCGAGAACGACCGGATGCGGGAGAACCTCCTGCGCTCCATCGACGAGCTCGAGCTCTCGGTGCGCTCCTACAACTGCCTGAAGAACGCCGACATCAAGAGCATTGGCGATCTCGTGCAGCGGAGCGAAGCCGAGATGTTGAAGACCAAGAACTTCGGCCGGAAATCGCTGAACGAGATCAAAGAACTGCTGGCCGAGATGGGTCTGTCGCTGGGGATGAAGATCGACCACATCCTGGCGCCGAAGGAGGAGTAGGGGGTCATGCGACACAACGTCAGCCTGCGCAAGCTGGGCCGCACGTCCTCCCACCGGCGGGCGCTGCTCCGCAATATGGCAACTGACTTCTTCCGCCACGAGAGGCTGTGCACCACCCTGCCGAAGGCGAAGGAGCTGCGGCCGTATGCCGAGCGCCTGATCACGTTGGCGCGCCGCGACGATCTGCACGCCCGGCGCCAGGTGGCGACCCACATCGCCGACAAGGCGGTGGTCAAGAAGCTGTTCGACAGTCTCGGGCCGCGTTTCGCGAGCCGCCCGGGTGGCTACACGCGGACCCTGAAGCTGGGCCCGCGCCGGGGTGACAACGCCGACATGGCAATCCTCGAGCTCATCGGGTCGGAGCCGGTCTTCAAGAAACAGCAGGAGGACCGTCAGGCCCGTCGGGATCGGCTCAGCAAGGCCAAGGACAAGGTGGCGGCCGGCGAGGCGTCTGCGGCAGGTCCGGCCGAAGGCGGGGAGGAGTCCGCGGGTCCGGACGCGGCGCCGGAAAAGCCAGCCCGGGGCCGGAAGGGCTCCGGAAAGAAAGACTAGGAGGCGCCTCTGGCGATCCGGCGGATCGTCTCGGACGTCGCGTGCCGCTTCGGATCCCCGGCGATCGCCACGCGTCCCCCATACTCTCTCACGATGTCCCGCTCCGGGACCGTCTCTGGAGTGTAGTCGGTCCCCTTGCAGTGCACCTCGGGATGGAGCCGGCGCAGGATCGGCACCACGGTCCGGCCTCCGAAGATCAGCACCGCATCCACGCAGCGCAGGGCGGCGACCAGTCGGGCGCGATCGCGCGCCGGAACGACCGGGCGCCCCGCTCCCCGCAGCAGCCGGGCCGACCGATCGCTGTTGACCGCCACGATCAGCAGGTCTCCCAGCCGCCGGGCCCCCTGGAGATAGCGCAGGTGCCCGACATGCAACAGGTCGAACAGTCCGTTGGCGAGCACCACGCGCAGTCCGGGATACCGGCGTCGCAGCCGCGCCAACCGGGTCACCAGGGTGCCGGCCGGCAGGACGCCGCCCGCAGCGTCGAGGCCGGGCCGCAACGGACGGGACGCGATCCGGGCGGTCACGCGGGTGGAGAGTCGAGCGCCGCATCGTGGGCGATGGCGCGGCGGATTTCGTCCCTGGTGACTGTGGCGGTGCCGCGTTTCATGACCACGATCCCGCCGGCGTAGTTGGCAATCCGGGCGGCATCGGCCGCCGGGACCCCGGCCGCGAGGGCGATCGACAGCGCCGCGATGACGGTATCCCCGGCTCCCGTGACGTCGGCCACTTCGTCGGTCCCGTACACCGGCAGGTGGATCGGGGCCGCGTCCCGGGCGAAGATCGACATCCCCTGGCTGCCGCGGGTCAGGATCAGGGTCTCGGCGGCGATCGCCTCGCGGAGCATTCCCCCCGCGCGTTCGAGCCGGCCGCGGTCATCGCCGACCGTTCCCCCGGCGAAGGCTTCCGCCTCCTGGAGGTTGGGGGTCGCGGCGGTGGCCCCGCGGAACAGCCGGAGCTGGGATCGCGAGTCGACAGAGACCGGGATACCGGCGCCGCGGACCGCCTCCATGACCGCCGGGATCGTGCCGGCGTGGAACAGGCCGAGCGAATAGTCGGACAGCAGGACGCCGCGCACGCCAGGCCGCGCGGCACGCACCGCCGCGAGGAAGGGCGCCGCGTCAGGGTCCACCGGTGGGCCACCACCGCGGTCGACGCGGACGATCTGCTGCTTGACGGAGTGGGCGCTCCCGGCGAGCGTGCGGCGTTTCACCGGCGTCATGTACCCGGCGTCGCGCCAGATGTGGCGCGTGTCGAGACCACGTTCGCGCAGCAGCGAGGTCAACCGATCGCCGGCCTCGTCCGCCCCGACCCGTCCAACGACGATGGGCCGGCCGTCGAGCGCCCGGACATTGTGCGCGGCGTTGGCGCCCCCTCCCGGCAGCGCGTCGGTGCGGCGGTGCGCGAGGATCAGGACCGGCGCCTCGCGCGAGATGCGGTCGATCTCCCCGTACTCGAACTCGTCGAGGACGAGGTCGGCGACCACCAACATGGGGACACCGGCAAGTCGGTCGATCGCCTCGAGGAGTCGGGCTCGCGTTCCGGTCATGATCGCCTCCCGTCCTGCTCCAGGATGTGACGCACCGCTCCGATCAGGTCCTCGGCCGTATACGCCGGCTGCACCGTGAAGCGCTGCGGTTGATGCTCCACCAGGCCGCGCCCGTAGCCGGTGAGCACCAGGATGCCGCGCACGCCCGCCGCCGCGGCGGCCTGGATGTCCACCACGCTGTCGCCAATCGCCCAGGATCGCGCCAGATCGAGATCGTGCTCGCGGGCCGCCCGGAGGATCATCCCCGGCTGCGGCTTGCGGCAGTCGCATCTGGCGCGCCACGGGGCCGACCCCTCCTCGGGGTGGTGCGGGCAATAGTACATCCCGTCCAGGCGGGCCCCCTCCCCGGCCAGGAGCCCTTCCATCTTCCCGTGGACGGCCCGCACGAGATCATCACTGAAGTACCCGCGCGCTACTCCGGACTGGTTGGTGGTCAGAAAGGTCAGATAGCCGGCGTCGTTGAGGCGACGGATCGCCCCGGCGCTGCCCGGCATCAACCGGCAACGCGACAGGTGGTTGACATACCCCACCTCCTCGCAGATCGTCCCGTCCCGATCGAGGAACACCGCCGCCCGGCCGCTCATCGCCACGCTCCGGCGGCGTCCGACCTCGCGCTTTCGGGGTCTCCGCCGCGGGGCGCTGCGACATAAGGCCCCGTGACGTCGGGCCCCGCGACGTCTGGTCCGGCGGCCACGGCTGCCAGGGGCGGCGGCCCAGCCGTGCCGTTTGCCGCCGGACGCGTCCGCCAGCGGTTGTGCATCCAGAACCACAGGTCGGGTCGGCGGCGGACCTCCGCTTCGATCAGGGCGGTGCAGGCCTGCGTCAGAGTGCGGATGTCGTCCGGCAGCGATCCGGACCGGCGCACCGAGACGGGCGGGCCGTAGGCGATCCTGACGCGACCGTCCGGCAGCGGCCAGGAGAAGACCGGGACGATCGGCGCGCCGGTCTTGAGGGCAAAAGTGGCGAGCGCCGGCGTCGTCGACGCGGGGACGCCGAAATAGTCGACGAACACCCCGCCCTCGCCGCGGACATTCTGATCGATCAGCAGGGCCACGGCGCCACCCTCCCGCAGCGCCCGCAACACACCGCGCGCCGCATCACGCTTCGCAATCAAACGGTTGCCCGCCCGGGCCCGCAGCCGCGCGAGGTAATCGTCCAGGCGGCGGTTGTTCAGCGGTCGGACCACCATGCTGAACGGCACCCCGAGCCGGGGCTGCAGCAGGGCGATCAGCTCCCAGTGTCCGAAATGACCGGAGAACACCAGCACACCACGGCCCTCCGCCGCGGCCGCCTGCAGGTGTTCGACCCCTTCGTAGACCGCCAGCCGGTCGGTCGGGGCCTGCAGCAGCCGCGGCAGGTACGCGGCGTCGGCGCAGAGCATCCCGAGATGCGCGAAGGCGGCGTCCGCGACGCGGGCGCGTTCCTCCGGAGCGAGGGAGGGACCGAGGGCGCGCTGGAGGTTCTCCATTGCCATGCGCCGGTGTTGCCCCGACAACCTGGCGAACGCCCGCCCGATCCCCCGCCCGATCGTGAGACCGGCGCGCCGCGGCAGGAGGGCCAATCCGGCGAGCGTGCCCCGACAGGCGAGATAGACCGCGAAGTCGGTGGCGGCCCTCAGGGCAGGGCGGCTCATCGGCGCTCTCCGGGTCCGACCGCAGCGGTCGCGTCCAGGATCCAGGCCTTCAGGTCGTCTCCAGGGCCGAACACGACGCGCAGCCGCAACGCGTGAATCGGCAGGCCGGCCGGGGTGGGGTCGAGGATCCGGACGAGATCTTTTTCGGTGGTCAACAGGATCTCGGCGCCGGCGGCGCGGGCCGCTTCCCCCGTCTCCCGCAGCTCGGCGGCGCCGTAACGGTGGTGATCCGCGAAACGGCGGCTGCCCACGACACGCAGCCCGAGGCGCCGGGCCTCGTCCTCGAAGCGATCGGGACGGGCAATCCCGGAAAACACGAAGGCGGTAAAACCCCTCAGCGCGGCGAGGTCGACGGGGTCGCCATCGGCGCGCAGGAACCGGTCGGATTCGAGGCGGCAGTGCATCACGCGGGCGCGCGGGTTGTGGCGCTCCAAGGCGGCGGCCAGGTCCTTCGGAACGGCGCCGGTGGAACGGGTGATCACCACGGCGTCGGCCCGCTGAAGGGCCCGGACCGGCTCCCGGAGCGGCCCGCGCGGCAGCATTCTACCATTGCCCCACGGATCGATCCCGTCCACCAGGACGATGTCGCAATCGCGGTGCAGGCGGCGGTGCTGAAACCCGTCATCGAGCACGATCACATCCGGCGCACCGGCGGTGGCCCGGACCAACGCCGCCGCCGCGAAGCGATCGGCGCCGACCGCCACCACGACCCCCGGCGTGTCGCGTGCGATCAGGTACGGCTCGTCGCCGGCCTGGTCGACATCCACCAGCACGGTCCGGCCGTCGGAGACCAACCGCGTCCCTCCGCCCCGCCGGCCATAGCCCCGGCTGAGGACCGCAACGTGGCGCCCGGCGTCCCGCAACGCCGCGGCGACCCAGGCCGCGATCGGGGTCTTCCCGGTGCCGCCGACCGTGAGGTTGCCGATCGCGATCACCGGGCAGGGGAGTCGGCGGGCAGGCAGGACCCCGGCGTCGTACAGGGCATTGCGCATCCCGATGATCCCGCGCCAGATAAAGGCGCCCGGGGCGAGCAGTATCTGCAGCGCGGGATGACGCAACGCGTCGGGGTGGATCATGACCGGGGCACCGGCGCGGGCAGGCGCTGTCCATCGGACAGGGCGCGGCCGGCTTCGCGGTGCGGATCGAGGATACGAGCCAGGCGATCGACGGTGCGCTGCAGCGCCCCGCGCTCCGCCACCACCACCCGGCGGGCCCGTTCGCCGGCCTGATCGCGGGCCGCCGGATCGGCGAGAAACCGCGCCGCCAGGCGTCCGAGCTCCGCGCCATCGCGGACCACGAAGCCACCGCCGGCGTCGATCAGGGAGTCGGCGACGGCGCGGAAATTGTCCACGTGCGGGCCGAACAGGACCGGCCGCCCCATCGCCGCCGGCTCCAGCAGGTTCTGCCCGCCACGCCGGGTCAGGCTGCCACCGACGAAGACGACATCGGCGGCCGCGTAGAGCTGCGGCAGGACGCCGATGGCGTCGATCAGCATCGCGTCCCAAGGTAGCGGGGCGCCGGCGCCGGGATCGCCGGGCGGTGCCGGTACCCCCGTTTCGAGGGCGCTCCAGGTCGCGACCCGCAGCCCCGCGGCGCGCAGGGACGCTCCGGCGGCGGCAAATCGCTCGGGGTGGCGCGGCGCGATCAGGAGCCGGACCCGCGGTTCGGTCGCGCGCAGGATCCGGAACGCCTCGAGGACGGGGGATTCCTCCCCGGTGTCGGTGCTGCCGGCGACCAACAGGGGTTCGGTCGTCAGCCCGATCCGGCGGCGTACCGTTCCGGTCTCGACGTCCGGCACCGGGAGATCGAACTTGAGGTTGCCCAGGACCTCGACGCGATCCGCCGGCGCTCCCAGATCCCGGACCCGGGCCGCGTCCTGGCCGGTCTGCATCGCGAACAGCGTGACGTGACGGAGTGCGCCGGCGAGGAAGCGACGCAGAAGGCGGTAGCGACGGTAGGCGCGGGGCGAGATGCGGCCGTTGACGATCGCCACGGGTGTCCCGTTTCGGCCGCAGACCTGCAGCATGACGGGCCAGATCTCGGTCTCCATGACGATGACGGCCCTCGGCCGGACCCGCGCCAGGAACCGTCCCATCGGACCGGGCAGGTCGATCGGCAGGGCCGCCACCCGATCGACCCGCGCCGCCGCCGGCCGGTCGGTTTCCAGGGCGAGGGCGCGGCCGGTCGCGGTGCCGGTGGTCAGGACGACCGGCAGGCCGGGAAAACGATCGCGCAGGGCGGCGATCAGCAGCAGAGCCAGCCGGACTTCGCCGACCGAGACCGCATGGACCCAGATGCCGCTGCCCGGTGCAGCAGCCGGCGGAGGATCCACCAGACCCAGACGCTCGCGCGCGAAGGCGCGAGGCCGGCCACTCAGGGCGCCGATGACGATTTGGTAAGGAAGCACGGCGGCCCACGCCAGGAGGAGAAGTGCGCCGTACAGGACCCCCATGCGACCGGGAGTATAGCAGCGTTTCGGGGGGCGTCAACGCGGTGTCGTTGGCCGGTTTTCGGCCCGGGCTCTATATTTCAGACGTCATGGATTCGGCCGGACGCGTGCGCCCGATCGGTGCGCCGGGTCGGGGGGGTGAATGCGAGTGATCCGACCAGCCATTCTCCTGGTGGAAAGCGATGCCCGGACGCGGGCCCTGATGCGCGAGCGGATCGCCACCCTCGCGCCGCCCGAGTTCGAGGTCGTCGGTGCCGGGAGCGCGGAGGAGGGTCTCGGCGCGCTCTACTCGCTCCGCCAGCAGAACCGGAATATCGAGCTGGTCATCGCCGTGCAGGGGATGCCCGGAATCACCGGGAGCCGGTTCCTGGAGATCGTCCATGCCCAGTTCCCGACAGCCGGCAAGATCCTGCTCTCGGGGGCCCCGAGCCTGGACGAGGCGATCTACGCCCTGAACAACGCCGGGCTTGACAAGTACATCCCGACACCCTGGGATCCCGAGGACATCAAGTTCACCATCACCGCCCTGCTGCGGCAGCGCGAGATGCGGCGTCTGAACGAGAGCCTCCTCGGCGACCTGCAGGTGCGCAACACGCAGCTGACCACCGCCCTGGACGAACTGCAGGTGGCCCGCCACGAGCTGGAGCGGTCGTACGTCCAGACGGTCGAATCGCTCGCCATCGCTCTGGAGGCCAAGGACCGGTACACCTCGGGGCACTCCCAACGGGTCGCCAGGTTCGCGACCCTCATCGCGCGATCCCTCGGCCTCCCGAAGGACGAGGTCGACATCGTCGGCCAGGTGGCCCTGCTGCACGACATCGGCAAGATCGGCATGCTCGACAAGATCCTCAACAAGCCGGCCAACCTGACGCCCGAGGAACGCCTGGAGATCAAGGCGCACCCGGTGGTCGGCGCGCAGATCCTCGCGCCGGTCCGGACTTTCGAGAAGCATATCGCCGGCATCAAGCACCACCACGAGATGTACGACGGCAGCGGTTACCCCGCGGGTCTGAAGGGGAAGGAGATCCCACTGGCGGCACGCATCGTCTGCCTGGCCGACGCCTTCGACGCCATGACCTCGACACGACCCTACCGGGTCGGCCTGCCGATCGAGTTCGCCATGAAGGAGATGGATCGCATGGCCGGGCGGCAGTTCTGCCCGGAGTGTGTCGAGGCCTTCATCCGCGTCCTGCGATCCACCGGGGTTGCGGAGACCCCGAAGGCCGCCTCCGCCTGACCTGCCTGAGGTCTCCTCAGCATGGGACGCCGCACCCTGCAGTTGCCGGGCACGGGTCCGGCGTCGCTGCGCGACGCCTCCCCTCCCTTCGCCCCTCGCCCACCCACCGCGCTGAAAAGCGCGCGGCGGGGCCCGGCTCGGGGTCTCAGACGACCCGTCAACCGCAGGGCGCGGCGTCTCCGCCCGGGGGTCCCACTGCTGCCTCCAGTGAAGGCCACCGCCGCCCCAGGTTACCGACCGGAACTCGCCAGGCGTCGGACTTGGACCACCCAGTCAGCCTGGCACTTCGAGGTGCCCCCGGGCGCAGGTGGCGGGCCGCAGCGCGGCGCAGCGACCTCGAGCCGCGCCATGTGCATTGGATGGGCACCCCGTGGCCCTCGCGAGCGAGTGCGGAGCGGCGACGCGCTGCGGC
>JANNTZ010000044.1:0-28949 GCA_031394595.1 Acidobacteriota bacterium
GGTGGTCCTTGATGAGGCGATACGGCTGCAGGACGTACGACCGGATCTGGCTCCCGAAATCGATGTCCTTCTTGGCCCCTTCCTCAATCTGGCGTTTCTCGTCGCGCTTTCTTCGCTCGACATCGTAGAGACGCGATTTGAGGATGCGCATCGCCATGTCGCGGTTGCGGTGCTGCGAACGCTCGTTCTGGCAGGACACCACGATGCCGCTCGGCATGTGGGTGAGCCGGACCGCCGAATCGGTGACGTTGACGTGCTGGCCGCCGGCGCCGCTGCTGCGATAGGTGTCCACCCGGAGATCTTTCTCCTCGATCGCGACCTCGATGGTGTCGTCGAGGTCGGGGTAGGCGTAGACCGAGGCGAACGACGTGTGCCGGCGGCCGGACGCGTCGAAGGGCGAGATCCGCACCAGCCGGTGCACGCCGTTCTCCGCCCTCAGGAAGCCATAGGCGTTCTTGCCCCGCACCATGAGCGTGGCGCTCTTGATTCCCGCCTCGTCCCCCTTCTGGTAATCGAGCGTCTCGATCCGGTACCCGTGCGCCTCCGCCCAGCGGAGATACATCCGGTAGAGCATCTCGGCCCAGTCCTGGGACTCGGTCCCGCCCGCGCCGGGGTGGATGGTGAGGATCGCATGGCCATGGTCGTGCTCCCCTGACAGCATGAGATCGAGCTCGTAGACTTCCATCGCCTCCACCAGGACGCGGACCGCCTCCTGGAGGTCGGCCATGACCTCTTCCCCCTCGCGGGCCAGCTCCGCGCAGACCTCGGCATCCTCGACCTTCTTCTCCAGGGATTGGAGGGATTCCAGATCGGCAGTCAGCCGGGTGCGTTCCCTGAGCACCTGTTGGGCCCGGGCGGGATCGTTCCAGAGGGCGGGGTCGGCGGCGCGGGTCTCGATCTCGGCCAGACTACGGTTCAGGGCACCGAGATCAAAGATGCCCCCGGATCTCGTTGAAACGGGTCCGTAGCGCCACCGTGCGGCGCACCAATTCATCTAGTTCGAAGGATCGGGCCATCCGGGGTATCCAGGAATGTCGGCGGGATTTTCATCACGTGCGACGCCGCGCCGTCCCGCGGCTCGCGACGCCGAGAAGGAACGCGAGTATAGCACAGCCCCAGGCGAACACATCTCCCGTGCGCGCGTACAGCGTCGTCGCGCCGCCGGTGGCCAACTGCCCACGCAGAATCGTCATCTCGAGCAGCGCCGTGCGGCCCCGGATCCGGCCGGAACGATCGACGACCGCGCTGATCCCGGTGTTCGCCGCCCGCAGCAGATCGCGCCCGGCCTCCACGGCCCGCACCACCGCCATCGCCAGGTGCTGCCGCGGCGCCGCGCCGCGTCCGAACCAGCCGTCGTTGGTGATGTTCACCAGGATGTCCGCGTCGCGCGACAGACGCCGGACCAGCTCGGGGAAGATCGCCTCGTAGCAGACGAACACTGCCGCGCGCCCTTGTGGAATCGGCAGCGCCTCGAGCCGCGACCCGGGTGCGAAGGTGGCGATCGCCCCTTCCACCATGGCATCGACGAAGAACAGCGCCCGGTGCAGCGGGACATATTCCCCGAAGGGGACGAGATGGACCTTGGCGTAGGAGGCGCCAGGCCTGCCATCGGGTCCCACGACCAGGGCGCTGTTGAGCGCCTCGGTCCGGCCTCCGGTGACCCGGTAGTCCACGCCCCCGACGATCAGCGTGACCCCGGTCTCCCGGGCCATGTGACCGAGCCACTCCAGGTAACCGCGGTTGGCCACCGGCTCCGGGGTGTCCCCCGGCGCTGCGGGAAAACTGAACGGAAACGGACTGGAGGACTCCGGCCACACCACGAGACGCGCCCCCGACGCCGCCGCTTCCCGTGTCAGCCGCTCAAGAGCGGCGACGATCGCTGCCTGCGACGCCGCGTCCCACTTCCGGTCCTGTGCGACATTGGCCTGGATCGCCGCCACCTCGATCACCGGAGCCGGCGCCGGGATCGAACGCAGGCGGGCCAGTCCCAACCCGTGGGCCGCAGCGGTAACCCCGATCATGACGGCGCCAGCAGCGACCATGCGGCGCGTGCGTGGCCGGATCAGGACCAGGGTCAGGCCGGCGTTCACCGTCAGCACCAGCGCCGACACAAGGTAGACGCCGCCGAACGCCGCCGACTGGATCAGCGCCAGGTTCCGATACTGCGAATACCCGATCAGTCCCCAGGGGAAGCCGGTCAGCGCCTGGCCACGGCCAATCTCGCAGGCCACCCAGACCGCAGGGGCCGCCAGGAGTGCCACGCCGGGTCCCCAGCGCCGTCCGATCGAAGCGACCAGGCCGCCGAAAAGCGCCATCCACCCGGCGAGGTACGTCACCAGCAGCAGGAGCACGGCCGCCCCCACCGGCCACGCCAGGTGGCCGAAGGTCACCGTGACCCGGACGATCCAGTAAAGGAGGATGGTGAAGAAAACGGAACCGGCCACGAAGCCGCGACGGGCGCCCTCCGTCGGATCGCAGCCACGGAGTGCCAAAAGCAGCGGTACCGCGGCCACGAAGGCCAGCGGACCAATGTCGGACCGCGGGAAGGCGAGGGCCATGAGGAGACCCGAAAAACCCGCCAGCGCGCGACCCACGCGGGCCGGGATCGCGTCAGGACCGATCATGAAGCCTGGATTCAGGTCTGTTCATGCAGGAGAAAGCGAATCGGCTCCCGCGCGTCAATCCGGCCCGCGGCGGCCTTGCGCAGCCCGGCCTCGAAGAGGGAGGGACGGCGGCGCCCTTCCCCGGCCGGGACCGCGCCCGGGTCGGCGGATCTCCTGCCACCATCCTCGGCCCCGAGGTCGAGATACTCCAGGACCGGTTCGAGCGCCAGCGTTCCCGATCCCCGACAGGCGGGACAGCCATGGCTGACGAAATAGTCCCCGCGCGCCGCGTTCCCGGCTCCCGCCGCGGTGATGATGGTCGCCGGGTCGCACGGCCGCCGGCAGGCGCCGCAGAGTCGCTCCATGGCGCGCACGCCGATTACACCCACGTCGCCGATCTCCGACCCGAAGCCGGGCAGGCCGGTCCCGGCCTGCCGCAGGCGCCGGGCGGCCCCGGGCGCATCCGCCGCCATGATCGGGGCAACGACAATCCGATCGTGCGCGCCGGCGAAGGCGGCCCGGGTCCACTCCTGCCCTTCGATCCAGGGCAGCGCCAGGACCTCCGGGTCGTCCGCCAGCGCCCGCGCCAAAAGCGGCGCGGACGGCAGGTCCTCCTCGTCCGATCGGCGCGCGAGCACCGCCAGATTCGTCCCGGCGGCCCAGTCTCCGATGGCGGCGCGCCGCGGCCGACGCCCGTCGAGCAGCGTGAGGACCGCTCCCAGTCCGGCGCGCGCCTCCACCACGCTGGTGGCGGCCAGAAGGATCAGCCCGTTCCCCCGCCCGGCGATCCGGGAGATGGCGGCCGCCAGGGGCGGCAGGTCGGCGGCCAGGTCGCCGCTGGCCATGGATTCCATCCGCTCGACCCGCAACTCCAGCGTGAACCCTTCCCCCTCCAACCCGGGAACGCCACGCACCGAGACGGCGATCCGGCGTTCGTCGACGAGCCAGGTGATCCGACCATCGCGCGGCACCACCCGCCCGCGCGATCCGATCCGCGCCAGTCCCTCGATCAGTCGGGCCAGTCCGGCGTGGACACCGCCCGGCAGCCGGATGGTCTCCAACGCCCCCCCCGCCCCCGCAAAGGTCACCTCGAGCTCCCGCCGCCGCGGTTCCAGGCGGATCGAACGCGCCCCGCGACCGATCGCCTCTCCACCCAGGGCCCGCAGCCAGTGCGAGGCGGGGGCCTCGGGGCGCACGGCCTCGGGGCGGAGCGGCCGGATCCCGCGCCGCCGATCCGAGAGCGCGAATACGCCGTCACCAAAAGGTCTGAACCAGACCCCCGGCTCGAGCTCCGACGGGTAGAAACGATCCAGGACGGCGGCGATCAGCGCCGGCGGACAGACGACGGGATCGATCCGCAGCCCGGTGAGCTGCTCGAGGGCCCGAAGGAGGAACGGGTTGTCGGCGTCCGCGACCGCCAGCGCCAGGCAGCCATCCTCGACGCGGATCGGAACGATGCCGTGATGGTGCGCGATGCGGGCCGGCAGCAGGTCGACCGCCGGTCCGGTGGTGAGCGTCTCGATCAGATCCGGGGACAGCACCCCGAGTGTGTCGCGCAGGAACAGGTAGAGCTCGGCGGGCGTCACCAGGCCCATGCGGAGGAGGTTGAATCCGATCCGGCCGCCGCCGGTCCGTTGCGCTTCGAGGCCCGACTCGAGGCCGCGTCGGGACACCAGGCCGGCCTCGATCAACATCTCGCCGAGCAGCCGGCGCTCGTCCGAGCCACTGCGGCGCGCCGGCAGCATCTACTCCCCCTCCTTCAGGACCCAAGGATCGAGACCGTAGTCATGCTTCAGGCGGCGGGCCATGCTATCGGCGACCGGCCGGTCGGCGTAGCGGCCGACCCGGACGCGGTACACCGGCTGGCCGACGGCGCTCGCCTCGATCAGCACCGCCGGGAGACCGGCGCCCGCCAGACGATCGCGGGTCCGCCGCGCCTTCGCACCATCGCGCGTGGCGAGGGCCTGCACCACCCAGGCGCCGCCGACCGCACCCTGGCCACCCTGCGCGGCACTGGCCTCGCGCGCCATCTTCCCCGCCAGCGACGGAGAACCGCCGCGACCGGGGCTGGTGTCGAGGCTGGAGTAGAAACTGAGATCGACGCTCGAGGCCTCGATCGGCGCGGCGGGGGCGCGATCCACGCCCCCCCGATCCTCCGTCTCCGCCTTTTCCGGTCTCCCGGTGCGTGGCCCATTCCCGGGAGATCCCGCCCAGCGCGACAGAAGGACCAGGGCCCCCGCGACCAGGCCGACCTTGAGGACAAGCCCCCGCGTTCCCGGCGCCAGGATCATCGCGGTCCCCAGGCCGCCTGCGGCACCTCGTCCCCCGCCTCGGAGATTCCGATCGAGTTCTTCCCCGACGCCTTCACTTTCTGCATCGCCTTGTCGGCGCACTTGATGAGCCCCAGGCTGGTGCGCGCGTGATCGGGGTAAGCGGCCACTCCGAACGATGCCGTGATCGTCATCCCCGGTGTGTCGTCCGCCAGGAACGGCCGGCCCTCCAGCGAGCGTCGCAGACGTTCGGACAGTTCGCCGGCCCCGGGCAGCTCGGTCTCCGGAAGTACCACGCAGAATTCGTCCCCGCCGTAGCGGAACAGCTTGTCGCTGCCACGGATCCCGTTGACCAGACGCCGCGAAACCTCCCGCAGCGCCTTGCTCCCCATGGCGTGGCCGTAGCGGTTGTTGATCTCCTTGAGGTTGTCCATGTCCAGAAAGATCAGCGACAAGGAGGTGCCGTAACGGTGGGCGCGATAGACCTCTTCGCTCAGGAACCGATCGAAATAACGCCGGTTGAACGAATCGGTCTGGTCGTCCTTGATAATCAGTTCCTTGTATCGCTCGACCAGCAGGGCGTTGAACAGCGCCGGCACAAGTTCCGGGATCAGGCGTCCAACCCGTTCGACCCCTTCCCCCGGGGGCGGCCCCCCCTCGCGCGACAGGAGCACCATGCCGAGCAGCGCCCCGGCGCCCGGAAGCGGCACCGCGAGCAGTTGCTCGATGCCGATCCGCCGCAGCGCCTCCGGCGCCCGGGCAATCGTCGGCGTCCACGACTGCGGCATCGACCCGCCGCCCCGCAGCTCCGCCAGGTCGAGGGTGACAATTCCCTTGCGCCGCGGGTCGTCGGGCGGGACATGCCCGCCGCGCAGGTGGAAGGTGTCCTGCTCCGAGTCATACAGGTACAGGAAGGAGGCATCGGCCTGCGCCTGCTCCTGCGCGGCGCGCGCGAACGCCTCGGAGACCGCCGTCAGGTCGAGCTGACGGGCCACTCCCAGCGCGGCGCGGGCGATCAGGAGATCCTCTCTCAGCCGTTCGGCGTCGCTCACACGCGGGTGTCCCTCAACTTTTCAGTTTCTTCTGAAGCGCGTCGATCAGGTCGATCGGCATCGGGAAGATGATCGTCGAGTTCTTTTCGGTGGCGATCTCGGTCAGTGTCTGCAGGTACCGCAGCTGCAGTGTCGTCGAGTTGACCGACATGATCTCCGCGGCCGCGGCCAGCTGCTTGGAGGCCTGGAACTCGCCTTCGGCGTGAATGATCTTGGCGCGCTTCTCGCGTTCGGCCTCCGCCTGCTTCGCCATGGCCCGCTGCATCTCCACCGGCAGGTCGACATGCTTGACCTCGACGGCGGAGACCTTGATTCCCCACGGATCGGTGTGCCGGTCAAGGATCTGCTGCAACTGGGCGTTGAGTCGTTCGCGCTGGCTCAGCAGATCGTCGAGCTCCACCTGACCGAGGACCGATCGAAGGGTCGTCTGCGCCAGCTGCGAGGTCGCGTAATGGTACTGCTCCACCTCGACGATCGCCCGCTTCGGGTCCATGACGCGGTAGTAGACCACGGCGTTGACCTTGACCGAGACGTTGTCGCGGGTGATGACGTCCTGTGGCGGCACGTCGTGGACGATGGTGCGCAGCGACACGCGGACCATCCGGTCGATCGGGAAGAAGATGAAGGCGATCCCCGGACCCTGGGCCTGCGGCCGAAGCCGGCCGAGCCGGAAGACGACCGCCCTCTCGTACTCGTTCAGGATCTTGATGCTGGAGAGCAGCCAGAAGATGACCGCCCCGAAGATGAAGATCACAGGCGTGATGTTCAGGCCCGGCATACCACCTCCCGCGCGGCATCCGGCCGCATCATGTCGCTTCCTCGACTTCGACCACCAGATCGTGAACTGCGGTCACCCGGACCCGGGCCCCCTGCCGGATGCCGGCGCGCGCCCGGGCGCTCCAGTACTCGCCGTGCACGAACACCTGCCCCTCGGGCGCCAGGTCCGACAGGGCGGTGCCGATCGAACCGATCATCCCGCTTGCGCCGGTCGCCACGGGAACGCGCCAGGCCCGCACCACCAGCCAGGTCAGGATCGCCATGATCACTCCGGCCGATCCAGCCAGCGAGACGATCGCCCAGGTGGCGACCTTCATTCCCGGCATCCCCTCCTCCGGGGTGCGGAACAGCATCAGCGACCCGGTGATCAGGCAGGCGATTCCACCCAGCGTCAGCAGCCCGTAGCTGGTGATCTTGATCTCGAGCAGGAACATCACCACACCGAGCGCAATCAGCGCCACCCCGACCCAGTTGATGGGCAGGATCTGGGTCGCGAGGGCGAACAACAGCAGGCAGACCCCGCCGATCAGCCCCGGGGCGATCATCCCGGGATGGGTGAACTCGATGTAGAGCGCGACCAGGCCGATGGTCAGCAGGAACATCGCCAGCGTCGGGCTGGCCAGCAGGCTGAGGAAGCGCTCGCGCGCCGTCATGTCGAGGGAAACCAGCCGCACGCGCGACAGATCGATCGTCGTGCGCGTCCCGTCGAACCGCCGGATCGGCCGGCCATCGAGCCACGTCAGGATCTCCCCCTCATCGTGGGCGATGACGTCGATGAGGCCGATCTTCAGCGCCTCGCGCTCGGTATACGAGGCGGACTTGCGGACCGCATCTTCGGCGGCCTTGGCGTTGCGGCCGCGGTTCTCCGCCAGGCTGCGGGCGTAGGCCGCCGCGTCGTTCTCGACCTTGTCCATCGCCGGCGAGTCCTTCGGGATCTCCCCCACCACCGCCACCGGGTGCGCCGCTCCGATGCGCGTCCCCGGGGCCATCACCGCGACGTCGGCGGCGATGGTCAGGAAGAACCCGGCAGAGGCCGCCTTGCTGCCGTGCACGTAGACAACCACCGGCACGCCCGACGAGGTGATCGCCCGGATCATCTCCTCCATTGAAGTGGCCAGCCCCCCGGGCGTGTCGAGCTTGAGAATCAAAAGGACCGCGCGCTCGTCGTTGGCCTTCCGGATGGCGTTCTTGAGGTAACGCGCGCTGATCGGGTGGATGGCGTCGTCCAGCGTGACCGTGAAGACCGTCCCGCCGTCGCCACCGGGCGGCGCCGCCGTCGGTGACGCCGCGCGGACCCCGGCGCCCACCGCTCCGCAGAGGAGGAGCGCGATGGCCAGCGGCATTGCCCGGAGGGTTCGGCGTGTCATGTTCCGGTGCTCCCCAGGAGCTTCTCCAGTCTTCCGACCCCTTCGAGAAGGCGCGGTGTCGCCAGGGCGTACGACATCCTGAGGTAGCCGGGGGAACCGAACGCCTCCCCCGGGACCGTGGCCACGCCAACCTCCTGCATCAACCGCTTCGCGAAGGCGACGGTGTCGCCGCAGTCGAGCCGGCGCTGGGCCGCGGTGACATTCGGGAAGACATAGAACGCGCCCGGTGGCATCCGGCACTCGAAGCCGCGCACCCGGCGAAGCGCCGCGACGATGGCGTCGCGTCTTTTCCGATACTCCTCGCGCATGGCGATGACCGCCTCCTGCGGGCCGCACGCCGCCGCCAGCGCCGCTGCCTGCGAGATCGACGCGGTGTGCGTGGCGTCGTGCGACTGCACCTTGCGGGCCGCGTCGATCAGGGTCCGCGGCCCGAGAGCATATCCCACCCGCCACCCGGTCATGGCGTAGGTCTTGGAGAAGGAATTCACCAGCACCAGGTGATCCCGTACCCGTCGCGTGTGCGCCGCGAGGGAAGTGAAGGTCCCGGGGCCGTAGTGGAAGGCATCGTAGGTCTCGTCGGAGATCAGCACGGTGCCGGTGCGCGCCGCGAAGGCGGCGAAGCGCTCCACCTCGTCGGCCGGGATCACGGCGCCGCTCGGGTTGCAGGGCGAATTCAGGATCACGGCCCGCAGGCGGCCGGCATGGGGCTCGAGATCGGCGGCCCGCGGAACGAAACCGTCCCCCTCGCGGGTCGGGATTACCAGCGGGTCGGCGCCACACAGACGCACCTGCTCCGGGAACGACACCCAGTAGGGGGCGTAGAGCGCCACGCGATCGCCCGGTTCGAACAACGCCTGGGCCAGCAGGAACAGGACGTTCTTCCCGCCGCAGCCGGTGAACACCTCCTGGTCGGTCCAGTCGGCGCCCCACGTGTCACGGTAGCGCGCCGCGATGGCCCGTCGCAGGTCGATGATCCCCGAGGTGTCGGTGTAGTGCGTCTGGTTCTCGGCGATCGCCCTGGCCCCGGCCTCCTTGATGTGAGCCGGAGTGTCGAAGTCGGGTTCGCCGGGTCCGAAATCGATGACGTCCACGCCCCGTTCGCGCAGCGCCTTCGCCTCCATCATGACGGCGAGCGTCGGCGACAGGCTGACCGCCTCCAGCCGTTTCGCCAGGCGCGGCCCACCGGTCATACCCGGCCTCCCGCCGCTGCGAAACGCCGTTTCAGGCGGGCGACGACATCGGGCGGGACCAGCCCGGTGATGTCACCTCCCAGTCGGGCAACTTCCTTGACCAACCGGCTGCTGACATAGGAATAGGCCTCGCTCGGCATCATGAAGACGGTCTCCAGGTCATGGCCCAGGCGCTGGTTCATCAGCGCCATCTGGTACTCGTATTCGAAGTCGGAGAGCGCCCGCAGTCCCCGGACGATCACCTGCGCCTGCCGGGATCGCACGTAGTCCACAAGCAGACCATCGAATGACTCGACCCGCACGTTCGGCAGCGCGGCAACGGCCCCCCTCAGGATCTCCAGGCGCTCCGCGACCGGGAACAGCGGCTCCTTGTCGGGATTGCCCAGGACCGCGACCAGCACCTCGTCGAACAGCCTCACGCCCCGGCGGATGATGTCCAGGTGGCCGTTGGTGATCGGGTCGAACGTTCCCGGGTAGACCGCCGTGACCTTCATCGTCCCGCCTCCCGTCCGCGACCGGCGCCGCGGGCCCGTAACTCGGCCGCGTGCTTGAGGGCCGCCGGGGTGACCGTTGCCCCCGCCAGCATCCGAGCCAGTTCGCGAACTTGACCTTCGGCATCCAGCACTTCCACCGACAGTTCGGTCCTCCCGTCCACGACCTGCTTGGCCACGCGCACATGGTGGTCGGCGCAGGCGGCGATCTGCGGCAGGTGCGTGACACAGATCACCTGGTGGTGACGTGCCAGCGCCGCCAGCCGTCGCCCGACCGCCTCGGCGACGGCGCCGCCGATACCGGCGTCAACCTCGTCGAACACCAGGGTGCGGGGCGGCCCTTCACGGCGCAGGATCACCTCGAGCGCCAGCATGACACGCGACAATTCGCCGCCCGACGCGACCGCGGCCAGGGGCCGCATCGCTTCCCCCTGGTTCGCCGTCAGGAGGAATTCCAGCACGTCGTATCCTGTGGCGTCAACGGCGACTTCCTCGCCATCGACCCACATCCCGCCGCCCGGGCAGGATCGCAGACGGAACTCGACCGCGAAACCGCTGCGGGGCATCGCCAGCGCATGGAGCTCCTTCTCCACCAGGGTCTCCAGTCGTCCCGCCGCCGCCCGGCGCGCCACCGCCAGCCGGCGGGCGATCTCCAGGGCCCCGGCCCGCAGCGTCTCGACGCGCGCCTCGAGATCCTCGACGCTCTCCCCACCCCCGATGAGGAGACGCAATTCCTCCACGGCCGCCTCGCGATGCGCCAGGATCTCCTCCTCGGCGCCCTCCGGTGCGTACTTCCGGACCAGGCCGTCGAGGAGGGCCAGCCGTTCCTCGACCGACTCCAGCCGATCCGGCTCGAAGTTGAGCTTCGACGGATAATCGCGCAGCACCAGGGCCCACTCCTGCAGTTCGGCGCGCGCCCCGGCGGCGCGCTGCAGCGCCTCGCCGAGCGACGGATCGAAACGCAGCAGTTCGCGCGCCGCCCTCTCCGCCTCCGCCAGCCGCGGCAACGCCGCCGCCTCGCCCTCGTAGAGCGCTTCGTACGCGGCGCGTGTCTGGCGCAGGATGGTCTCGGCGTGGCGCAGGATCTCGCGTTCGGATCGAAGCGCCTGCCGCTCTCCGCTCCGCACGGAGGCGCGATCGATCTCTGCGACCTGGAAGCGGAGCATGTCGATCCGCTGCGCCACGCGCTGGGCTCCCTCGCGCACCGATCGCAGCCGCGCCGCGGCGCGGTCCAGCTCGCCGGCAGCGGCCGCCATGGCGGCGCGATCGGCCGCGAGCCCGGCGTGGCGGTCGATCAGTTCGAGGTGGACTTGCGGCTGGAGCAGGGTCTGCTGCTGGTGCTGGCCGTGGACATCCACGACCAGGGTCCCGAAGGCGCGCAGGTCAGCGACCGGCGCGAGCGTGCCGCCGACGAACGACCGGCCGCGCCCCGGCGGCTGAATCTCGCGGCGCGCGACGACCGATGTCCCTTCGGTTGCATAGCCGCGATCGGCGAGGAAGGCCAGTGCCGCAGGGTTCCCCTCGAGATCGAACTCGGCCTCCACCGCGGTCCGATCCGACGCGTCGCGCACCAGATCGGCCCCGGCCCGTCCGCCAAGAAGCAGACCGAGGGCGTCGACGAGGATCGATTTCCCCGCGCCGGTCTCCCCGGTCAGCAAATTGAGGCCGGGCGCCAGGTCGAGGGTGACCTCGCGGACGATGGCAAGGTTCGATATGTGCAGGCAGCGCAGCATCGCAACCGTCGAGTCTGCCGGGGGCGGTGCGAATCCGGAGTGCGGGCGATGCTAACAGACGGTGTTCAGGTTGTCAATGAATGGAGCGTGTGTTAACTTACGGCGCCTGAAGCCGTTGCACGATCGCGCGCGGTCCCACGGGGTGCGGTAATGACGATGTCGCTGGCCGTCGCCATGGCGGCGGCCGAGTTCCAGGGCGGAATTCTTCAGCTCTTGTCCGGGTCGGGGACCGTCGTCAAGCTGGTCCTGCTGATTCTCCTCGGCTTCTCGGTCCTGGCCTGGGCGGTGATCATCGAGCGCTGGCGCGCGCTCAAGCGCGCCGAGTCGGCGTCGGCGGCGTTCCAGCACGACCTGGAAGCCGAGCGGCGATTGACCGACCTGGCGCACCGCGCCGACCGCTACTTCGGGAGTCCCCTCGTCCCGGTATTTCACGCCGGGTTCCGCGAGATGACCGCGGCGATCGCCGAAGCGGTCACCCGCTACCGCGGCGCCGGCGGCATGCCGGAGCGCGAACGCGAGCGGATCGTCGAGCGGGTGCGGCGCCGGATGGAGGAATCCGCGGCGGCGGAATCGGACGGGCTCGATCGACACCTCGGGGTCCTCGCCACCACCGGCAGCGTCACCCCGTTCATCGGCCTGTTCGGCACGGTGTGGGGGATCATGAACGCCTTCCAGGGAATCGGCATGGCCGGATCGGCCAGTCTCGCGGCGGTCGCGCCCGGCATCTCCGAGGCCCTCGTGACCACCGCCGCCGGTCTCGCCGCCGCCATCCCGGCAGTCGTCGCCTACAACATCCTCCTGGGGCGTGCCCGCAGGCTCGGCGGGCGCCTGGATCGGTTCGTTCTGGCCTTCCAGTCTCTTGCCGAGCAGCAGATCGAGGCGGGGCGCAGCGCCGCCGCCGCCGTCGAGGCCGGCGGGGTCCGCCTGTGACGGCGTCGTCTCGGAATCTTCCCTCATGGCAATGACCACCCCCGGCCGCCGCGGCGGCCGGTTCGGGCCGGCCCTCTCCGACATCAACGTCACGCCGCTGGTCGACGTCATCCTGGTCCTGTTGATCATCTTCATGGTGACGGCGCCGATGATGACCCGCGGCATCGACGTCCGCCTTCCGAAGACCGAGTCGGGCGCCGACAGCACCGAGCAGCGCCTCGTTGTCACCGTGGATCGCGACACCACCATCTATCTCAACGACCGGCCCGTGAACATGCACCTGCTCACCGACCGGCTCAAGACCGAGATGCAGCGCACCGGCCTGGACTTCGTCTTCCTGCGCGCCGACCAGTCGGTCTCCTATGGGAAGGTCATGCTGGTGATGGACCAGATCAAGAAGGCGGGCGCCGACCGCGTCGGCATGGTCACGTTGTCGGCGGCGCGCCCGGCAGCCCCGCCCCGGTCGGGATCCACGCGACCACCCTCACGGGACCGGAGCACCGGCCGGTGAAAGGCGGCGAGTCGACCGGCGTATTGGCACCCCCGGCGACACCCTGGAGTGGCTGGGTCACCGTCTCGTTCATCATCCATGTCGCCGGTTTCGGCCTCGCCATCGGGCTGCCCCGGCTCCTCCCCCATTCGGCCGGTCCGCCGTCCGTGTACGTCGTCGATCTCGTGTCTTTGCCGGTGAGCGTGGCGGGCGCCCCGCCGCCGGGCGGATCGGTCGCGCCCGCGGCCCCGGCGCCGGTCCCGTCGAAGCCGGAGAAGACGATCAAGATCCCGGAGCCGGCGGCGAAGAAGACGCAGCCGAAAAAACCGCCCGGGAAGCCGGCGACCACACCCTCCCCCGCCCCAAAACCGGAGGCGGCGGCCGCGAAGACTCCGGCCGAGGCGGGCACCGTCGCCACGACCACGCCAGGCCAGGCCACCGGGACCGTCGCGGGGGGATCCGGCCCACCCGCCGATCGCCCGGGTGTCGCGGGTGGCACCGGCAGCGGCGGCACCGACGCCCGCACGTTCTACTACTCCCTGCTCGACCGCAAGATTCGCGGCGCCTGGAAAAAACCACTCGATCCGGAGAACCTGGCTGCAAGAAGCAATCTCGCCTGCCTGGTGACTCTGTCGTTGTCGAGCAGCGGGCGAGTGCTGGCGCTGGACCTGGAGCGGACCAGCGGTTTCGAGCCGCTCGATCGATCGGCCCTCCGGGCGGTGCAGGACGCCGAGCCGTTCCCGCCCTTCCCGTACCAGCTTGGAGTCAGCACCCTCACCATCAAACTTGAGTTCGTCCTGACTCCCTGACCGTACAGCCAGAGGTTTGAGATCATGAACCGTCGGTCCATCCATCGTCTTCAGATACGAGTCCTGACCACCGCGGTCCTCCTCCAGGCCGGCCTTGCAGCCAGCCCCTCACCGACTTCACAGGAGACCACGCCGCCGCCCGCCTCCGGCGTGACGACCATCCGGATCGAAGGGGCGGCGCGCCCCAAGATCCCGATTGCCGTTCCGCCGATCGCCACCGGAGAAGGCCGCCTCCAGGAGGCTGCGGCGACCCTGCTCCAGGTCCTGCGCGACGACCTCGACTTCTCCACGTGGTTCAGCCTGGTTCCCGAGGAATACCACGGCCTGGTCCGCGGCGCGGGGGATCGCAAGGTGCCGTTCAAGGAATGGCTCGGCGTCGGCGCCGAGACCCTCCTCCTGGGACAGGTCAACATGGAAGGATCGCAGTACGTCTTCGAGGGGCGCGTCTTCGACACGGCCGATCAGCGCATGGCGCTGGGCAAGCGGTACCGGGGGACCTCCGACCTGCTGCGTGTCGTCGCCCACCGGCTCAGCAACGAGGTCATCCAGCACTACACGGGGCTGCCCGGGGTGGCCCTCACCCGGATCGCCTATGTCTCGCAGTCCGGTCGCGCCAAGGAGATCCACGTCATGGATTACGACGGGGCCCGATCCAAGCGGATCACCGGGAACGGTTCGATCAACCAGTCCCCGACCTGGTCGCCGGACGGACGCGAGATCGCCTTCATGTCTTACCGCAGCGGTATGCCCGAGCTGCTGATTCTCAACAGCGACGGCGAGCAACGCAAGGCGTTCCCACAGCACGGGGAGCTCAACAGCGCCCCGGCATGGTCGCCGGACGGGCGGACCCTGGCCTTTTCCAGCAGCCGCGACGGCAACGCCGAGATCTACCTGCTGCGCGTGGCGGACGGAGGGCTGACCCGCCTCACCCGCCACGAGGCGATCGACACCTCCCCCGCCTGGTCGCCCGACGGACGCGAGATCGCCTTCACCTCGGACCGCTCGGGGGCGCCACAGATCTACACGATGGGCGCGGACGGCTCCAACGTGCAGCGGCTGACCTTCGAGTTCTCTTACTGCGACGCGCCCTCGTGGTCGCCCGACGGGACCCGGATCGCCTTCACGGCGCGGGTCCCCGGCGGCTTCGACATCCACGTCCAGACCCTGTCGGTGCAAACCGGGGGCCTGCCGCAGGGCGGGACCCTTCGCCGGCTGACCGAGAACACCGGGATCAACGAGTGCCCCCGCTGGTCGCCGGACGGCCGCCACCTGGTGTTCGCGTCGGACCGCACCGGCAGCTCTGACATCTACACCATGGATGCCGACGGCACCCACGTCCGCCGGCTGACACGCACCGGCAATTCGCAGTCCCCCTCATGGTCGCGGTAGGTTCCCGCAGGAAGGCGGCGCGGACGCGTGCTATAATCCCGCGCTCCGGTTGCCGGGGTACGCGGCGCCCCGCAGGTCCACCGGTGCCGTGCCGGTCCGGGCGACCGGCTCATCCGAATGTGCTTGGGAGGTGACGTGATGGAACGTGTGTTCGCGCGCACGGCGCTGCTGATTCTTGCCATGGCCACCGCGGCCGCTCTCCCAGGGTGCAAGAGCGCCCCGACCGCCGAGCCACCGCAGACCACCCCACCCGCCTTCGAAACGCCCGCGGGATCGGCCGCACCGGCCGAGAAGGTCGACGAGACGAGCGGCTTCAGGGAAGCCGAGCCGCAGGCCGAGCCGGTCCGTGAGACAGGGTCCTCCCTCGCCGAGAGACTGAACGCCCAGGGGGTGTTGAAGCCGGTTAGCTTCGACTTCGACAGGTACGACCTCCTGCCCGAGGCGCTGCGCACGCTCGACGCGAATGCCGCCCGGATGCGCGAGAACGGCTCGCTGCGGGTGCGCATCGAGGGACACTGCGACGAGCGCGGCACCGTGGAGTACAACCTGGCGCTGGGCGAAAAACGGGCCCGGACGACGCGCGATTACCTGGTGTCGGCCGGCATTCCGGCCCAACGCCTGAGCATCATCAGCTTTGGCAAGGAACGGCCCTCGGATCCCGGCCACAACGAAGACGCGTGGGCCGTCAACCGCCGTGCGGAGTTCCTGTTCGTCGCCCAGTAACCGGGGACGCCCCGCGCCGCCGGCCCACGATGGGGACCGGCGGCGTCGCGCGACCCTGATCCTCGCCGTTCTCCTGGCGAGCGGGGCCGCGGCCTGTGCCAGCGCCGGCGGCAGCCGGGTCCAGGGCGATCTCGATGCCATCCAGCAACAGCTCTGGAAGATGCAGAAAGACAATGCCGCCCTGCTCGATCAAGTGACCGCGCTGCAGAACGCCCCGGCACCTGCCTCCGGGCCCGACCCAGCGATCCAGGAGACGCCTCTCCGGATCGAAATGATCGAACGCGACCTGCGGGCCCTGCGGGCCCGTTCCGAGGAGCTCGACCTGCGGCTGGGGGCGATGATCGCCGAATTGCGCGCCACGCGGGATGCAATCGAGACGATCCGTCGCCAGACGACGGCCGCACCGATCGGGGTGCTTCCACCTGCGGGAGCCCCAACTGCCGGACCGACGCCGGGAATCCCGGCGACCGGGCTGGCCACCGGGACAGGCGGCGCCGAGGACCTCTACCAGCAGGCCTACGCCGACTCCAACCATGGCAACACCGCGCTTGCCCTGCAGGAACTCCAGGAGCTCCTCGACCGCTACCCGGAACACCCGCGGGTCGAGGACGCGCGGTACCTGATTGGGGAGATCCATTTCAACCAGCAGCAGTACGCGCAGGCCGTGGCAGCCTTTGACGTCCTGCTGAAATCATCTCCGGGCGGCGATCGGCTGCCCGCGGCGCACCTCAAGAAGGGGCTGGCGCTTCTCGAACTGAACCGTACTGCCGACGCGGTCATCCAGTTGCAGCACTTGGTAACCGCCTATCCCCGCACCGAGGAGGCCCGCGTGGCGCGTGAGCGCCTGCAGGCCCTCGGGCTCAAGGAACGTTGAACCCGGGGAGACCCGGATCCCAGAGGAGACCTCACCCGTGGCACGCATCAAATCCGCCGTCAAGAACATCCGCAAGAGCGGTCGTCGCAACCTCATCAACCGTTCCCGGCGCACCCGGCTGCGTTCGCACATGAAGAAGCTGCGCGACCTCGTGGCCCGCAAAGACGGGACCGCAGCCCGCAAGGAGCTGCGCGCCACCCTGGCGGTCATCGATCGTTCGAGCACCAAGGGGATCATCCACCGCAACACCGCGGCGCGCTACAAGTCGCGGCTGACCCGCCAGGTGGCCGCCCTCGAAGGCCGCTGAACCGGCCCCACTCCATGGTCCGCATCCGCAGGATCCAGGCCGGGGACATCGCCGACCTGCAGCATCGGATGGAAGAGATGATGGACCGCGTCCTCGCGGACGACTGGCACGGTGGGCGTCTGTCACGTGGCTGGGTCCCGCGGGTGGATATCTACGAGACTCCTGAGGCCCTGCACATCACCCTGGAGATCCCCGGGGTGCCGCGCGAGGCGATCGAGATCCTGGTCGAGGGGCGTTTCCTGAGTGTCACGGGGTCCCGTCCCGAGCCCCGGGCCTCCGACTGCACGCGCTGGCACCAGATGGAGATCACCCACGGTCGGTTCGAGAAGGTGATCGAACTGCCCGGGGACGTCGACCCGGATGCCGTCAACGCGTCCTACCAGGACGGATTCCTGATCCTGAGGGCGCCGCGGATCTCCTCCTCATCGCGCACTGTCGCGGTCGAGAACGGCTGAGAGGCGGGAAGCGCGGATGGACGATCAGGAGAGCGGTCCGATCATCATCGTGGAAGACAGCGAGACGGCGCGCCCACATCCGCCTGAAGCGCCGGCGATCCCGTCCACCCTGCCGATCCTGCCCCTCAAGGCGACCGTCGTCTTCCCACGCATCCCCCTGCCGCTGGTGATCGGCCGGCCCGCCTCGATGCGGCTTATCGACCAGGCGATGGTCGGGAACCGGATGGTCGGTCTCGTCCTGCAGCGCGATCCTTCGATCGAGGACCCAGGGCCGGACGGGCTCCACCCCGTCGGCACGGTCGCGGTGATCCAGCGGCTGCTGAAGTTCCCCGATGGGACCGTCCGGATCCTGGTGAGCGGCCTGGAACGGATCCGGACCGTCCGGTTCGTGCAGCGCGAACCCTACCTGGTGGCGGACGTCGAGATCCTGAAGGAAGAGACCGAGGAAACCGTCGAGATCGAGGCACTCACCAAGAACCTCCAGGGGCAGATCCGGAAGGTCCTGTCGCTCATGCCGATCGCTTCCGAGGAGATCGGCGTCGCCCTGATGAACATCGAGGATCCGGGCCGCCTCGCCGACCTGGGGGTGACCCTGCTGGTCCGGGAGCCGGCGGACCGGCAGAAGTTCCTGGCGACCCTGTCGGTGAAGACCCGCCTCCGGGACCTGACCCGGGTGGTCAGCCGGGAGATCGAGGTCCTCGAGCTGGGCACCAAGATCCAGAAGGAGGTCCAGGACGAGATGGAGAAGGGACAGCGCGAGTTCGTGCTACGCCAGCAACTGAAGGCGATTCAGAAGGAACTGGGTTCCACCGACGATACCGAGGCGGAGATCCAGCGACTGCAGGAGGCGATCGCCGGCGCCGGAATGCCCCCGGCCGCCCGCGAGGCGGCCGATCGCGAACTTGGACGGCTGCGCACCATGAGCCCCGGCTCGCCGGAGTTCGTCGTGGCGCGCACCTATCTCGACTGGCTCCTGATCCTGCCGTGGGCGAAGGAGACCACCGACAAGATCGACCTTGGCGAAGCCCGCACCATCCTGGACCAGGACCACTACGACCTGGAGAAGGTCAAGGACCGGATTCTGGAGTTCCTGGCGGTCCGCAAGCTCAAGGCCGACAGCAAGGGACCGATCCTCTGCTTCTACGGCCCGCCGGGGACCGGAAAGACCTCGCTCGGGCGATCGATCGCGCGTGCCATGGGGCGCACCTTTCACCGATTCACGCTGGGCGGCGTCCGTGACGAGGCGGAGATCCGCGGTCACCGCCGCACTTACGTCGGCGCGCTACCGGGGCAGATCATCCTGGCGCTCCGCAAGGCCGGTTCGCGCAACCCGGTCCTGATGCTCGACGAAGTGGACAAGCTGGGCGCCGACTTTCGGGGCGACCCGGCATCGGCTCTGCTGGAGGTCCTCGACCCGGAACAGAACGACTCCTTCAGCGATCATTACCTGGATGTCCCGTTCGATCTGTCGAAAGTGATGTTCATCACCACCGCCAACATCCTCGACACCATCCCCCGGCCGCTCCTGGATCGGATGGAATTGATCGAACTGCCCGGATACATCGACGAAGAGAAGCTGGCGATCGCGCGGCGCTACCTGATCCCCCGCCAATGCCGGGAGAACGGGCTGGCGATCGAGGACGTGACCCTGCCCGACGAGTCGATCCGGTCAATCATCCTGCGCTACACCTTGGAAGCGGGTCTGCGGAACCTGGAGCGCGAGATCGGATCCATCTGCCGGAAGATCGCCCGGCGCCACGCCGAGGGCGACACCCGTCCGGTCCCCGTTCGCCCCGACGACCTGGAGGGGTTCCTCGGCCCGGAGCGCTTTCTCGAGGAACGGACCGAGCGGGTGGAAGTCCCGGGGGTCGCCGTCGGCGTCGCCTGGACACCGTTCGGAGGGCACATCCTGTTCATCGAGGCGACCCGCATGCCCGGCAGCCGATCGTTGACCATCACGGGGCAGGTCGGAGACGTGATGCGCGAGTCGGCCATTGCCGCCCTGTCGTTCATCCGCTCGCGCGCCGCCGCGCTCGGGATCCGCGGCGATGTGCTCCGGGATTCGGACCTGCACGTGCACGTCCCCGCCGGCGCCGTCCCCAAGGACGGCCCCTCGGCCGGCGTGACGATCGCCAGCGCGCTCGCCTCCCTGCTGACCGGGCGCCGCTGCCGCGCCGATACGGCGATGACGGGCGAGATCACGCTGCGCGGCAAGGTGCTGCCGGTCGGGGGGATCAAGCAGAAGGTCCTCGGGGCCCACCGGGCAGGGATTCGCCGCATGATCCTGCCGGCCGAGAACCGCAAGGAACTGAAAGACATCCCGAAAGAAGTTGTCGGACAGGTCGACTTTGTGTTCGTGCGGACGGTGGACGAGGCGCTCGATCAGGCGCTGGAACCGGCGAAGGCCCGGAGCACCACCGGTTCGACGACTGCGGGGCACGCCCCCGCCCGCCGCCAGCCGGCGCGGAAGCGCCGATCCCGGCGCGCCGCCACCCCCGCCGCGCGCCCCTGACTGCCGCCGGCCCCTTCAGCCCTTGATCACACAGACCGGGACGAGCTTCGCCACCCGCCGCGAGATCCCCGCCCGGTGAACGACATCCACGACCTCCGCGACATCCTTGTAGGCTTCCGGGATCTCCTCGGCCAGAGTCGCGTAGCCGTTGGCGCGGACCAGAACACCCCGATCCTCCATCTCGCGAGCGATCGACCGACCGCGGGCGATCTTCTTCGCCGCGTGGCGGCTCATCCGCCTTCCGGCGCCATGACAGGTCGACCCAAACGTCTCCTCGTAGGCCTGCTCCGTCCCGACCAGCACGTAGGAGTAGCGTCCCATGTCTCCCGGGATCAGGACCGGCTGCCCAATCGTACGGTAGGCCTCCGGGGTCTGCGGGTGACCGGGCGGGAACGCGCGCGTCGCCCCCTTCCGATGGACACACAACCGCACGTCGCGCCCCTCGACGCGGTGCGTCTCCACTTTGGCGATGTTGTGGCAGACGTCGTAGACCACCTCGAGTCCGATCGCTTTCGGCCCCTTGCCGAGCGCCTCCTCGAAGGACTGCCGGACCCAGTGGGTGATGAGCTGCCGGTTGGCGAAAGCGTAGTTGGCGGCGCCGCACATCGCCCCGAGATAATGCCGGCCTTCCTCCGATCGCAGCGGGGCGCAGCACAACTGGGGGTCCGGAAGGTCGATGCCGTACTTGCGGGCGGCCCGCAGCATCGTCGGCAGCGAATCGTCGCAGACCTGGTACCCGAGGCCGCGGGAACCGGTATGGATCGACACCGCGATGCCACCCTCTTCCAGACCGAGGGTCCGCGCCGCGGCCTCGTCGTCAACCTCCTCGATGCGCTGCACCTCGACGAAGTGGTTTCCCGACCCGAGAGTGCCGAGCTGGTTCCGGCCCCGTTCCTTGGCCCGATCCGACACCCACGACGGCTCCGCCCCATCCAGGCGGCCGCCTTCCTCGATGTGCCGCAGATCCGCCGCCGTTCCGAAGCCGCGGGAGACCGCCCAGACTGCCCCATCGCGCAGGACCTTCTCCTGCTCGGGGCCGGTCAGCTTGAAGTCCTTGCGGTGGGACCCGACACCGGTCGGGATGTTGCGGAACAGCGCTTCGACCAGATCGCGCGTCCGCCCCTTCACTTCGTCGGCGCTCAGACCTGAGCGCAGGAGGCGGACCCCTCAGTTGATGTCGTAGCCGACACCCCCGGGCGAGATCACCCCGGTTTCGAGATCGAAAGCGGCGACGCCGCCGATCGGAAAGCCGTACCCCCAGTGAATGTCGGGCATGGCGAGCGAGGCACGGACGATTCCCGGGAGGCAGGCGACATTGACGACCTGCTGCAGCGCCTGGTCGTCACGGACGCTCTCCATCAGGCGATCGTCGGCGAACACCAGGCCCGGGACATTCATCCTGCCGTGCTTCGGGATCCGGACACGACAGTCGTCGAGACGTTCCAGCGGGATCGACACGGTCGGTTTGTCGGACATGGGCTGATTATAGTCCCCGCCGCGGCGAACGAGCCCTCCGGGGACGGTCAAAGCGCGGCGTCTCAGATGTCGAAGACGATTCGCACCCGCCAGGCGCTGCGACCACGCACCAGCCGGATCTGATGGTAGGTGACCGCCTTGACTTCGCTCCGCAGCGCGTGCCGGCTCCGGTCCACCGGCTCGCCCCAGGCCACGCCCCGCGCGAGCCGCCCCCGACGGTCGACTTTCTCGAGACGGAAGCGGCAGAACAACCAGCCGGCGGTGTCCTGCAGGAACAGGATCTCCGACAGCCAGCGGACCAGAAGATCCTCGAGTCCCTCGCCGGCGACAACGATCCGAAGCCTTCGCCGGGGTCGCACCGTGCGCCGATCGCACATCAGATCGGACAAGGCGCAAGCGGCGTTCTCAAACAGCCGACCGAGAGTCGCCCCACGGACCACAGCGCCGACGTCCGCCGTGTGCTCGAAGAACTCGTATCCCCGACGCGGGGACATCACCCGTCCGAACGTCGCGTCATGACCCGGCCCACCCGGAGACCCATCAACCAGACCGGCGCGGTCCGTGCCGCCCGCGGGGACGTCCGCCACTCGCGGGCCGGGCACCCGCAGGCCGGCCGCTCGCCGGCCGGCCACGCGCCGAGGCGCGCGCCTCCGCCAGCGAGAACTCCAGCTTCAGTTGCACCAGGTTCACGCGGTCCACCCGCACCCGGATCCGGTCCCCCAGCTTGAAGACGCGACCGTGCCGGTCTCCCTTCAGGATCTGCTTCTTCTCGACGAAGCGATAATGGTCGTCCTGCAGGACGTCGATCGGCACCAGGCCGTCGATGTAGTACTCGAGGAGTTCGACGATGACACCGAACGGGTGCACCGAGATGATCAGCCCGTCGAACTCCTCCCCCAGCCGATCGGCCATGAACGCCATCTTCTTCCATTCGACCAGCTCGTTCTCCGCCGCGTCGGCGTTGCGCTCCATGCGGGACGAGTGCAACGCCGTCTCCGGCAGGGCCTGGCCGAGTCCCTGGCGATCGCTCTCGGCGATCGGCCGCCCCATCAGGATCCGCTTCAGCATCCGGTGCACGATGAGGTCGGGGTAGCGCCGGATCGGCGAGGTGAAGTGCGTGTAGCACGAGGCGGCCAGGCCGAAATGGATGTCGCGTTTCTCGGAATAACGTGCCTGCTTGAGCGATCGCAGCATCAGCCGCGACAGGAACCTCTCCTCCGGGCTCCCCTTCGCCATGTCGAGGAGTTCCTGGAAAGCGCCGGGAGAAATCGCGGTGAACGGTCGGGGCAGCCGGTAGCCGAACGCCTGGGAGACCCGGTCGAAGTCCTCCAGCTTTTTCGGGTCCGGCTTCTCGTGGATGCGGTAGAGCGAGGGCACGCGGCCCCGCCAGAGATGCGACGCCACCGTCTCGTTGGCCGCCAGCATGAACTCCTCGATCAGACGGTGCGCGATGTTGCGCTCCAACGGCCGGATGCCGGTCATCTCGCCGGTGGCCGCCAGGACCACCTCCGGTTCCGGGAGATCGAAGTCGATGCTCCCCCGCCGTCGGCGCTGGGCGTTCAGCACCGCCCAGAGCTCTTCCATGAGCCGGAAAGTCGGGATGAGCGGCCGGTAGCGCGCCGTCGTCCCTGGGTCACGGTCCACCAGGATACGCGCGACATCGGTGTAGGTCATCCGTTCGACGGTGCGGATCACCCCCTGGGCGAAGCGGTAGTCGGTGACCTTGCCGTGCCGGTCGATGGTCATCAGGCAGGACTGGACCAGCCTTTCGACCCCGGGATTGAGCGAGCAGATGCCATTGCTCAGCCGCTCCGGGAGCATCGGGATCGCGACCCCGGGGAAATAGACGCTGGTGCCGCGCTCGTAGGCCTCGCGGTCCAGCGGGCTGTCCGGGCGGACGTAGTGGGCGACGTCGGCGATGTGGACCTGGAGCTCCCAGGTCCCGTCGGTGTTTTTCCGCACCAGGACCGCGTCGTCGAAGTCCTTGGCGGTCTCCCCGTCGATGGTCACGATCGGCAGGTCCCGGAAGTCCTCGCGGGTGGCGATTTCCTTGTCCGGAACACGGGCGGGGATCGCCTCCGCCTCGGCGAGGACGTCGGGCGCGAAGTCCTCGCGCAGGTCGTACTTGCGGACGATGGTCCGGAGATCCATCCCGGGGTCGTCGGGATGACCGAGGACCTCGACAACCCGGCCGATCGCCGCTTCGCGTTCCGACGGCGGCTCGACGATCACGATGCCGACGACCTGGCCGTCACGGGCTTCTCCCGCCTGGCCGGCCGGAATGGTCACATCGCGCTCGAACTGACGATCGTAGGTCTCGACCTGCCCGGTCGCGCGGAACACCCCGAGGATCTTTCGCCGCGATCGTTCCAGGACACGGAGGATGGCCCCCACCGTCCGGCCGCGATCGCCCGGGGTGACCCGCACCTCCACCCGGTCGCCGTTGAGCCGATCCCCCAGGGCCGGAGGAGGGATGAAGATGTCCGGACCACCGGCGTCGGGTGTCACGAACCCGAAGCCACGCGGGTGCCGCTGCAGCCTCCCGGTGACGGTTCCGCCTCCACGCTGCCGCAGATCGATCGATGGCCGGCGCCGGGCGGCTCCGTGCCGCTGTCCTGCCACCGGTCGTCCCTGCGTTGTCGGACGCCCCCGCGCCACCGACCGGTCGTGGCCCGCCACTCGTCCATGTCCCGCCACTCGTCCATGTCCCGCCGCTCGTCCATGTCCCGCCGCTCGTCCGTGGCCCGCCGCTTGTCCGTGACCCGTCGCCTGTCCGTGACCCGTCGCCCGTCCGTGTCCCGCTGCCGGTCCCTGTCCGGCCGACCGCCCCCGTCCAGCCGCCCGGTCGTGCCCAGCCGTCCGTTCATGCCCCGCCACCCGCCCGTCTGGCGCAGGCATTCGCCCGCGCGCGGCCCGGGTCGGCAGGGCGAAGCGGTCACGATCGACCTTGACGATTAACTGCTCCCCGTGCAGTTCGTGCAGGATTCGTTTGAACTCGTGCCGACGCATCCGGTCGGTCAGCAGCCGGCGCATCATGGCCTTCGCCGTCGCCGGCCTGTACCCGGGCTGCCGCATGAATTCCAGAATCGCCTGCTTCAGATCGGCATGTGGACGACCGCTCATCACCCCTCCATTCAAGAGCGCGACCCTAACACACGACGTCCGCGCACGCTAGGAGCCTGTGCTATGCTTCCGCCCCGCAGTGCCGAAGTGGCGAAACTGGCAGACGCGCTAGATTCAGGGTCTAGTGCCCGCAAGGGCGTGCAGGTTCAAGTCCTGTCTTCGGCACCAATAGAATCAAGGTCTTCATTCGATCGCAGTAGATTGGGCGCGCTTCCCCCGAGGATCATGGCCCAGATTCGCGTCATGTATTGGAAGGAAATCCCCTACGCCGTCCGCGCCACGGACGAAGCTGGCCAGGTGTCACGCCAGCTCCCGGCGGAGTTCAACGAAGCGATCGACCAGGCGGCGATGAACGACGGCGACACCGAAGCGCTCGCCTACCAGGCCGGCTTCCGCTGGACCACGCCGGTCCATCGCGAGGGGAGCGCGGCCACCGCCGCCGACGCTGTGATCGCGGAGATCGTCAAGGACTATCCCCGGGAACGGCTCGACCGGATCGCCGCCCGCCACAAGGCCTGACGGACCTCTGGTCAAACCAATCGCATTCGGAACGAACTACCTGGAATGCTCGCTGAGGTAGCGCAGCACGCCGCGGATCGAAACGAACCGTGGCGGCTCCCCTTCGCGGGCGACCGGGATGTGGCGGTAGGAGCCGACCGCCATGAAGTGCAGCGCCAGCGCCAGCGTGTCGTCGTCCTTCAGGACGCGCGAATCGCGGGTCATCACCGTTTCGATCGGCGTCCGACGCAGGTCCACCGTCCGTCCGGTCAGCTTCATCAACGCGTCGCGCTCGGTGAAGATGCCGATGACCGTGCCGCGATCGACGATCAGGGCGCTCCCCTGCCCGCCGGCGCGCATCTTGCGGATCACCTCGCCGGTCGACTCTGACGGTGCGACCGTCAGCGCCTCGGGGGGGTCGAGCGCCGACAGCGGCGTGTCGAGGATCCGCTGCTGGCCCGCCGAGCGGCGCCGCTCGATGTCGATCGATCGCAAATCCTGGCCGCAGTGCTCGCAGGCATCGGCTCCCGGCATGTTGCCGTGATCGCAGTCGGGACAGCGCATGGGCTCACACCCCCTCGGACGCTTCGAACCCTCTACTCGACCTTCCAGGTCGGCCCCGAATTCAGCAACCGATCCAGGTTTCCGGCGCCAAGACGCGCCGTCGCCTGCGTGCTCTGGTGCTCGAGGATATCTTCGAGGATCGGCCGGTCGACCGCGTAGAACACGCCGATCGGAACCGGGAAGTCCGGATCGTGCATCCGGCTGAGCAGGTAGGCGAGCGTCGGCTGGTGCGCCTTCTCGTCGTGCACCAGCAGGTCGGTCTCGCGCACCCCATCCTGCCCCAGGGTGACGACCTCAGGCTCCCAGCCACGCAGACGGATCCCCTTGTTCCGATCCTTGCCGAAGATCAGTGGCTTGCCGTGCTCGAGCGCCACCATCCGATCGCTGCGCACATCGCGCGCCGCGAACGACTCGAAAGCGCCGTCATTGAAAATGTTGCAGTTCTGATAGATCTCGACGAAGGCGGTCCCTTTGTGGCGCGCCACCCGATCGAGGACCGCCGTCAGGTGCTGGGTGTCGGTATCGATCGAACGCGCCACGAAGGTGCACTCCGACGCCAGCGCCACGCCCAGCGGGTTGATCGGCTGCTCGGCAGTCCCGTACGGGCTCGACTTGGTCTTCTTGCCGAACTCGCTGGTCGGCGAGTACTGCCCCTTGGTCAGGCCGTAGATCCGGTTGTTGAACAGCAGGATCTTGATGTCGAGGTTGCGGCGCATCGCGTGGATCAGGTGGTTGCCGCCGATGCTCAGCCCATCGCCGTCCCCGGTCACCACCCAAATCGACAGGTCAGGTCGCGTGATCTTGAGACCGCTCGCCAGTGTCGGGGCGCGCCCGTGGATGCTGTGGAACCCGTAGGTGTTCATGTAGTACGGAAAGCGGCTGGAACAGCCGATCCCGGAAATGAACACGATATTTTCTCGCGGGATCCCGAGGGTCGGCATGACCTTCTGGACCTGCGCCAGGATCGAGTAGTCGCCGCATCCCGGGCACCAGCGGACCGTCTGGTCGCTGGCAAAGTCGGTGCGTGTCAGTTTCGGCGTGCTGTCAATTCCACCCACGTTCGTGGCCATCGCGGTGTTCGTCCCTCTCTCAGGCTTTCAGGGCCGCTTCGATGCCCTGGATGATCTCGTCAACCCGGAACGGCTTTCCCTGCACCTTGTTGAGGCCCCGCGCGTCCACCAGGAACTGGGCCCGCAGCAGCATCCGCAGTTGCCCGAGGTTCAGCTCGGGAACCAGGATCGTCTCGAACTTCTTCAGGATGTCTCCCAGATTGCGCGGGAACGGGTTGAGGTAGCGCAGGTGCGTCGCCGAGACTGAAACGCCGCGGCGCTGCATCTCCTCGACTGCCGAGGTGATCGAACCGTAGGTGCTCCCCCACCCGATCACCAGCACCTTCCCCGAGGGCGCCCCAAACACCGTCTGCTCGGGCAGGTCCTGGGCGATGCGGGCGATCTTCTCGGCCCGCAAGTGGATCATTTTCTCGTGATTCAGCGGATCGTAGGAGACGTTGCCGGTGATGTCTTCCTTCTCCAGGCCACCGATGCGGTGTTCCAGCCCCGGGGTCCCGGGGATGGCCCACGGACGGGCCAGGGTTTTCGGGTCACGGGCATAGGGCTGGAACCCTTCGGGTCGGGTCCGGAACTCGACCGGGAACGGTTTCAGATCCTCCGGTTTCGGGATCCGCCACGGCTCGGAGCCGTTGCCGAGGTACCCGTCCGAAAGGAAGAAGACCGGGGTCATGTACCGGGTGGCGATCCGGAACGCTTCGATCGCCATCTGGAAGCATTCCGCGGGCGTCGCCGGCGCCACCACCGCGACCGGGCATTCGCCGTTGCGCCCGCACATCGCCTGCATCAGGTCGGCCTGCTCGGTCTTGGTCGGCAGCCCGGTGCTGGGGCCGCCGCGCTGGATGTTGGCGATCACCACCGGCAACTCGGTCATGACCGCAAGCCCGATCGCCTCGCTCTTGAGCGCCACGCCGGGCCCGCTGGTGCCACAGAGACCGAGGCTGCCACCGTAGGCGGCTCCGATGGCGGCGCCCATGGCGCTGATCTCGTCCTCGGCCTGGAAAGTCTTGACAGGGTAGTTCTTGAACCGCGACAGCTCGTGCAGGATGTCGCTGGCCGGCGTGATCGGGTACGACCCATAGAACAGCGGCCGGCCCGACAGCAGGGCCGCGGCAATGAACCCCGTGGCGGTCGCCTCGTTGCCGGTGATGTTGCGGTAGGTCCCGGGCTGCAACTGCGCCCGCCGAACCCGGTAGTGCGTCGTGAAGATCTCGGTCGTATCGGCGTAGTTGTAACCGGCGAGCAGGGCCAGGGTGTTGGCTTTCAGGATCTGCTCGTTGTTCTTGAACTTCTGCTGGATCCACTCGCGGGTGTAGTCGACCGGCCGCTCGTACAGCCAGAAGACCAGCCCGAGGGCGAAGAAATTCTTGCAGCGGGTTGCCTGCCGGACTCCGAGACCGGCCTCCTGGACCGCCTGCAGCGTCAGGGTCGTGAGCGGCAGGTCGAACAGCCGGTACCCCGAAAGGCTGCGATCCTTGAGCGGGTTCGCCTTGTACCCGGCTTTCTGGAGGTTGCCGTCGCTGAAGGCGTCGATGTCGACGATCAGGATGCCGCCCTCCTCGAGATCCGCCACGTTGGATCTGAGGGCCGCGGGGTTCATCGCGATCAGCACGTTCGGCTGGTCGCCGGGGGTGCGGATGTCGAGCGACGAAAAACTGATCTGGTACCCGCTGACCCCGGCCAGCGTTCCCGCCGGGGCGCGGATTTCCGCGGGGAAGTCCGGGAGGGTTGCCAGGTCGTTCCCCATGAGCGCCGTGGTATCGGCGAACTGGTTGCCGGTCAACTGCATCCCGTCACCGGAATCGCCGGCGAAGCGGATGACGACCGTTTCGACCTCCTGGATGGTGGCTTTTGGGGGGGCAGCCTGGGTCTTTGTGCTCACTGTCGTTTCGTTCTCCTGGTTTGCGGTGGACCGCATCTGACTCTACTGCCGTTCATGCCCCTTCGGGCGTGAGAAAGCTCTGCTGCAGGCCCGGTGGCAGGTTCATCACCTCCGCCGGGAAATGTTCTGCAATGTAGCGCACGATGTCGCGGGCCGCCACCAATCCGACACGCTGCCCGTCGGGGTGTCGGACTGGCACATGACGCAACCCTCTCCGGGTCATCAGCTGGACGGCGTCCCCCAGCGTATCGGTCGACAGGAGAGTCTCGGGATCGGGAGTCATGTAGGCGTCCACCGGCTCATCCTCGCTCACCGGCCGGTCGCCGAACATCTTGTTGAGGACGTCACGCTCCGTGAAGATCCCGGC
>JANNTZ010000058.1:0-2554 GCA_031394595.1 Acidobacteriota bacterium
GGTGGTAGAGAAGCCGGCCATCGGGCAGGCGTTCCAGGCGATCGGTCGCCGCTGGCGGTCGCGCGACATAGCGGCAAAGGCGCTCGAGGCGGCGGCGATCGCGGGCGGGGACGGCGACATCGGCGTGCAGCGTGAAACCCATGGCGGCGGCGCAGCGGGGTATCGCGGGTGCCGACAGATCCTCGAGGTCGATGCGCTCGCCGCGCCGAGCGGGGCGCCCGCCGCTGGGGGGATAAACGTTGGCAACTCCGAGAGGGGAGAGCCGCGCCCCCGGGTCCCCACGCACCTGCCGGCTGGCGTCACCCGCCCAATTTCAGGTCGCCGTGCACCGGCTGGCCGCCGAGCAGCGTCAGCAGGACCTTGGTCTCCGAGATCTGTGACGCCGGGATCCCGAACAGGTTGCGGTCCAGGACGATCAGGTCGGCGTACTTGCCGGTCTCGATCGAACCGGTCATGTCCTCCTGGAAGTTGACGTAGGCGGCGTTGATGGTGAATGCCGCCAGCGCGTCGCGCAGGTCGATGCGCTCCTCGGGGATCCACGGCTCGGTCGTCTGGCCCTCCCATCCCATGCGGGTGACCGCCACCTCGATCTCCTCCAGCGGGTTCGCCGACGACACCGACCAGTCGCTCCCGAAGGCGACCACCGCGCCGCTGTCGAGCAGGCTCTTGATCGGGTACATCCAGCGCGCCCGCTCCGGCTCGAAGAACGGCAGGGTGAGCTCCTTCACGTAGCCGTCGGCGTAGGCCCACAGCGGCTGGAAGTTGGCGATCACGTTGAGCTGCCGGAAACGCGGGATGTCCGACGGGTGGAACAATTGGATGTGGGAGATGTGGTGGCGCGCATCGCGGGCGCCGTTGGTCCGCAGCGCCGCTTCGACGGAATCGAGGCACTGGCGGATGGCGGCGTCGCCGATGGCGTGGAAGTGGACCTGGAACCCTTCCTTGTCGAGCCGGGTGACGTAGCCCTTGAGCTTCTCGGGGTCCACCATCACCAGCCCGGTTCCCCCGGGTTTCCCGAGATACGGTTTCAGGACGGCGGCGGTCTGCACTTCCATGACCCCGTCCTGCATGATCTTCACGGTGGTCGCGCGCACCCGGCCGTGGGTGTAGGTGTGCCGGGCGTTGATCAGCCCCTGCACCTGTTCTTCGCCCTTATTGCGGTCCCACCAGAGGGAGAGCACGGCGCGGGCGGTCAGTTGCTTGTTCGCGTCGAGGGTCCGGTAGGTGTCGGCCGATCGGTAGGCGTCCTCGCCGGTCAACTTGACCGAGGCATCCTGGAACGCCGTGATGCCATACCCGTTCAACATTTTCAGGGCGTAGCGCAGCCCCTCAATCTTTTCCTCGGGGGTGACGATCGGCATCCGGACGGTCACGAGTTCCATCGCCTCGTCCTGCAGGCTTCCGACCGGCTCGCCGGTCTTCGCGTCGCGATCGATCCTTCCGCCGGGCGGGTCGGGCGTCTCCTTCGTGATGCCGGCGATCTGCAGCGCTTTGCTGTTGACCCAGGCGGAGTGCCCGTCGCTCGATTCGAGATAGACCGGCCGATCCTTGACGACCGCATCGAGGAGACTCTTGTGCGGGATGCCGGTGGGGGCGAAGACGTCGAGGACCCATCCATCGCCGCGGATCCACGGCTTGTCGGGGTGCTTGGCGGCATACTCCTTGACCGCCTTGCTGTAGTCGTCCTTCGACTTCAGGTCGTAGAGAGCGCATGACAGGTAGCCGATGCCGCCGCTGACCGGGTGGATGTGGGAATCCTGGAAACCGGGGAGGACCATCCGCCCCTTCAGGTCCACGACTTTCGTGCGCGGGCCGGTGTAGTCGGCGACCCCCGCTGCCGACCCGACGTAGACGATCTTCTCGCCCCTGACGGCGATCGCCTCCGCCCACGACCGGGCCGCGTCCATGGTGTAGATCGGCCCGCCGCGCAGGACCAGGTCGGCCCCCTGGCGCGACGACAGCCCGCGGCCCATCTTGCCCGACCCCGCGCCGGTCGCGCCGCCGCCTGGCGCGCCCGCGGACGGCGGCTCGGGCGATGCGAAGGTGGAGAGGGCGACCACCATGAAGGCGGCTGCAAACAGGGCGATGAAGAACGGCCTCCACCAGGAACGGGGCTGCGGCAAATGGATCGACATGTCGAGATCTCCCGGATTGAGTGGCCGCGTCGGTGCGGCAGCGGCCCAATCCCGATCCTACCCTGCGATCACGGAAATGCAATCACCGGCCCTTCCTCGGGAGCCGCCGGGCCTGGACCTCGCCGGTGCCCTCCCCGGCTTGCCTGCCGCGCGCCGGGACTTATCTTCTGCGGTGGACCGACGATCGCAGGGCCGTGCCGGGAGTGTCCCGGCGGGCCGACCATGAGGGGGAGGAGACGGTGGACCGGATGGCGCGAGGCAGCGTGCTGGTGTTCGAGAGACCCGAGTCGTCACTTCTCTTCAGGCTGCTTCTCCGGGCGATGGCCGGGGCCCTGGTGGTCTGGCTTCTGACCACGGCAAGCGCGGCCCAGAGCGGCGTGTTCGGCCCGCTGGCCGCCCCGTTCGAGCCCGGAGCGCAA
>JANNTZ010000088.1:0-5476 GCA_031394595.1 Acidobacteriota bacterium
CTGCGCTAGAATCCCGCCAACGCTTCGGCAGATCGGGTTCGTCGGCGGTGCTTGCCGCCGCGACCGGGCCTTGAGAAGCGCCCTGGGGAGCTCCTTGTGATCGGCAGGACGCTGGCCCAATTCCGCATCGTCGACAAGATCGGCGAAGGGGGGATGGGTGTCGTCTGGCGGGCGGTCGATACGATGCTCGACCGCGAAGTGGCGATCAAGGTCCTGCCGGAGGCGTTCGCGGCCGATGCGGAACGTCTCGCCCGCTTCGATCGCGAGGCGAAGATGCTCGCCTCGCTCAACCATCCCGGCATCGCCACCATCCACGGGCTGCACCACGTCGAAGGGGTCCGCTTCCTGGCGATGGAGCTGGTCCCGGGCGCCGATCTGGCCCACCGGCTCGGCGAGGGGCCGCTGCCGATGGACGAAGCGATCGGCATCGCCCACAAGGTCGCCGAAGCGCTCGAGGCGGCGCACGAGCACGGCGTCGTCCATCGCGATCTGAAACCGGCGAACATCCAGCTCGCCCCGGACGGCCGGGTCAAGATCCTGGACTTCGGCCTGGCGAAGGCGATGCAGGAGGATGCCAGCGGCTCGGGCGCAGTCTCCATGTCGCCCACCCTGACGACACCCGCGACCCGGGTCGGGATGATCCTTGGCACCGCAGCCTACATGAGCCCGGAGCAGGCGAAGGGGAAGTCGGTCGACAGGCGGGCCGACATCTGGGCTTTCGGCTGCGTCCTCTACGAGATGCTCGCGGGGCGCCGCCCCTTCGTGGGCGATGGGATCTCCGAGGTGATGGCGGCGGTCATCATGGCGCCCATCGATCTGGGCCTGCTGCCGCCGTCCGTTCCGCCGCGCGTCCGCGCCCTGGTGCGGCGTTGCCTCGAAAAAGATCCGCGCCGCCGGCTGCGTGACATCGGCGAGGCGCGCTTCATCCTCGAGGAGACGCTGGCGGGGGCGGCGGACGATGCGGGGTCTTCGGCGGGGGGAACGGGATCGGCGGAAGGAACGGTCGCGGCCATGGCCGCCCGCGCCACCCGTTCGATGCGACGACTGGCGATCGCCGCCGTGGCGGCGGCCGTCGTGGCCGCCGCGGGGACCTTCGCGTTGACCCGGATGTTCGCCCCACGCAGCCCGGAACCGCCGGTGCGCCGTTTCGATCTGCCGGCCCACGGTCCCTTTCGGTCCGGGCTCCAGGGCGCCCTGATCGCCATTTCCCCCGACGGTCGCAACATCGCCTACGTCAACGGGGCGAAACTCCTGGTCCGCCGGCTGGAGCGGATCGAACCGGTGGAGATCGTGACGCACGGCGATCCGGCGTTCGTCTTCTGGTCGCCCGACAGCGCCTGGCTGGGCTACGCCGCGAACGGCAAGATCTGGAAGGCCGCGGCCGGCGGTGGTGAGAGTGCTGTGATCACCGACATCGTCGTCAACCTGACCGGCGGCAGCGGCGCCTCCTGGAGTCCGGACGGCAGGATCGTCCTGACGCGCGGCGACGGGGGCCTTTATCAGACTACCGCGCTCGGCGGAGATCTCAAGGAGATCCTGAAGATCGATCCCGAGAAAGAGTCCGACTTCCACACACCGTCCTGGCTGCCCGACGGCAGCGGAGTGATCTTCGCGGTGCATAAACTGAGTGGCCGTCCGGACATCCTCGCCCTTTTTGCCGGCGGCCAGCGGAAGGACCTGCTCAAGATCGACGGTCAGGACATCTGGTTCCCCGTCTACTCCCCGACCGGCCACATCCTCTACAGGCGCCAGCCGGGCAATGGGGGCATCTGGGCCCTGCCGTTCTCGCTGGCGCGCCACGAGGTGACCGGCGATCCGTTCCTGGTGGCGCCCGACGGCGACGTGCCGAGCGTCTCCTCCGACGGCACGCTCGTGCATGTCAAGGGATCGACCTCGCGGAAGATGCAGATGGTCTGGACGGATCGAAGCGGGAAGGTCCTCGGACCGATCGGTCCGCCCCAGGAGCAGTGGCCCTTCCCCGAACTGTCCCCGGACGGTCAGTTGCTGTCGGTTTCCGCCAGGGAAAACGACGTCGGCGACATCTGGATCCACGATGTCGTGCGTGGCACGCGAACCCGCCTGTCGGCTGCCAACCCCGCTTACAGCAGCGGCTTCTGGAACCCCGATGGCAGCGCCCTCCTTTACACCGAAGGAGCCGGCGCCCCCTTCCCGCTGAAGATCAAGGCGGTGGACGGGACCGGTGAGGCCGCGGCGTTCGGGCAGGGCTGGGGGGCTTCCTACTCGCGGGACGGACGGTTCGTGCTGCTCGCCGATCTCGACAAGAACAACTCGTGGGACCTCTGGTACGTCGACACGCAGGGTGACGGCAAACCGGTCCCGCTGGTGAAGGCCGCGGGCAGCCAGACTTGGCCGCGCCTGTCGCCCGACGGGGGCTACTTCGCCTACAACTCCGATGAAGGCGGGACCGATGAGGTCTACATCAAGCGGTTCCCCGGGGCCGAGGGGAAATGGCAGGTCTCGGTGTCCGGCGGGTTTTGGCCCCGGTGGAGCCGTCGCGGCGACCGCCTCTACTACGTGCAGGGCGAGACCATCCAGGAGGTGGACGTAGTGACCCGGCCTTCATTCCGGCTCGGCACGCCACGGCCAGTCTTCAGCCGCAAGCCGCTCGGCTGGTCAATCCTCTTCGGTTGGCCCCCCGGGTTCGACGTCAGCGCCGACGGCCAGCGGTTCGTGATCGCCGAGGCGGTCGGCGGGGAAGAGCAGAACGTCAGCGGCATTCTCGTGGTGGAGAACTGGTTCGCCGAGTTCGCGCGCCCGGAGTGAAGGCACGACATGGAGGAGACTTCGCGATGGATTTGAACCGCAAAGAATTTCTTGAACTGTCCGGCAGGGCGGCGGCCGGGATGGCCGCGATGAGCACGTGGAACCTCCTGTCGCCCGCGGCGGTCCATGCGAAAGAGGCGCTCGACTCCCTGGAGGTCCGCAAGATCCACGACCGGATCGCCGCCCTCAAGGCCGATCACATCCGCAAGGTGCAGGAGGACCTGCGCCAGCCGTCGGTGTCGTCCTGGAACATGGGGATCAAGGAGATGGCCGATCGGATGATCGGCCACTTCAAGGCGATCGGCTGCAAGGAGGCCGAGATCGTCAAGACCGACGGCCTGCCGGGGGTGTGGGCCTGGTACGACGCCGGGGCGCCGAAAACGATCTCGGTCTACATGATGTACGACACGCAGCCGTGGGACGAGAAGCGCTGGTCGAACCCGCCGCTCGAAGCGCGCCTCGTCCCACTGGCGCCGTTCGAACAGGTGGTGATGGCGCGCGGCGCCATCAACGACAAGGGCCCCAACCGGATGTTCCTCAACGCCCTCGAGACGATCCTCGAGGTGCACGGGAAACTGCCGGTGAACATCATGTTCACCTGCGACGGCGAGGAGGAGCAGGGAAGCCCCAACTTCCACCAGGTGCTGGAGCCGTACAACGACCGGCTGCGCAAGGCGAACGCCCACTTCTACGCCGGCCCCAGCCAGGACCGCGGCGGCAACGTCACCATGCACCTCGGGTCGAAGGGGATCCTGTACCTCGAGATCGAAGCGCACGGCGCACGCTGGGGGCGCGGTCCGCAGAAGATGCCGATCCACTCGTCGCGCAAGGCGGCGCTCGACAGCCCGGTCTGGCGGCTGGTGCAGGCGCTCAACACCCTCTACGACCAGGACAAGAACAAAATCCTCGTGCCCGGCTACTACGACGCCATCCGCCCGCCCAACGACGAAGAGAAGGAACTGATGCGCGTCCTGAACAGCCGCTTCAAGGGGCGCCTGTTCGAAAGCGAGAGCGAGAACACCAAGGTCTGGATGAACGACTGGAACGAAGAGGAGGCGGCGCACCACCTGACCTTCGACACCTCGCTCAATATCGACGGCCTCTGGGCCGGCTACACCGGGCCGGGGTCGGCGACCATCCTGCCGGAGAAGGCGGCCGTGAAGATTGATTCGCGTCTGGTGCCCAATCAGACGATCCCGGCGCAGAAGCAGATGATCCTCGACCACCTGAAGGCGAAAGGTTTCGGCGACCTCGAAGTGCGGCAACTGGGGGGCGGCGACGAATGGTCGCAGACCAGCGTCAGCGCCGCGCCGGTGCAGGCGGTCCTGTCGGTCTACAAGAAGTACGGCATCGAGCCGCAGATCTGGCCGCGCCACGCCGGCAGCAGCCCGCAGTACCAGTACACGCGCCTGCTGGGTCTGCCGGCCGTCGAGGGCGGTCTCGGCCACGGCGGCCGGGCCCACGCCGACGACGAGTACCTGGTCATCGAGGGAAACGACAAGGTCGCCGGCATCGTCCGCGCCGAGCAATCGATCGTGGACATGCTGTACGCCTACGCCAACTGGCCGGAGAAGCGGGCGTAGATCACGCCCGGCGCGAACGAGGCCCGGCGGCTGCCCGTCGTCTGGGACGTGCTCGAGCGAGCGCCGCCAGGAACTCGTTCAACCCCTCCGCGGCGCCTTCCGCGAGGCTCCACTTTCTGATGGTCTTGAGATCGACGGAGTTGCGAACGGCGATCCCGACGGCAACGGCGAGGCTCTGCCGATCCCGCCAGTGGTAGAACGCGGCCAGCCGGTCCCGGCATGAATCGGTTGCCGAAAGCAGTGTGACGAAGACGGACCCGATGCGGCGACGCACGGGCCGGATCCCAAGATCGCCGCCGATGCCGAGAGGGCCGGCGGGGAACTCCACGAAAAACGGGACGGCGCGATGCTCGTAATGGTTGCCTCGCCGCCGGAATCCGATCGAGGCCAGGGCTGCGTCGATCCTGGCGACGGGAACAGCGTTCTGCAGGACGAAGTCCAGGTCGGAAGACTGATACGCCCCTCGCGTGTAGAGGCTGGCGCAGGCTCCTCCGGTCAGGACCGCGCGGATGCCCTCCCTGGCCAGGGCCTTTGCGACGGCGGCCGCGACGGCGGTCAGGGCGGACGTCCTGCCGAGTTTCACAGCGGCTTGCCGGTCCGCCGTGGTCTCCGCCGCACACGCGCGACACGCGCTTGGAGCCCGACCTCCGGATCGGCGAGGCGAAGAAGGTAGGGCTTCAGTTCGCGGCAGGCGAAGTAACGCGGGTTGATCCTGTACAGCCGGGTGCGACCGGCGGCTCTTGCGGCTACAATGCCATCAACTTCGAGACGCTTCAGGGCTTCCTGGATCCCAAACAGCGAAGCGTCGAGCAGGCGCGCGATCTCGCGAGGGTAACTTTCTTCCAGGAGACGGAGGACCAGCAGGACGCCGGTGCGCGTCCGGCTGCCGAAGGGTGAAGATCGAGTGACCAGCATCAGTGGTCATGTGACCACTGATGCTGGTCTTGTGTCAAGAGGCTGGAATAGATCACCCGGACCCACCGCACCGCGACAACGAGGGGCCGTGGTAATCCCGACCCATCGGCCCGCATGGTGCAGATGTCGTCCTGCAAGTCCGGAGCCTTTGGCTGCGCTCCGCGAGGGCAAGTCATACGTCCGGAGTGTGGGTA
>JANNTZ010000096.1:0-1766 GCA_031394595.1 Acidobacteriota bacterium
CGACGCCACCTCTGCCGCCGAGCCGCTCCACCACCGCCCAGCCGATATGGGGGACCCGGTCGGCCATCAGTTTCTCGACGCGGCCCGGCAGAATACCGAGACCGCTGGTGCCGGGGTCCTCGTCGCTCGCCTCGAACATCAGCTGCATGCCGGCGCAGATACCCAGGAACGGCCGGCCGGCACGGGCCCAGTCCCGCAGGGGATCGAAGAGCCGCCCCTCCCGCAGGCGGCGCGCTGCTGCTCCGAAGCGCCCCACACCCGGCAGGATGACGCCGTCGAGGCCCTGCAGATCGTCCGGGACGACGACCGGCCGCCAGTCGGCGCCAAGTCGCCCGATCGCCGCCTGCACGTTGCGCAAGTTGCCGGCGCCGTAATCCACTACCCCGATCACCGGATCGAACCTCCGCGCCGTGGAGCGATCATTCGATCATCCCCTTGGTGCTGGGGACCAGCCCGCGGTAGCGCCGGTCGCGGCTCATCGCCACCTTCAGCGCCTTGCCGACCGCCTTGAACAGCGCCTCCATCTTGTGATGGTCGTTCCAGCCGTACGGCAGGACGACGTGCAGGTCGGCCTGCAGGCCGCGGGTCAGGCCGCGCAGAAACTCAGGCACCGTGTCGCACTCGAGGTCGCCGACCCGGGCGCGGCGGAAACGCGCCTTGCAGACCAGCGACGGTCGCCCGCCCAGGTCCACCGCCGCGAGGGCGAGAGATTCCTCCATCGGAAAGGCGAAGAACCCGGTGCGCTCGATCCCCTTGCGGTCGCCGAGCGCTTTGCGGATCGCCTGGCCCAAGGTGATGCCGCAGTCCTCGACCAGGTGATGCTGGTCGATGTGGAGATCGCCGCGCGCCGCCAGGTCGAGATCGATCCCGCCATGCAGCGCCAGCGCCGACAGCATGTGATCGAAGAAGCCGACTCCGGTGACGACGCGGACTTTGCCCTTTCCCTCGAGCCCGACGCGCACCCGGATGTCGGTCTCCTTGGTGGCGCGGCGGACGGTGGCGCGGCGTGCGCCCCTGCTGCGAACCGCGACCCGGCGCCGCTTCATGACCGCTCTCCCCCGCCGACTTCGGCGAGAGCTTGGGCCACCGCCGCCAGGCAGACGTCGGCCTGGGCCCCGGTCCCGACACCGATCCGAAGCGTCCCGGCGAGGACCGGGTGATCGCTCCGGTCGCGCACCAGGACGCCGCGCGCCCGAAGCGCCGCTCGCACCGCTTGCGCCCGTTCCCCGAACCGGGCGATGACGAAGTTGGCGACACTCGGAAAGGTCGGCACCCCCATGCGCGCCAGACCGTCGGCCAGCCGCCCGCGCGCCGCGCGGACCTCGGCGACGTAGCGACTGACATACTCCTCGTCGCCGAGCGCCGCGACCAGCGACACCAGTGCCGCGCTGTTGACGGCATACGGCGACCGCATCCGGGCGATCCACGACAGCGTCTCACGCCGGCCGATCAGGACCCCGGCGCGCAGCCCCGCCAGTCCGTAAGCCTTGGAAAACGTCCGGGCCACCAACAGGTTCGGGTGGCGGTCAAGCAGGCCGATCGACGTTGGCCCGGCGAACTCGGCATACGCCTCGTCTGCCAGAATGATGGTGCCTGGATGCGCCGCCGCCATCGCATCGATGAAACCGGCCGGCACCGGGGCCCCGGTCGGGTTGTGCGGATCGCCGAGGATCAGCAGCCGGCAGCCGTCGGCGAGGGCCGTGCGCACCCCTGCCTCGGGGAACCCCAGGTCCGGCCCCACCTCCACCATCCGCGGATCCGACCCG
>JANNTZ010000148.1:0-20405 GCA_031394595.1 Acidobacteriota bacterium
GCCGCAGCGCGGCGTGGCGACCTCGAGCCGCGCCATGTGCGTTGGATGGGCACCCCGTGGCCCTCGCGAGCGAGTGCGGAGCCACGCCGCGCTGCGGCCCGCCACCCGAGACTTGGGAGAGGTCAGTTCGCCCCGGTCGCTAGAACTCGACTTGCAGGCCGACTTCGAAGCGGCGGCCAAACCGGCGGGTCGATTCGACCTGGGTCCCGAGAAACGCCTCGCTGGGATCGGGGCTGTAGTACGAGACGTGGAGATCGTCGCTGTTGAGCAGGTTGTCGACGGTCAGGAACAGCCGCGCCGCGGTGCGCCCGATCACCAGGGCCTTCTGGGCCCGGAGGTCGATGTTCAGGATCGGGCTGTTGCGCTCCGCGTTGCGCTGCCGCGGCACGAACGCGGGCTGCCCGGCGTCGTTCGTCCCGCTGGTACCGTACAGGAGTCGATCCTGGCCGTAGTCGTAATTGTCGGCCGCCACGAAGCGATCGACGATCGAAAAAGGCAGGCCCGACGACCAGGCGACCGCCGTCCCGATCTGCCAGTCGCGTGGAAGGTAAAACGAGCCGTTCACTTTCACGACGTGCCGTTGATCGTAATCCAGGTAGCCGTACTCGCTGGCGCGGGCGGCGGGGTCGTCGCCGAGCCCCGACTGGAAGGACTCCGCCGATCCCAGGGCGCGCGAGTAGGTGTAGGACGCATTCATCTGCCAACGGCGGTGCAGCCGGCGGCTCAACTGCAACTCGATCCCGCGGTACTCGGCCGAGTCATAGTTGCCCAACCGGAAAATCTGGTTGAAGAAGTAGTTGTGGATGAACAGATCGGGCCGGCCGTCGATCCGGCGTACCGGCAGGCCCTTCACCGGGTCGAATTCGTACGTTCCGTGAACGTCGAGGGGTTGTCCCGAGGCGTCGAAGCGCAGCTCGTGGTTGACATCGATGTCCTGGAGCTGGTCGTGGTACTGTCGATCCACGTAAGTGATCGACAGCGATACCTCGGGTGCGATTTCCCGCTCCACGCCGATCGACAACTCGTCGCTGTAGGGTGTTTGCAGGCTCCGGTCCACCTGGGCAGCGGAGGGCGGTGCCTTGGAGATCGTCCGCCCGAACTGGGAGTTTGGCCTGCCGTTGGCGCCGACCCCGTCCTTGTCCCACACGTAGGTGCGAAAAATCGTGTCCGGTCCCTGCTCCGGCACCACCGTCCCAAGGAACAGCTTGTCGTAGTAGCGCCCCCAGTTCGCGAAGATCCGGGTCCGCGAGTCACCCAGCGGGTCCCAGGTCACGGCCAGACGCGGCGACAGGTTGTTGTTGGTCAGACGGAACGCCTCGCGCTCCTGGAAGGTCGCCGCACCGCGATCCAGGAGGACCTGGCGGTCGATGATTTTCTCCCCGGTCACCGGGTCGGTGACGATCGCATCGGGGTAGAGGGTCTCGAGACTCTTGGCAGCCAGGGTGACGATGGCATGGTGCTGCGTCAGCCGCGACGTTGCGATGTCGCGCAAACCGCTGAGGTCGGTGAGGACCTCATTGTCACCGGGATTCAGCACGCAATCGAGCCCGGCGAAGATCGGGTCACTGCAGTATCCCTGGCTCGTCAGCCCATCGCCGTTTCCGAGAATCGAGTCCACGACGCCCCGCTCCCCCCCGCCGAGCGCCCAGAGCTGGTCGTAGAGCGCGCGCTCCGCCGCCGGCTCGAACGGCGTGTAGCCGAAGGCGTCGGTGGCCTCGCGGTCGTAGCGCACGCCGAGACGCAGCGTGACGTTGGGTCGCGGCTTATAGGTGTCCTGGACGTACACCCCGATCGTCTGGCTCGACGCGTCGTTGTCCACCGTCGGTTCGGTCGGCAGCTCGGCGTCGTAAATCCGGTTGCCAACCGGGTTGGGAGGCTCGAGGATGAAGAAAGGCCGCAGCCGGGTCGTCTGCGCGAACGATTCCTGTTCGAAAACCAGCCCGCTTTTGAAGTCGTGCTGTCCCCACCAGTCCGGGACGAAGACCGTCAGGTCCTGGCGCAGAGTGACCCGGCGCTCGTCCTGCACCACGCTGCGGTTGTAGGGCCCGACGATGCGATCGAACTGCTGGTCCAGGAGGTACTGGCGGTCGCGCGGTCGCGGACGGTAGGATGCGTAGGGATAGGTCGGGGAGAGGAGAACCGGGTCCCCTTCATTGCCCGGTTCGGGGAAGGCATAGATCGTGTCGGCGCTGCTCGGAAACGGGCGGTCATCGAGGATGCCGTTGTAATTGCGGTCCTCGGTGCCGGTGTCGTAACGGCGATCCCCGTCGAGGTCTTCGACGTTGACGTCGAACCGGCCGTCGCCATCCTGGTCCTCGTTCGTCGCGTCGAGGTGACCATCGCAGTCCATATCCTCCCGCGACTCTCCCTCGCACCCCTTCGGCGGCGTGAACTGCCGATCACCGTCGCGGTCCTCGTTGAAATCGACCTTCCGGTTGCGGTTCAGGTCCGACTCGAAGACATCCCAGGCGCCGTCGGTGTCGAAATCGTCCCCTGGGTCGGTCTCGACCGCATCCCACAGACCGTCGTCGCTCAGGTCGCGGAACAGGATCCCGTTGCCGTTGGTGTCGGGCCTCAGGGTCGGCGTCACGGCCGGCGTGGTCTCGAAATACTGCCCGAGGACCTCGAGGAACACGTTCGGACTGAAGACCAGCGTGTCGCGGAGCAGCAGGTTCCACCCGCCGCGATCGATCGTCCAGCCTGACTCCTCGGCGACGAAGGTCCCGACCCCCTGGTTCTGATACGTCTGGGGGTCCCAGGTGGCCGAGAACACCAGCTTGTTGCCGGTGGAAATGTCCCACGAAGCTTTGCCGAACATCCGCCACTGCTCCTGGTCGCGGACGAACACCTGGGTCAGGGCGTTCACCGGCTCCTGTCGCTGGATGTACTCGGCGGTGACGAAGTACCAGGCGCGATCCTTGCGGATCGGACCGGAGAGCGACAGGTAACCCTGCACATCGCCGAACTCGAGATCGCGGATCGATTCATCGCTGACGCCGCCGTGCAGGGTCGGAATGTCGACACCGGCGCCGTCGCCGTCGAATAGGTGGCTGCGCAGGTGAATGCTGGCGAGCCCCTCGAATTCGTTCCCCCCGGACTTGGTGACGATGTTGACGAACCCTCCCTGGGCCCGGCCGAATTCCGCCGACGCGCCGGAGGTCTTGATCTCAATCTCCTGGATCGAGTCGAGGTTGAGTTCCTGTCCGTACTTGCCGGTCAGCGGATCGACCGTGGAGGCACCGTCCACCAGGGTCACGACATCGGTGTCCCGCGCGCCATGGATGTTGGGGTTGCCGTCGCCGTCGACATCGGTGACCCCGGGGGCCAGCGACAGGACATCCTGGTACTCCCGGCCCAGGATCGGCAGCGCGTCGATGAACTCGGCGGAGAACCGTGTCTGGGTCGTGGCCTCCGCCGTGTCCACGACGGGGGGGCGGCCGACGACCCGCACTTGTTCCCTGACCTCACCCTCGGGCCGCAGGCCGACGACGATCGCCTCGACCCGCCCGGACATCACTTCGATGTCCGAATAAGTGACGGAGGCCATGCCCGGGAACACCGCCTGCAGCACATACCCGCGCCCGGGTGGGAGCGGGGCGACCCGGAATGCTCCCCGCGCGTCGGTCTGCGCCCCTTCCGACACACCGAGGGATGGGTTGGTGACGGAAACGGTCGCCCCGGGAAGCGGGCCGGAGGGGCCCTCGACGATCCCGTGGATGCCTCCCGTAGTGGCTGCCTGGACGGCGGCGATCGCCCCCAGTATCAGCCCAATCCCCACCCCCCAAGCCCGCCAGCGCACCGTTGCAACCTCCACGGACGCCCCGGATGCCCGCGGGTGCGCCACAACAGTGGCGGGAAAATACCCTGAAGTCCGAGAATGTCAAGAGGTTAGGCCCCTGAGGTATTCCCAGTTTCGGGTGGCGGGCGGCAGCGCGTCGTGGCTCCGCACTCGCTCGCGAGGGCCACGGGGCGCCCATCCGACGCGCATGGCGCGGCTCGAGGTCGCCACGCCGCGCTGCGGCCCGCCACTTGCGTCCGGGGGCACCTACGGGTGCCAGGCTGACTGGGTGGTCCATGACCGGGCTGACCAGCTCCGGCCGCTAATCAGGACCGGCGGGGGTCGTCACCCCAGAGTGGGCGGCCGCGCCGGGGGAGGGTCGGCGCGGTCGCCGGGGCCGACAAGAGGCGTCTCAGGTCCGGTGGGCTCGGTGCGACGCCTTCGGGAAGAAAGCCTTGTAGAAGTGGTAACTCATGACGCAGAACGGCACAACCAGGAAGAAGACCGCCGGCCCGAAGCTGGTCCGCAGCATCCCGAGCAGAATGACGAGCGAACCACCCGCCAGCTGGCTGTTGATGGTCCACGAGTATTTCTCGTACCAGACCCGGAAGGGCGACATCCGCTGCTCCATCCCGACGACGATGGACACGAGGCCGGTATTCACCACGAAGAAGGTCAAGACCGTGAGCAGGAGCCCCAGGAGCGAGGCCGGGGAACTGATTTCGTCGTGTTGGCCGCCGGCCTGGCTGTAGACGTGGCCACCCGCCCAGGCCGAGAGCACGAAGTTGCACAGGTTGAACAGCGCCTTGTAGGCCACCAGCCGGGGTCGTCCGACGATCCAGAAGTAAAGCATCGCCACGAACGCCAGCAGCATCGCTTCCTTGGTACCGAACAGGACGATCGCCGCCAGCATGAATGGCTGCAGGGTCGAGATGCGGGCGTTGTGCCCGAGACAGAGCGTGTGCGGGGCGGCGACGCAGGCGAAAACCAGGAGGAGCAGGTAGTCGACGCTGAGTCCCGCCATCCCGTGCCGGAGACTCTCCACCGCCGCGAGGGCACTCAGGGCCATGACCGTCCCCAGGAAGGTGACCATGGCTACTTAGCCTTCCTTCCGCCCCAGACCGCCGAGAGGCTGTCGACGCCCGCCCCGAAACCCTGGTGCAGGGCGCCATAGACGCTCCAGATCAAACCGCTGGTGGTGATCTGGTCGTTCTCGACCGGCACCAGGCTCTTGGTAGCCGGGCTGCCCCCGGCCTTCCCGCCGCCCCAGACGGCGCCATACGCCGTCAGGATCTCCTCCGGGACGTCGGTCAGAACACATTTCGCCCTGGCGCCCTTCCCGTCACCCCAGATAGCGCCGTTGCTCCACAGCTCCGAGTCCACGCCCAGCCGCTGCCAGATCAAACCGGTGTTCTCGAGGTAGATGTAACCGTCGTGGGCGAGCATGGAGCGCGGTGACGGCGCCGAGCCGGCCTGCCCCTGCGCCGCAATCGCCGCGGCCACATCGAGGTAGCCGGCGCCGGTCTCGAACACCAGGTACTGGTCCTTCGCCGCCGACCGCATCAGGCGCGCCTTGATGCTGGCCGGGCTCAACAGGGGGTCCCGCTGGATCATCAGGGCCGCCGTCCCCGCCACGAAGGGGGCGGCCATCGAGGTTCCGGCGAGGGTGTAGTAGTCGCCGTCCTGTGCCGCGTTGGCCGGGTCCGTCCGGTAGTCCCCCACCTGGAGGGCGAGATCGTGGTAGGTGGTGTCGAGGTACGACCCGGGGGCGCGAGTCGAAACGATCCAGGTCCCCGGCGCCACCAAGTCCGGCTTGACGAGATGGTCGATCAGGGTTGGACCCTTCGACGAGTACCACGCCAGGACGTCATCTTCGACGGCGGCGGTGTTCGAGTCATCCATCGCCCCGACGGTCACGGCCGTCGGTTCGTTCGCCGGGCTGCCGATGGTGCCGAACCCGGATCCGACGCCGCCGTCGTTGCCGGCGGCGACCACAACGAGGATGCCGGCGTCGTAGGCAGCGCGGACCGCGCGGCACAGCGGATCGACCGCATACGACTCGTACACCGGGTGGCCGAGCGAGAGATTGAGAATCCGGATGTTATAGGTGCTCTTGAAACGGACGGCCCAGTCGATCGCCGCGATCACGTCCGAGGTGAACCCGGTCCCGTCCGGCTGCAGGGCACGGATCGAGATCAACTGCGCCTCCGGGGCCAGGCCGCGGAAGCTCCGGAACGAACGGTTGTCGGACGAGGCGGCGCCATTGCCGACCAGGATCCCGGCGACGTGCGTGCCGTGACCGAAGTAATCCATGAGGCCCGGCTCGCGCCCCACGACCTCGACTTCCACGACCTGCGGCTGGCCCTTGGGACGCTGGAAATCGACATGGGTCATGACCCCGGTGTCAACCAGGGCGATGCCGACTCCCCTGCCGCTCAGGTTGGAGTACTCGGCCCGGGCGACATCGGCCCGCACCGCGCGGGTCGCCACGTCCAGGTGGGCCCGGACGGGGGTGTCGAATGAGATCCGTTCGATTTCAGGGTCGTCGGCGAGGGCGGCGATCTGGGCCGCCGGGACACGCGCCGAATAGCCACGGATCGAGGCGTGGCGTCCCTTGATGAAACCGCCGCGCCCATGCAGGCGTGCGAAATGCCCGGTGGTCGGCTCCGCCACCGTCTGGATGATGACCGGCAGCAGGTCATCCGAGCCGGCACCCCGGACCTGGTGCTCGACTTCATCCGAGATCTTCGACTTTGCGGCAGCCAGGGCGGTCAGGTCGGCCGAAAGGATCGCCGTCAAAAAGCCGGCGATCAGCGCGCCGATCAGCGGTCCCTTTGTCTTGCCTCGATGATGTCTCATGTCTCGGGTCGTCCCTCCCTTGGCCTGCCTGCAGAACGCCGGCACCCGCACTCCGGGACCGGCACCTTTGATAGAGCAAGGCCGCTGCCAGCACGGCTTTGCGGCTGGCATGCAGACGAAACCCCTGTGGCTCAATGGGTTTGCGGGGTAAACCGCGACCTGTCAGCGGCGGTGACGAATCCGTGATCGTGTCGGGGATCCGGCCACCCAACGCGGGCAAACTCGGCGGTTGGGTCGCTCGTCGTGACGGGTCAACGGCTTATGGGGCGGGTGCAGAAATTGGACGCGCTGTCCAGCCGGGCATCACGACTGACGCCGGTGGCGTTCCGCCCCGACCCTCGCCGGCGTGCCCGGCGGGGGGGCGGGGGCCCGTTGAAAGCTCCCGGCCGGACCCTATATTGCACGGGGTCAGGGCTTTAGTCTGCCCACCTGGAGAGCCAGGGACGATGGATCTGAGCAGCCTGAAAGAGATCGTCCGCGATCTTACCCAGAGCGCCGAGCAGCGTGCCGTGTCGCGCGCCCTGAAGCTCTACTCCAAGGGCCAGATCGACAGGGCGATCGAGATCCTGACCGAGGCCCGTGACAAGGCCCCCGAAAACGCGGACATCCTTTTTGAACTCGCCCGTCTGTCGGTTCTCGCCGACCACGGCGCGGAGGCGGCCGACGCACTGCGTACGATCCTTCGGCGCGATCCCCGCGAGTTCCAGCGGGCCGCCGAGATGATCGAGGAACTCCGCGCGCGCCGCGCCCGTGTCGGGCCGCTCTACGAAGCGATCGCCGATCATTTTGTCCGGCAGGACGACCTCCCCCACGCCCTCGAGGCGATCGAACGCATCGATCCCCAGGAACTGCGGGCGACGTTGGCGCGGCACCGCTCCAAGTGGGACACTCTGCGCAAGAGCGCCCCGGACGCCAAGCTGGCCAAGCCGTCGCTGCACTCCGCCTATTCCCTCGCGCTCGGCTGCGAGGTGCAGCGCGATTTCGAGATGGCGGGGAGCATCTACCGGGCGATCGCCAGGAACAACCCGGAGGAGCTGCCGCGTGTCCTGGCCCGGCTGCAAGCGCTCCTGGCGCGGGATTATCACAACTCCCCCCTGCGGGTGGCGGTGGCGGACCTCTACCTTCTCGCCGGCCGCGTGGACGAGGCGGTGCAGCAGTTCGGCGTGGCCCTCGAGACCGACCCGCGGCTCGGGAGTGGAGTCGCCGATCGGATCGCGGCCGCGATGGAGGGGCCGGGCGATCATCACGAGTTGCGCTGGACCCTGACCTCGGCGGCTCTCGCGGCGGGCGATACATCCCGCGCCCTGGGCGCGCTCCGGCCGCTCATCGAAGCCGGACTGCTTCTCGATCGCGCCGTGCCGGTACTCGAGAAGCTGGCCCTCAACGACCCGACAGGCGAGGCACGCGGCCTGCTCGCGACCACCATGCTGCGCCGCGGCCAGGCCCACGCCGCCCTGGAGACGCTCCTGCCGATCGCCGAGGAAAAGGGGCTGGCCGCGATCCGGGTGCCGTTGGAGACGCTCGCCGCGGCGACGCCCGGATCGGCCCGGGCCTGCCACATGCTGGCCGAGCTGCACCTGTCCGAGGGCAACCCGGGGCGTGCGGTGGAATATCTGCGCCAGGCGGCGATGCTGGCGCCGGGCGAGGCCGCCATTCTGGTCCCCCGTCTGATCCAGGTGCTGGCGAAGGACCCGTCGGTCGCCGACGCGCATCTCCTGCTGTCCGACCGACTGCTGGAGTCGGGTGAACGCGAACGCGCGGTGGTCGTGTTGCGACACCTGATCCGGGAAGCCCCTGCCTCCGCCGGCGAGGCGCTCGGCCGGATCGCCGGCGTCCTGAAGGCCGATCCACAGGCCCCCCATGCCCGGATGGCCGCCGCCGAGGCCTGTCTCGAACTGCATCGGTTCCCGGACGCGCTGTCGCACTTGTCCGAAGTCGCCACCGCGCACCCGCAATTGGCCGCCGAGTTCCTCCATGCGTTCAGCCTGCTGGCGGAAGCGGCTCCCGCCCTGCACGGCGAGGTCGCCACCGCGCTGCGATCCCTCGAACCACGTTGTCCGCTTCCGACCGCGGCGCGATTCGCCGTCGGGGAGACGTTGTTTTTCGGCGGTGACCTGGCCGGAGCCGCCGCCGCCTTCGGACAGGTCCTCTCCGACGCCCCGGAACAGGCCGAGACGGTGCGCGCCGCCTTGGAGCGTTTTGACCGCGACCATCCGCAGGCCGCCGGGGCACGGGGTCTGCTCGCGGGTCTTCACCTGGACCGCCAGGACCACGCCGCGGCACTGGCCGAACTGGCCCGCGGGGGGGCGCCCAACGCGGCGCTTCTCGATCAGGTGCTGGCGAAATACGAAGCGTTGGTCGCCGGCCACCCCGACGATCTGGCGGCCCGCTGCGGCTGGGTCGAGGCGCTCCGCCTGGCGGGACGTTTCGACCGGGTGATCGAAATCGGCACGGAGATCCTGCGCGAGCGTGACGACGCCTCGACCGCGCGGATTTTGCTGGTGATCGGTGACGCGCTGCGGCACCGGGGCGAAGGCGACGGGGCTGCCAAGCGCTGGTTCGCGGCCTACGGGCGCGACCCCGCCCTGGCGCAGGAAGCGATTGTCCGACTTCGCGAGCTGGCCGCCGCCGAGGGGACCCAGGCCATCGCCTCCCTGGCGCTCGGAAAAATCATGGCGGGCGAACAGCGATCGACCGAGGCCACCGAGGCGCTACGCGCCGCCGCGGCCGCTGATCCGAAGCTGCGGGACACCGTGGTGGCCGAGTTGGAGAAGGTCCAGGTGGCCAGCCCCGGCGACCCGCAGCCGGGCCTCGCCCTGCTCGCCATGCTGTACGACGGCGGCGATTCGCCGCGCGCGCTCAAGGTCATCTCGTCGATGCTCGATGCGCACCCCGATCTCGCCTCGGTCCTCGCCGGCCATCTCGAGTCGATCCTCAAGGCCGACCCGAAGCAGGCGTTTGCCACTTACGAGTTGGGAAGGGCCCTGCAGCGTCTGAAGATGTTCCCGCGCGCCGCCGCCTTGTACCTCTCCGCCTTCCGGCTGGACGACGGGCTCGCACCGATGGTCCTCAAGCGCCTGCAGGAATGCGTCGAAGCGGCCCCCATCTGCCCCGACCCGTACCTCGCGGCCTGCGCGATCCACACCGCCCGCGGCAAGTTCCAGGCCGCCGCGGAAAAGATGCAGCAGGCACTGCTCAAGATGCCGAACGAGTCGGCGCGACTCCTTCCCCGCCTGGAGGAGATCGGCCGGCAGAGCCGCGGGAACCCAATCCTTCAGATGGTGGTCGCGCAGGCGGCCCTGAGCGCCGGCCAGCACGATCGGGCCCTCGTCGCCTTCGCCGAGGCCGCGCGCCGTGACCCGGCCCTCACTGATGCCGCTTTCGAAGGGTTCGAGGCGATCGTCGGCGCCCGCCCGGATCTTGGCGCCGCCTGGCTGGAGCGCGGCCGGGCGCACGCCCACCGGCTGCGGCTCGACCTGGCCCTGATCGATCTGCAGCGCGCCGCGCAGGTGGACCCCAATCTCGGCCCGGCGGTGCTCGAAGCGGCGGAAGAACTCCGCACGCGCCTGCCGGAGTCGTGCGCCTGCCTGCTGCTGGTTGCCGACCTGCTCGCGGCGGCCGGCCGCGACACCGAATCGCAGGCGATCCTGCGGGCTGGAAAGGACGGCGGCTGGAGCATCAACGAGCGGCTCGCCATCCTGGTGCGCCTCTGGCGCCTGGCGGCGTCACGACAGGAGGACGAGGAGGCACAGGCCTGCCTGGCCGAAGCGCGTCGTATCGCCCCGGACCCCAACCTGCTGCTGGCCCGCGTGCATGAGACTTATGTGACGATGCTGCGGGGCTCGTCCCGCCGGCTGCGTCCTGACGACGCCCGCGAGTCGCGCCGCGGCGCCGATACCGAGGCGGTGGTCCGCGCCCTGGTCGACCTCGGCGATCTCGACCAGGCATCCGACGTCCTGCAGGAGCGTTCCGAGACTCTCGACCGGCGCCAGACCGCCCGCCTGCGCGGCGAGATCGCCCTGCGGCGCGGTGACTATCCCCGCGCGCTCGAACACCTGCGCGACATCGGCGCCAGCCGCCTGTTGGCCTTCGGCGCTTTCCGGGGGGGGGATCCGGACCTTGCGGCGCGCACGCTCGAGGCCCTCCTGAAGGAACACGAGACACCCGAATTGCGGGCCGCATTGGCGCGGGCCTATCGCGACCTCGTGCTCGCCGACCTCACTGGCGGGCGGCAGCGGCTGCAGGGTGAAACCAGCCTGACCTTCCTGGAGAACGAGGCCGCATGAGCGCCGCCGGCGCCAATCACGAGGAGCGAAGATGATCTGTCCGATGCTGTCGGCCCTCAAGCCGGTGGATGATCACGGCAATCCGGTCAACCGGGAGTGCATCTACGAAGAGTGCCGCTTCTTCGATCAGCAGGCGCGGGACTGCTCCTTGATGATGGCCAGCCAGGCGATGCTCGACATGGCGCGCCGCGGTCCGGTGGCGGCCCCGGCCGGCGACCCGCGCCCCGGGGCGGAGATCGAACGCCGGTTGACCGACGTGCGCAAGGATCTCCTCACTTCCGCCCTCGAAATCCAGGGAGTCGTCCGCGAGGCGGCGCAGGCGATCCTCGAGCGGCTGGCGGCGGGTGTCGCGCCGGCCGGATCGCCGGTCTCCGCCCCCGGGGCGCCGGCCGGCGTTCCCGCGCCCCACCCGGGCGCGACCTCGGAGGAACTCCGGGCGCTGCCACAGCGCCTCGGATCGATCGAGCGTGCCGTCGCCGGGTCCTCGGTTGCCCTGCAGCGCTCCCTGGAGGAAGGCCTCCTCGCTTTCAGCACCCGACTCGACGCGCGGGCCAATGGGATGTCCAATGCCGACGCGGTGGCGGCCCAGTTGCTGGCGCAGATGAACGCGCTGGCGCAGACGCAGCAGAAAGCGGTGGAGAAACTCCTCGGGGAGATGGCGACGGTGCAATCCTCGACGCGGCGTCTCGACCAGGCGGTCGCAACGATCGAGAAGGGTCTCGGCCGGGCCACCGAGGACTCGCTGCAGATGCAGCAGCTCCTGACCCTCGTCAAAGGACAGACCGAGAAGACCCACGCGGCCCTGCGCAGCATCACCGAGGGCAATAAATCCGTCCTGCAGGCGATCGAAACGCAGGCCCAGCGCGACCAGGCGGAACTCTCGCGGCATCGTCAGGAGGAGGCCCAGGCCTGCAACAGCCGTGGCGTCGTCCTCTACTATCGCGGCGCTCTGGAGGCCGCGCTGCAGGCCTTCGATCGGGCCCTGGAACTGGTGCCCGAGTTCGCCGAGTCGCACAACAACCGCGGCCTCGTCCTGTCCAAGCTGGGCCGCGCCGACGAGGCGATCGCCGCGTTCCAGGAAGCGCTGCGGCTCGATCCGAACATGGGGGAGGTCTTCAACAACCTCGGCTTCCTGTACCACGCGAGCGCCGATCATCAAAAGGCGGTCGAGATGTTCAACCAGGCGGTGCAAGGCGCCGCCGACTCGTCGATCGCCTATACCAACCTCGGGAATTCGTTTTACAAACTCAACCAGCCGGAGAAGGCCGTGTCCGCCTGGCGGCACGCGATCGAGCTCGACCCGCTGAACGAAAACGCCCGGCGCGGCCTCCGGATGTTCCAGCAGGACACGGGAGCCAACTGACGCATGGCCGGCGACGCGGCGCAGGAACTCTACCAGCGGTTCGAGACCGCGGTGCGCACGCCAAAGCGCCGCCTGCTGATCGACGCGCTGTTGCCCGATGCGGCCGCGATCGCGTCTTCGCTGCCGGTCGCGCCGCCCCCGCCGACGTTCGTCGCCGAGGACTTCGCCCTGCCGGACCGGGATCGCGATCGGGACATGGAGGAGGAACGCCAGCGGCCACGGCGCAAGGCCCGCCCCGCGGCAGCGCGCCGCAAGGAGGCGCCCAAGAGCCTCGAGGAGGAAGTCGCCGAGTTCATGAACCGCGACCGCGGCTCGGCCGGGAAGTCCAGAGACGGAGACCCGGAATCCGGGGACGGCCCCGCCCCGAAACCCACCGACCCCGACCCGACGTCGAACTCATAGGTTCCGTTCGCGGGCTGGCGACGCCCGACCCCATCCGGCTAAGATGCGGGCCACGCATCAGCGAGGGTCTCCCGCGTGGCCGCAGGATCCCGGAGAATCATCGAAGGGCATCACGATTTCGCGGTCCTCGAGGCGCGCCTGGCCGACCATCTCCGCGCCGCCCGGGCCGGCGACACAGGGCGGGCGGACGACGACGCCCGCGGCGCCGGCGCGCCCGTCGGCGCCTTCGCACCAGTGGCCGTCGTCGTCCCCACGCGCCGTCTGATCGATCACCTGAGGATCGTCCTGGCGCGATCGTTCCCGGCCCTCCTGAATGTTCATTTCTTTCATCACCAGGCGCTGGCCCGCGCCGCGGTTGCGGCGGCGGGCGAAGCACTCCCCCGGGTCGCCCCGAATCGCGTCCTGGAGGCGATCCTCGCCCGCGTGGTGGCGGCCGCCGGAGGTGACCTGGCGTCCTATGTCGCGGCGCGCCCCGGCGCGATTTCCACGCTGCTGGCGTCCCTGATCGATCTGCGCGAGGCGGGGATACCGCCCGAACCCGGCGGGCGGACCGCCGGGCTGTCGGATCGCGGGCGGCTGCTGCTGAAACTCTACGCCCCCTTCTCACGGGCGCTGGAGACGTTGCGCCGGCAGGGTCTGACGGATCGGGCCGGACTCCTCGCCGCGGCCCGCCCCCACCTGACGCGCTTCGCCACCGGATTCCCGCTGGTGGTCCACTACGGCGCCTACGATCTCACCGGCGCCGCGCTCGATCTCATGCAGGCGGTCGAGGCCGGGGCGGAACGCACCGTCTACCTGACGCCGCACCATCCTGACTCCCCCGCCTACGCCTATGCGCGCCGGTTCTGGCCGGTCGCGTTCGGCGCGGAACCGACCCGCATCGAGCCCGACCCACATCCCGGCCCCGATGCCGGTGCCCGCCTGTGTGGCGCGCTCCTGCCGGCGCTATACACCGAAGACGCCCGGCCGGATCCTCCGGCGATGATTTCCGCCTTTCACGCGCAGGGGGCGGCGGCCGAGCTGCGTGAAGCGGCGCTCCGGATTCTCGCGCTGCACCGGGACCACGGTATCGAACTGCGCGACGTCGGCGTCATCTCCCGCTCGCTCGAGCCGTATGCCGCGATCCTCGAACCGGTGTTCAGCGCGCACGGGCTGCCGTTCACCACCAGCGCCTCCCTGCCGGCGGTGCGCGAAGTCCGGGTCCAGGCGGCGATCCAGCTGGCGCGGCTGGCCACCGGGGACTACGAACGCCAGCCGTTGATGGACCTCGCACGGTCGGGGCTTCTCCGCCTCGACGGCCGCCCGGTCGGCGCCGAAGCGCATGGTTGGGACAATCTGGCCCGGGCCTTCAAGGTCACCGGTGGATTCGACGGCTGGACCGAACAGCTCCCCGCCTGGGTGGAGGCGTGGCAGCCGTACGCGCCGGCGGACGATCCCGAAGCCGCCGGCCGGGTCGCCATTATGAAGGAGGCGCGTCGTCGTCAGGCGGCCGCCCTGGCCGGCGCGGTCCGCCGGATCGAACGGGCCGTGCGACCGCTCCGCAGGGCGGCGGGCTGGAGTGCCTGGGCCGACCGGTTGAAGACTGCGCTGGCCGGCACGGTGGACGGCTTCGCCGGGACGAGCGACGACGACCGGGGCGTCGTTGCGGTCGCCTCCGTCCTCGGGGACCTGCGCGACTTCGAAGCGGCCGGCGTGCCCTTCTCCACCACCGAGGCGTGGCGCGCCTTCGAAACCGGTCTGCAGGATCTCTCGATCCCGATCGGCGCGGTCGGAGGGAACGGCGGGACCTCCGCGGACGACAACGGTGGAGTGCGGGTCCTGGACACCATGCAGGCACGCGGTCTGTCCTTCCGCGCCGTGTTTCTCATCGGACTCAACGCCGATCTTTTCCCCCGGCGCGCGGCCGAGGACCCGTTCCTGGGCGATGCCGACCGGCGGGCCCTGCGCGGTGACGCCGGCGTTCCACTCGCCCTGTCGTCCACCGCCTTCGAGGAAGAGCACCTGCTGCTCGCCCACATGATCGGCAGCGCCAGGGATCACCTCGTCGTGTCGTGGCAGCGGGCCGACGATGCGGGCCGCGCCCGCGTGCCGAGTCTCGTCTTGCGCGAGATCGCCCGGGTCGGGTGGGGCGATCCGGCCCCGGATCTGCTCACCGGCGCGGCGCACCGCGTCCCCGGTCATCCCGGGGAGGCGGCGGACGACGCGTGGCGCCTGCACGGCATGCTGCCGCCTCGGGAGGCACTGACCGGCGCCGCCCTCGCCTGCGCCGGAGCCGGACGGCTCGGGGCGATCCTCGCGGATCTTCCGTCCCTCGATCCGACCACCGGGTCGGCGCTGCGCGCCGGTCTCGAAATGGTCGAAGCAATCGAGGACGGCGACGGCCGCAGTCTCCGTTTCGATGCCTGCCCCGGTCCCGGGTCGCGGCGTCCGGAGCCGGTTTCAGGGTCGCCGGGCCCGGAAGCGATCACCTGGTCACCGTCGCGGCTCGAGACTTTCGGCCAGTGTCCACAGCGCCATTTCTTTGCCCATGTCCTGAAGGTCGGCGAGTTGGACGAGGCGGCGCCCGAGTGGGAGATCGACCCGGCCGATCTGGGCGGACGGATCCACGAGGTCCTGCGCACCGTCTTCGCCGGGATCCGCGATGCCGGCGACCTCGTCGGACCGGGGACCGACCCCGATCGCGTGGTCCGCCGGGCCCGCGCCCTGCTGCCCGCCGCCTGGAACGCAGCCACCGCCGAACTCGAGGCCCGCCTCGGGCCCCGGTACCCGGCCCTGTGGGAAGCCCTGCGGACCGACTGGAATGCGGCGCTGGAACGGTTTCTCGACGACGACACGGCGGCCCTGGCCCGCGACGGGGCGCGCCTGATCGGGATCGAACAGGAGGCCCGGGCGGCCCTCGACCTCGGCGACGGGGTGGCTCTGCGCATCCACGGGAGGCTCGATCGCGCCGTCGCGGTCGGTGACCGGCTGCGCGTCAGCGACTACAAGACTTCGAAGCGGATCGAGTCGTTCACCAGCATGACGGCGGCGCTCAAGGGACAGGCCCTGCAGATCCCCCTCTACATCTTGATGGCGGAGGCCAACGCCGGCGCCTGGGGTGCGCCCGGTCTCGCCGTGGAGGCAGAAGTCCTCGGCGTCGGCCCCTGGTTCACCTCCCCGGGCACCGCCGTGCCGCGCGATTTAGAGGCGCGCGTCACCCTGGAGGCCGACACATTCTCCAGGAACCGGGCCGGTCTCCTGGAGACGCTGCGGGTCCTCGCCGTTCTCGCCGACAGCGGGTCGTATCCCCTGAACCCCGGCCCCGCCTGGTGCGGGTGGTGCCCGTACCGGCGCGCCTGCCGGCGGGACCATGGACCGACACTCGACCGGGTCCAAGCGGTGGAGGCGTTCGCCGATTATTTTCTTCTCGCCGCCAAGAACACCCGCGCCGCCACCCTTGAGGCGGTGCGTTTCAAGGCCGGAGGGGCCGAGCGTCTCACCTCCGGGGAGGACGAATGAGCGGCCGGCGGCGACAGGAACCGGGGTCGGCCGGATCGCTGCCCGACGATGCCGCGCGCCGGCGGGCGGTCACCGTCTTCGACGTCAACCTGGTGGTGACCGCCGGGGCCGGCACCGGCAAGACCGCGCTCCTGGTGGAGCGGGCCTTGAACCTGATCGTCGGCAACGGTCTGCCGGTCGAATCGATCGCCGCCATCACCTTCACCGAGAAGGCGGCCGCGGAGCTGCGGCAGAAGATCGCCGCCGGCCTGGATCGCCTGCAGGGTCTGGCCCGCGAGGGGGCCGCGCCTTCCCCGGATCGGGCGACCGAGGCCGACCGTTCGTACGGCTGGCTAATCGAGAGCGGCATCGATCGGGAGACCATCCGGGCCCGGGCGTTGCAGGCGCTCGTCCGGCTCGACGCCGCCTCGGTGTCCACCATCCACGCCTTCTGCGCCGATCTCCTCCGCCGCCATCCTCGCGAAGCCGGTGTCGATCCGGGTTTCGCGGTGGACGAGGGGGCGTCGTTCGATTCCCTGTTCGAAACGGAATTCGAAAGGTTTGTCTCCGAAGAACTTGGCCCGTCGGCGACCCGCCGGACCGCCTGGCGGCGCGCCCTGGCGATCCCCGGCGCCATCGGCGTGGTGCGCGATCTTGCCCGGTCGCTGACCTCGTTCCTGCTCCCCGCCGCGGCCACCGGCGAACCTTATCGGGCCGCCGACCCGGGCGAGCTGTTCGGCCCGGAGATCGCGGCCCTGCGCGCGCGGATCGCGCGCCTTCCCGCGCTGCCGGGCCTGAACCCCAGACTGCCGGGTTGGCTCGACCAGTCAGACAGGATGCTGGCGGCCTTCGCTGCGAGTGGCGCGCCGGCGTTGCGGCGGATCGATGCGCCGATCCCGGTCGCCATCTTCCTGACGAAAGCCCCCCCGTCGCCCGGGTCACGGCTGTCGGATCCCGACGGCGAGGAGGTGGTGGATGTCCTGCGGCGCGCCCATCGGCTGACGAAGGTCCTGGCGCGCGTGGACGAAGAGGTGGTGGCGGCCCTCGTCGAAGTCGCCGCACCCCTGGCGGTCCGGGCCCGCGAGGCGCTGTTGCGCGCCGGTTTTGTCTCCTTCGACGCCCTGCTTGGCCTGACCCGCGACCTCCTGTGCCGTCACCTCGACGTCAGGCGGCGCTGCCGCGATCGCCTGCGGGCGATCCTGCTGGACGAGTTCCAGGACACCGACCCGTTGCAGTACGAGATCCTATTCTTCATCGCCGATGAGGGCGAACCGGCGGCGGCGGACGCCTACGCGGCGCGTCTGGCCCCCGGGCGGCTGTTCATCGTCGGCGACGCCAAGCAGTCGATCTACCGGTTCCGGGGCGCCGACATGGACGCCTACCGGCGCGCCGTCGCGCACGTGATCGAATGCGGCGGCAAGCAACTGGAACTCAGCGCCTCGTTCCGCAGCCCGGCCGACCTCCTGCGGCCGCTGAACCGGATGTTCGGGCGCTGGATGCCGGCGCTGCCCCCCGACATCGCGACCTTGCAGGCCGAGTACCGGGAGATCGTCGCCGCCCGGCCGGTGGCGACGGCGGTCCCCGATCCGCGCGTCGAGATCTGGTCGATCGTGATCGACGGCGACATCGAGGTCCGCCGGCGCGCCGAGGCCGCCGCCATCGCTTCCTGGATCGCCGGCCAGCGTGGCGGCAGCGAGGCGACCGGTGAGCCGCTAGAGCACCGCCACGTCGCCATCCTGCTGCGCGCGCTGACCCATGCCGGCCTCTTCATCGGGGCGCTCCGCCGCGCCGCGGTGCCGTTCGTGATCGACGGCGGACGCGATTTCTACGAGCGCCGCGAAGTGTCCGATCTGATCGCCTTCCTGCGCGCCGTGGCGAACCCGAACGACGCACCCGCCGTTCTGGCGGTGCTGCGATCGCCCCTGGGGGCCGTGACGGACGCCGAGCTCGCCGCGTTCGCCGCTGCCGGCGGCCGGTTCGATCGACCCGACGGCGGAATCGATCTCGGCCCCCACCCCGCCCTGGGCCGGGCGCTCGGGGACCTCGACCGGTTCCGCACCGCGGCGCGCGGCCGGCCGGTGGACGCGGTCGTCAGGAGCGTGCTCGAGGAATCCCCACTCGGCCTGTTGCACGCCGCCACGTTCGACGGCGCCCAGCGCATCGCCAATCTGCGGAAGCTCGCGGTCGAGGCACAGGACCTGGCGCGGCGGGGGCTGTCGCTCGAGGAGACCCTCGCGGCCCTGGAGGACGAGTTCCGGACCGACCGCAGCGAAGGCGAAAGCCCGCTGGCCGACGACACGGTGGACGCGGTGCGCATCCTCTCGATCCACAAGGCCAAAGGACTGGAATACCCGTTGGTGTTCGTCCCGGATCTCGGCCGGATCGATTCGCCGGGCGGCCAGGATCCGACCCGCTGCGCCCGGCTGCGCACCGATGGCCACGAGCACCTGGCGGTCGGGCTGGCGATCGGCGTCACCAACACCGCCGGGGCGCGCCTGAAGATGCTCGACGAACGGCACGAGGAAGCGGAGGAGCGGCGCGTCTTCTACGTCGCCTGCACCCGCGCCCGGCGCCGTCTGATCCTGGTCAACAGCAGCCGCGAGAAGCGCGCCATCCCCTGGCGCGACGCGCTCCAGGAGATCGGCTACCTGGCGCGCGGGGCGTATCCCGAGGCGGGACCTCTCGGCGAGGACGTGCTGCATCGCCTGATGATCCCCGCTCCCGAACCGCGCCACGCGACCAGGTCGCCCAAGGCCGATCACTGGCGGCAGGCCGCCGAGGCTTTCACGACGACGGCAGCCTCCGCTGCGGCGACCGCACGTCCCGCGATCCGCTGGCCCGCGGGTACGGCCGACCGGCGGGCGACGTTCGCGGAGCAGTCCGAGGACGGCGCGCCGGTGCGGCCGGCGCGGCACCAGGAGGCGGCCGGCGGCGGTGTAGCTGGCAGGGGTGAGTCAGCTGGAAGGGTCGAAGCGGCGGGAAGAGAGGTGGCGCTGATCGCCGGTCGTGCTGTGCATGCCGCCCTCGAGCACTGGGACTTCCACGACGCGGCGGCACTGCGGACCCGGGCGGACTTGGAAGCGCGTCGGGCGGTCGAGGAAGACCCGGCCACCGCCGGATCCCCCGGCTCGATCGCCGCGGCGCGGCGCGAGACGGCGGCCATTGTGGATGGTTTTCTCGGCAGCGATCTCCCGGCCCGGCTGGCGCGCGCGACGATCCTCGGACGCGAGGTTCCGGTCCTGTTTGGGGGCGACGACGCCACCGTCTGGTCGGGGGCCTGCGACCTGATCTATCGCGATCCATCGGGCGCCATTGTGGTCGCCGACTACAAGACCGACTTGGTCGAGGGGGACCCGGTGGAAGCGGCCTCCCATTACAGGGATCAGGTGGGCATATACCGGCAGGCGGTCGCCCGGGCGCTGCCGGGCGAGACAGTGCACGCCGAGATCCTGTTCGTGCGGATCGGTGTAGCAGTCAGCATCGATTGAACCGCCGTCGTGGACAATAGGAGCTGGATCCTTACAATGACCCCGTCGACAGACACATGGGATGCGCCTTCCACCCCGCCCCGAGACCGTATGGCCGTTCTGAAGTTTGTCGACGCCCTGCTCACCCGCCAGAGGGTCGCAGGAGGCGCCCGATGACCGACGCCGACAAAGACGCCCTGCTGGACCGGACGTCGTGACACGGATGCTCGACGAGTACATCCACACTGACACCGACGCCGCGATCCGCGCCCACAGCCATGCCGCGTCACGCTCCACGACCCTGGCCTCGCCGGCCCCCAGCTTGCCCCACCGCGGGCCACCGCTGAATCGTCCAGCACACCCCGCGCCCGCGACTGGACGCCGAAACGTTGCGCTCCTCCGCGAGACTGACCCGCGGGCGCCGCTGATCGCCGGCGGCAGGAGAGGCAATAAGGTGGCTGCTCGCCGCATCCGATAACGCCGCGTTCCGTAACCCTGCCCCTCCGCGTCCCGCTCCGGGCCAGGGTCGAGCCCCGCGCGCCACAAAGAGCGTAGCGCGCGGGGTACGGAACGGGTCGTTATCCGACGCGGCCCCCGGGGCACAGGCCGCGCCGGCCGCACTGCACCGTTAAAGAAGTGACCTTCACGAACGCTCGCGCCGTGCGTCCGTCACGGCCTGTGCGTCCGGGTCGCAGCGGCGTCTTCGCACTTCCCCCCTTGCGCCGGCCTCCGCTCCGCTCCGCTCCGGCACGCCCCCCAGCCGGCCGCTGAGG
>JANNTZ010000157.1:0-10036 GCA_031394595.1 Acidobacteriota bacterium
GGGCGCTGCGCGAGCACGCCGGCATGGTGTTGCGCCGACTCTCGGGCAAGACCGAGAACACCGCGCCGGTTCTCGTGCCGAGGTAGGAGACGACAATGCTTAAGAATCTCACCGTCCGCGGTTTCAAGTCCTTGAAAGATGTGACGGTCGAGTTCCCGCAATTGGCGGTGCTCTTCGGTCCCAACGCCGCCGGAAAGAGCAACCTCCTGGATGCCATCCAGGCGCTCTCCCGCATCGGCACCCAGCGCACGCTCGCGGACGCCCTCAGCGAGCCGATCCGGGGCTACCCGATCGAGGCGTTCTCCTTCCCTTCCGGTGGGCTCGCGGAGTTACTTTCAGCGTCGTCCGCCCAGTTCTCGCTCGAAGCGGACCTGGAGGTGGGCAGGGATTCCTACCGGTATCGCATTGCGGTGGACATCGAGCCGGGCTCAGGGCGTCTCAGCACAGCCGAGGAATATGTCGCGCAGCTCGGGGCTCGAGGAGAACCGAAGGGACGACCGGCGATCGAGAAGGTGGGCTCGAACCTGCACATTCGCCGCAAGAGCAAGCCGGCGCATCCGCGGCAGGAGACTACTGGCCTGAATCACGCAATCTTGTCCGACCCTCGACTCGGCGGACTCGAATACCGGATTCTCGAGCGTACGCGGGAAGAGCTCTCCGGATGGCGAACCTACTACCTCGACCCCCGCGTCGCCATGCGGGCAGCGCAGCCGCCGTCCGACGTGCGCGACATCGGCGTGCTCGGCGGCGAGATCGCGCCGTTCCTGTATCGGCTGCGCGGCGAGCATCCGAAGCACTTCGAGGCAGTCTCTCGAACACTCCGCTCGATCGTTCCGAGTGTCGGAGAGCTCACGGTCGATCTCGACAAGCGCCGCGGCACGCTCGACATCCTCATCCGGCAGGCCGGCGTTGACTACTCCTCGCGCATCGTCTCGGAAGGCACGCTGCGGGTCCTGGCCCTGTGCGCGATCGCGGTGAATCCCTGGGGCGGGACGCTCCTTGCGTTCGAAGAACCTGAGAACGGCGTTCATCCCCGCCGGCTCGATCTGATCGCGCAACTCCTGCTCTCCTTGGCCTTGGAGCAGGGGCGCCAAGTCGTCGTCACCACGCACTCGCCCCGGTTCTGCGATGCCATGCTGAAAGGCGCCCGCTCGCGGCCAGGAGACATCGGGCTGTTCAACGTGCGGCGCGACGGGCCGGCTACGGTAGTTCAGCCCTTCGACGTCGCGGGCCCGCTGTTCAAGGACCAACAGATCGCCGCAGCGCTCACCTCCGGAACGGAAGACGGCCTCTTCGAGAGCCTGCTCCTGCGAGGGATGCTCGATGAGTAGTCCGGTCAGGGTGGACATCTTCGTCGAGGACCGCGCGCACGAGGCTTTTCTCGTGCCGATGCTGCAGCGGATTGCCCGGGAGGAGAATCTCGTGGTCTCGCCGCGGGTACGGTCAGCGCGCGGAGGACACGGCCGGGCTATCGCTGAGCTGAAGCTGTACCAGCAGGTCGTCGAAAGGGGCACGCCCGGCTTTACCCCTCCCGACCTGCTGCTCGCTGGAATCGACGGCAACTGCTCGACCTTCGCGAAGGCGAAGAAGGCCATCGAAGGCGCCACCCATGCGCCCTTCTCCGACCGACTGGTCGTGGCTTCCCCGGATCCGCACGTGGAACGCTGGTATTTGGCAGATCCGGAGTCGTTCAAGGAAGTGGTCGGTTACCGACCAAGGCTCGGCAGGAAGAAGTGCGTGCGCGACTACTACAAAAACGCGCTCGCCAAAGTGGTTCGCCAGGCTGGTCATCCGCCCACCCTTGGGGGCATCGAGTTCGCGCTGGATCTGGTCGAGCGCATGGACTTGTACCGCGCAGGCAAGAGCGAGCGGTCGCTGAAAGCCTTCGTTGACGATCTGCGAAGCCGCCTGCGAACGCTCCGCCCAGGAACCAGAGAAGAAGCCAGATGAACCGCGCGGCGTGGCAGATCTCGGGCGGCCCCGCATCGCGGTCCTACGCCGAGGTCTTCTTGCGGCACGGCGTAGCGCTGATCGGCCCGGGGGACGCCGGAGCTTGGGCGCCCGAGCGCGACGACGACGAGTTCGAGGGTGGCTTCGTCCGGCGTTTCGCGAGCGAGATCGCGGCCGGGGATGTGGTCCTGCTGCGCACGGGGATCACGACGATCGCCGCGGCGGGGCTGGTAGCGAGCGACTACCTGTACGTGAACGCCTTCGACGACGTGAACGGATGGGATCTGCAGCATGCTCGGCGTGTGCACTGGTGCCGTCTCCCCGTGGAGCATGCATTCGGGAGCGCGGTCTTCGGCGCTAACCCCCCGCGCTGCTCACGGGTCTGGAACGAGGAGGTGGTGGACTTCGCGGAGCGGTTCCTCAAGTCTCCACCGACGCACTGGCAGACGGCCCCTCTCCCGGAGCTGCCCGCCGAGGAGGCGCCGCTCGATCAGGTGCCCGGCGCCCTGCAGGGCATCATCGCCCAGGCAGCCGATCTCGTGCCGCTGCTCCAGGACGGCCAAGCCTTCGGCGAGCACCCGAGCGAGGACGAGCTGATCGCGCATTTCGTCGTGCCGTTCCTGCGCGCGCTCGGCTGGCCGCCGGAACGGATCGGCGTGCAGTGGCGCCGCATCGACGTGGCTGTGTTCCGGACGCTGCCCCGCACGCCGGAGAACTGCCACCTCGTGATCGAGGCCAAGCGCCTGGGCGCGGGCGTCGAAGGCGCGCTCGATCAGGCCAAGGGGTACGTGGAGGCGCTCGGGCTTTCGCGCGACGTGATCGTCACCGACGGCATCCGCTACCGGATGTACGCCGGAGAGCGCGGCTTCGCGCCCATGGCCTACGCCAACCTCGCGCGCCTGAAGCAACCGGCTGCGGACCTGTTCGCCCGCATGCGGAGACCGTAGGAGGATCGCAATGGAACCTTGGTACAAGGTCGCCACGCCGCGCAAGGAAGTTCGCGAAGGTCGATCGTTCAACCCGGACGAGTTCGCCATCGCCCTCGAGCAAATCGTGGCCGGGACGGCGCCGGTGGACTATCGCGATCCTGTGCAGTTCTTCGCCCGCACCTGCTTCACGCGGGCGCTGCGCGAGCACGCCGGCATGGTGTTGCGCCGACTCTCGGGCAAGACCGAGAACACCGCGCCGGTCCTAACGCTCATCACCCAGTTCGGCGGCGGCAAGACGCACACGCTCACCGCCCTCTACCATCTCGCGAAGAATGGAAAGAAGGCGGGCGGGTTCACTGGCGTCGCTGACCTTTTGCGGGATGCCGCGCTCTCCTCGGTTCCGGAGGCACGGGTCGCCGTCTTCGTGGGCAATGCCTGGGACCCGCAGCCGGGCCGCGAGACGCCGTGGATCGACATCGCCCGCCAGCTCTCGGGGGACAAGGGTGTCGAGGCGCTCGGCCCGGCGGCACGGACCACACCGCCCGGGACCGAGGCGATCGCACGGATCTTTCAGGCGGCCGGGGCGCCGGTGCTCCTGCTCTTCGATGAGGTACTCAACTTCCTGAACCGCCACCGCGGAAGCGCCGATTCGTTCCACGCCTTCATCCAGAACCTGACTGTCGCCACGACCGGCACTACGCACGGTGCGACGGTGATCAGCCTCCCACGCAGCCAGGTCGAGATGACCGACTGGGATATGGAGTGGCAGGACCGGATCTCCAAGGTCGTGCGGCGCGTCGCCAAGGATTTGATCGCCAACGACGAGACCGAGATCAGCGAGGTCGTCCGGCGGCGGCTCTTCGAGGACCTGGGGAAGGAGAAGGTCCGCAAAAGCGTTGCGTGGGCCTTCGGGGACTGGTGCTTCGAGCGGCGCGCCCAGCTCCCACCGGAGTGGACCGCTGTGGACTCGGCCGCGACGGAGGCCAAGGCGCGTGAGTTCCTGCGCGGCCGTTTCGAGGCCTGTTACCCATTTCATCCGGCGACGCTGTCGGTCTTCCAGCGCAAGTGGCAGGCGCTGCCGCAGTATCAGCAGACGCGCGGCACCCTGGCGATGCTGGCCCAGTGGATCTCGATCGCCGCCCAGGATGCCTTCCGCAAGGCGCGCACCGAGCCGCTGATCACTCTCGGCTCGGCGCCGCTCTCCGAACCCGGGTTCCGAAGCGTAGTGCTGGGCCAGCTTGGCGAGTCCCGTCTCGTCGCGGCGATCGACACCGACATCGCCGGCGAGCAGGCGCACAGCAAGGCGCTCGATGCCGACACCAGAGGGCCGCTCCAAGATATCCATCGACGCGTCGGCACCGCGATCCTCTTCGAGTCGTCGGGCGGACAGACCGACAAGGTCGCGCACCTTCCCGAGCTGCGCTTTGCCCTCGGCGAGCCCGAGTTGGACACGACATCCATCGACAACGCCGCCCTCACGCTGGAGGGCCGGTCTTATTTCATCCGCAAGGCAGGCTCAGACGGCTTCCGTATCGGCTACCAGCCCACCATGAAGAAGGTGGTGAGCGACCGGCGCGCGTCGCTCGACGAGGAGACCGAGGTCAAGCCCGCCCTCCGAAAGGTCGTCGAGGACGAGTTCCGGCGCGGGGCGAGCATCCCCGTCGTGCCCTTCCCGCGCGACGGAGCGGAGATCCCCGACACACCGAGGCTTACGCTCGTGGTGGCCGATCCCGAGGTGGAGTGGTCGGGCGGCGGCACGCAGCGCGCGCAGATCGCCGAATGGACCCGCCAGCGCGGCAAATCCCCGCGGCTCTACCCGGGTGCGCTCGTCTGGTGCCTCAAGAAACCGGGGCGCGACCTGCGCGAGAAAGTCGAGCTCTGGCTGGCATGGAGGCGGGTTGCACGGGAGGTTGCCGAGGGGACGCTCGGCGGTGAGTTCGACAAGAGCGATCGGGCCGAGCTTCAGTCCAAGGTGAAGGACTCCGAGGAGGCGGCCAAGGATGGAGTCTGGGGCGATTACCGCTACGCAGTCGTCGCGGACGGCCAGGAGACCGATGGGCTCAAGGTGATCGACCTCGGAGCAGGGCACTCCTCCAGCGGAGAAACGTTGTGTGGCCGCGTCATTCTCGCTCTTAAGTCCGGGGCTCTCCTCAATGAGTCCGTCGGCGCCAGCTACATCGAGCGCAACTGGCCGCCGGCCTTGAAGGACGCCGGGGCGTGGCCGCTCCCGAGCCTGCGGCAGAGCTTCCTCAACGGCTCTCTCACGCGGCTGCTCGATCCGGACGCGGTCCTGAAGACCAAGATCGTCGAGTTCGTCAGCCGGGGCGACTTCGGACTCGCGTCGGGCCGGAGGGCCGTCGGAACTTACGAGCGAGTGTGGTTCCAAGAGATGGTGGCGCCGGACGAGATTGCATTCGAGTCCGACGTATTCTTGCTGAGGAAGGTCACGGCGGAGGCGCTGAAAACAGGCGCTCCACGTGAGCCCGTGTCCGGGCCGGGTCCCCAGCCTGGTCCCGAACCTGTTCCCGCGCCTCTGCCCGGCCCGATGCAGGGACCCGATACCGGGCCCGGTGTGCAGACCAGGACACTCCGGCTGGTGGGCACCGTTCCTCCAGAGGTCTGGAACCGCCTCGGGACAAAGATCCTCCCGAAACTGCGATCCGGGTCCGACCTCAAGATCGGTCTGGACTTCTCGGTGACGGTCAAGGCTGACGGTGCTTCGAACCTGGCATCAGAACTCCGTCAGGTGCTCCAAGAACTCGGCCTGGCCGACCGGGTGCGGATCGAATAGTCCCCTCCTAGGAAGCGGAAGCCTCCGGAGCCCGGAATGCTGGTGGGTGCGCCCAGCCTATAATGCGCCGGCGAGGGCGGGGCGTGGTCGAGGCGGACGTCCACGGGAGAACGCCAGATGGCGACGGGTGATCGGGAGACGCTCGAGGTCGATGTCCTGTTCGTCGGCGGTGGACCGGCGGGACTGGCGGGAGCGATCCGGTTGCGCCAGGTCCTGAAGGCGCACAACGAGACATTGAAGCAGCAGGGGAAGCCGCCGCTCGAACTGTCGGTTGCTCTTCTCGAGAAGGGACGCGAGATCGGATCGCACGGCCTGTCGGGCGCCGTCCTCGATCCGCGGGCGCTGGTGGAGCTGTACCCGGATTTCGAACGGCTGCAGTGCCCGCTCGAGAGTCCGGTCACGGACGACGCGGTCTGGTTCCTGACGACGGGCCGCAGGCTGCCGCTGCCGATCGTCCCGCCGCCGCTCCGCAACCACGGGAACCACGTCACCTCGCTCGGCCGGCTGGTCCGCTGGCTGGCGGCGCGCGCCGAGGCCGAAGGGGTCGACCTGTTTCCTGGCTTCGCCGCCACGGAAGTGCTGGTCGAGGAGGACCGGGTGGTCGGGGTCCGCACCGGCGACAAGGGGATCGATCGCCAGGGGAAGCGGAAGGCGAACTTCGAGCCCGGCATCGATATCCGGGCGAAGATCACGGTGATCGCCGAGGGGCCGCGCGGCAGTCTCGCCAAGCAACTGATCGACCGCTTTCATCTCGATGCCGGCCGACAGCCGCAGGTCTACAGCCTGGGGATCAAGGAGGTCTGGGAGTGCCCGAAGGGGAGCCTGCCTCCCGGACGGGTGGTGCACACCATGGGGTTCCCGCTCGATTCGAAGACCTTCGGCGGCGGGTTCATCTACCACATGGCCGACGACCTCATCGACATCGGGCTGGTGATCGGGCTCGACTACGCGCGCACCCAGCTCGATCTGCACGGCGCCTTCCAGCGCTTCAAGACCCACCCGGCGATCCGGCCGATGCTGCAGGGGGCGCGGCTGGTCGGCTACGGGGCCAAGAGCATTCCGGAAGGCGGCTGGTACAGCATCCCGCGGCCGTATGTCGCCGGCTGCCTGATCGTCGGGGACTCCGCCTCGATGCTGAATGCCATGCGGTTGAAAGGGATCCACATCGGGATGAAGAGCGGCATGCTGGCGGGGGAGGTGGCCCTCGAATCGATCGTCGCGGCGGACTTGTCCGAGGCCTTCCTGGCGCGCTACGAGGATCGCTTCCGTTCGTCGTGGGCCGGCGCCGAGCTGCGCGGGGTGCGTAACTTCCACGCCGGATTCAAGCACGGGCTGTGGGCGGGGATGCTGCACACTGCCGCGCAGATGGTCACCGGCGGGCGCGGCTTCGTCGATCCGCTGCCGGCGGAGGCGGGGCACGAGCGGTTGCGACGTCTGGGGACGCCCGGTGGCGACAGCCGGCGTGACGACGCGGTGGGGCCCCGCCACGACGACCCGCTGATGATCGACAAGCTGACCGATGTGTTCCACTCGGGAACGAAGCACGAGGAGGACCAGCCGGTCCACCTGATCGTCCGCGACACGGCGATCTGCACGACCCGCTGCACCGAGGAGTACGGCAATCCCTGCCAGCACTTCTGCCCGGCGGCGGTCTACGAGATGGTCGCCAAGGACGGGGCGCGCCGCCTGCAGATCAACGCCAGCAACTGCGTCCACTGCAAGACCTGCGACATCATGGATCCCTACCAGATCATCACCTGGGTTCCGCCCGAGGGGGGCGGCGGGCCGGAGTACGTCCGGCTGTAGGACGATCCGCCATTTCCAGCGCGCCGAGGAGACCTCAATGATCGAACTTCACATCCCCTTCTACCTGGTCCTGGCGTTCCTGATGGTGGCCGGCAACGCCTTCTTCGTCGCCGCCGAGTTCGCCATCGTCAAGGTGCGTGGCACCCGGCTGGAGGAGATGGCCCTGTCGGGTCTGCCGGGTTCGGCCCTGGCGCGCGAAGTGGTGTCGCGGCTCGACGAGTACCTGTCGGTCTGCCAGCTCGGGATCACGCTCGTCAGCCTGGGGCTTGGCTGGGTGGGGGAGGAGGCGTTCGCCGGGCTGCTGCTGCCGCTGTTCGTGTCGCTGGGAGCGGCGGCCACGCCGACGGCGCACGCCGTCGCCGCCGCTGGGGCGTTCGCGATCATCACCGTCCTGCACATCGTCCTCGGCGAGCTGGTCCCGAAGTCGGTCGCCATCCGCAAGCCGGGGACCGTGGCCCGTCTGACGGCCATGCCGTTGAAGGCCTTCAACCGGACTTTCTACCCCGTCCTCTGGGTCCTCAACGGCTGCGCCAGCGGCGCGCTGCGTCTGTTGGGGATGCGGCAGACGGAAGAGGCGCACATCTCCGAGGACGAACTGCGGCTGCTGTTCCGCGAGTCGTTCCGCAAAGGGGTGATCACGCAGAGCGAGGCGGAGATCATGGACCGCGCCAGCCGGTTCGCCGATCGGATGGCGCGCGACGTGATGGTGCCGATCGACAAGGTCGTCGACTGGTCGATGGACCGGTCGGTCGAGGAGAACCTGGCGGTGGCGCGCGAGGCCCGCCACACCCGCTACCCGGTGTACGACCCGGGGAGCCGGGACCTGGTCGGGGTCATCAACGTGAAGGCGCTGGCGCTGCTGGGCGAGGAGAACCTCCTGAACGTGCGCGATTCCAACGTCCTCAAGCCGCTGCCGCGCGTCCCCTGGGATCGGCGCATCGACGTGGTGCTCAAGGATCTGCGCCGTCACCGGCAGCACATGGCGGCGGTCGTGGACCGGGAGGGGAAGCCGGTCGGCATCCTGACGATGGAAGACATCATCGAGGAGATCGTCGGCGAGATCGAGGACGAGTTCAACGACGCCCCCGCGACATGAGGCCCCGCCCGCGGCCCGCCGCCATGCCGGCGCCCGCCGGCCGACAGGTGCCTGCCATTGTGTTGCTGGCCGCCGCGGCGCTGTTGGCGTATGCGGCGTGCGGCGATCGCGACCGGGCGCCGGCCGATGGTGTGGCGACCGGCCCGGCGGCATCATCCCGTGGCCGCGTCATCCTGTTCGGCGTGGACGGCGCCGACTGGCAGGTGATCGAGCCGCTGGTCAAGCGCGGGCGCCTGCCGTCCTTCCGCCGGTTCGTCGAAGAGGGATCGACCGGCGTCCTGCGGTCGATGGATCCATCGGCGTCGCCGTCACTCTGGACGACAATCGCCACCGGTGTCACGCCGGAACGGCACGGCATCCACGGCTTTGTCGTGCCGCGCGAGTCGAAGGCGGCGGGTGGCGGGCCCGGCGCCCGGCCGGGCGGCGCCGGGACGCGGGCTGACGACGAGCCGGCAGTCGGCGGGCCGGAGGCGATACGGCCGGTCACCAGCGACATGCGCCGGGCCCCGGCGTTCTGGACCATCCTGCCGCGTTACGGACGCACTGTCGGCGTGGTCGGCTGGCTGGTCACCTGGCCGGCGGAGCCGGTGGATGGTTTCGTCGTTTCTTCGTACCTGCCGTACCTTTACAACTGGTCCACGGGCCGGCCGCTCAAGGGGACGATCGTCGAGGGGATCCCGCGCCAGACCTGGCCCGAAGACCTGATCAGCGGCCTGGAGGCCGACAAGGTGAAGCCGGCCGACCTCGGGGAGAAGGACCTGCGCCGTTTCTACGACCCGGACCGCGTCGCCAGTCTGCCGGCTTCCGACCGCGAGTGCATCGAGGGGTTCGTCTGGAGTCTCGCCTGCGACGAGACCTACCGGCACATCGGGATCCGGCTGTTCGAGACCCGGCCGGTGGACCTGTTCGCGATCTATTTCGGCGGCATCGACGTCGCGTCGCACCGGTTCTGGAAGTTCGCCTTCCCCGGGGCGCTTAACTACGGCGTCGGCGAGACGGAGCGGGCGGTCCTCGGCGGAGTGCTCGAGGAGTACTACGTCTACATGGACGAGCTTCTGGGGGAGTACCTGTCCCGGCTGCGCCCCCAGGACACCATCCTGGTGCTCTCCGATCACGGGTTCCGGCCGGTGCTGGTCCCCGGTCGTCCGACCACCTCGGGACATCACCGGCACGAGGGGATCCTCGGCATCCTGGGGCGCGGTGCGCGCCGCGGCCACCGGTTCGCGGAGGCTTCCATCCTCGATGTCCTGCCGACGGTGATGATCCTGATGGACGCGCCAATCGCCAGAGATCTCGAGGGGAGGGTGATCGAGGCGGCCCTCGATCCGGCCTTCACCGCGGCGCACCCGCCGCGCTTCGTCGACGCCTACGAGATGGCGCCGCCACCCGCGAACACCGCGCCCGAGGACCTCGACAGCAACGTACTCGAGCGGCTCCGGTCGCTCGGCTACATCATCTAGGTAG
>JANNTZ010000165.1:0-6835 GCA_031394595.1 Acidobacteriota bacterium
CATTCCCGATGCGGGCCCCAGGCACGCGGCAGAGGGCCCCGCCCCCCCGCCAGGCCCTGATCCCGCACCCGGTCACTCCGCCGGCTCAGAACTGCACCGTCCCATCCCCACGGTCTGTCCCGCTTCGGTCCGCCCCCGACCCGCGAGGTCGACTCTTTGGTCAGGGGTCACCCGGACCTCGGCGCAACGGCGATCGACGTGGGCACCCCCGGAGACGAGAGGGGCGGCGGTTTGCATCGATGGAGATTCGCGGGGGTGAGTGGCGGGCGGCAGCGCGGCGCGCCGACCTCGAGCCGCGCCACGCGCGATGGAAGGTCACCCAATGGCCTGCGCGTGCGAGCGCGGAGGCGCGCCGCGCTGCCGCCCGCCACCCGGATCCGGGGAGGTTCCATCGGGTGAAATGACGCGTGCCGGGACGTCCGGCACTCTTGCGCGAGTTCGTGACGTTCCGTACAATGTGCCCTCATTTCGCAAAGTGATATCGGGTTGCAGCCCGCGAGAGGGCCCATGGGCACCAAGTACGACGTCATCGTGATCGGAGGAGGCCACAACGGCCTCGTCAACGCCGCCTACCTGGCGAAGGCCGGCAAGCAGGTCCTGGTCCTGGAGCGCCGGCATGTCCTGGGCGGCGCCGCCGTGACCGAGGAGATCTTCCCCGGTTTCAAGTTCTCGGTCTGCTCGTACGTCGTGTCGCTGCTGCGGCCGGAGATCATCCGCGACCTCGACCTGCCGCGTCACGGCCTCGAGATCCTGCCCCTCGACGGCACGCTGACGCCAATGCTGAACGGCGACCACCTGTGGCGGACGAACGACTACGCCCATACCAAGCGCGAGATAGGCCGCCACTCGAAGCTGGACGCCGAGGCGTACCCGCAGTTCGGCCAGGCGATGGTGCAGATGTGCAAGTTCGTGCGACCCATCCTGGGGATGACACCGCCCGACCCGACGAAACTGAACTGGGACACGATCAGCAAGCTGCTGTTCCTCGGCCGTCGGTTCAAAAACCTTCCCTACCAGGAGAAGTACGACCAGGTGCAGTTGATGACCATGAGCGCGGCCGACCTGCTCGATCAGTGGTTCGAGACCGACGCGCTCAAGGCGACGATGTCGGCGTCAGGGATCATCGGCACCTTCCTGGGCGTGCGATCGCCCGGGACCGCCTACGTGCTGCTGCACCACTACATGGGCGAGATCGACGGCGCCTTCCGCGCCTGGGGATTCTCGCGCGGCGGCACCGGCGCCATCTCGATGGCGATCGCCGGCGCGGCCCGCGAGGCCGGCGTCGAGATCCGCACCGAGGCCCCGATCGCGCGCATCCTGGTGAAGGACGGCAAGGCGAAGGGGGTCGTCCTGACGAACGGCGACGAGATCCACGCCGACGTGGTCTCGTCGAGCGTCGATCCGAACCTGACCTTTCTCAAGTTGATGGACGCCGATCGCGATCTGCCGGCCGACTTTGTCGAGGAAGTGCGGCGCTACAAGTACCGAGGGTCATCCGGCAAGGTCAACCTGGCGCTCGACGGGCTGCCCGATTTCAAGTGCATCCCCGGTCCGGGCCCGCACCTGCGCGGTGCCATCTCCATCTCGCCGGCGGTCGAGTACATGGAGCGCGCCTACGACGACGCCAAGTACGGCCACCACTCGCGGCGCCCGTACATCGACATGGTCATCCCGTCGCTCACCGACCCGTCGGTCGCCCCGCCGGGGAAGCACGTCATGTCGTGCTTCGTGCAGTACGCGCCGTACAAGCTGGCGGAGGGGACCTGGGACGAGAAGCGCGAGTCGTTCGGCGACACGGTGATCAACACCATCGCCGAGCACGCGCCGAACATCAAGAACATCATCATCGGCCGGCAGGTGGTCACACCGCTCGACATGGAGCGCACGTTCGGCCTGACCGAGGGGAACATCTTCCAGGGCGAGCTGTCGCTCGAGCAGCTGTTTTTCCTGCGGCCGGCTCCCGGCTGGGCCAACTACCGCACGCCAATCCGCAACCTCTACATGTGCGGCTCGGCGACCCACCCCGGCGGCGGCATCATGGGCGCCCCGGGCCGGCTCGCCGCCCTGGAGACGCTCAAGGACTGGCGGAAGGGGGGCATCGGATGAGCGGCGCGCGCGACGTCGTCATCATCGGGGCGGGCCACAATGCCCTGGTCACTGCTTTCTATCTCGCCCGCAAGGGTCTGAAACCCTTGGTGCTCGAGCGCCGTAGTGTGGTCGGTGGCGCGGCGATCACCGACGAGTTCGCCCCCGGGTTCCGCTGCTCGACACTGGCGCACGCGGTCGGGCCGGTGCGCGCCGACATCGTCCGCGACATGGACTTGGCGAAGCACGGGTTGCAGATGGTCGACCCCGACCCGCGTCTGTTCGCGCCGACCCGCGACGGCCGCGCCGTGGTGCTGCAGGAAGACACCGCGAAAACCGCCGACGGACTGCGCTCGCTGTCGGCGAAGGACGCCGCGAAATACCTGGAGTTCGTCCAGGCGATCGGCCGGATCGGGGCGACCCTCGCCCCGCTGCTGTCGATGACGCCGCCGGACATCGACCGACCGACGGTCTCGGACCTCTGGGGCCTGCTGATGACCGGCAAGGACATCCGCGGCCTGGGGAAGAAGGACATGTTCCGCCTGCTGCGCTGGGGACCGATGGCGGTCGCCGACCTGATGTCGGAATTCTTCGAGACCGACGCGCTGCGCGCGACCCTCGCGGCGCGTGGCATCTTCGGCACCTACTTCGGTCCCTGGTCGGCCGGTTCCACGACCATCCTGCTGCTGAGGGCCGCGGCCGACGGTCATCCGGCCGGCCCCTCGTCCTACCCCAAGGGCGGGATGGGGGCGCTGACGCAGGCGATGGCGGCCGCCGCGAAGGCGGCGGGCGCCGAGATCCGGACCGGTGCCGACGTGGGGCGGATCATCGTGCGCGACGGGCGCGCCCACGGCGTCATCCTGAAGAGCGGCGAGGAAATCATGGCCGGCACCGTGGTGTCGAGCGCCGACCCTCGCCGGACGTTCTTCGGTCTGATTGAGCCGGTGCACATCGAACCCGACCTCGCACAGAAAGTGCGCAACATCCGCTGTCGCGGAACGGTCGCCAAGGTCAATTTGGCGCTCGATGGCCTGCCGACCTTTACGGCGGTCCGGAGCGCCGGCGCCGCCGCGGCGTCGATCCTCGGCGGCCGGATCCACATCGGCCCGGAGATCGACACGCTGGAGCGGGCCTTCGATGCGGTCAAGTACGGCGAGATGTCGTCCGAGCCCTACCTCGACGCCCAGATCCCGACCCTCGGCGACCCGTCGCTGGCGCCGGCCGGCAAGCACGTGATGTCGATCTGCTTCCAGTACGCGCCCTACAAGCTCAAGAACGGCGACTGGGCCACCGGACGCGACACCCTGGCCGAGACCACGATCAAGACGCTGGCGCAGTACGCTCCCGATCTGCCGAAGCTGGTCCGGAGCGTGCAGGTGATCACGCCGGCTGACCTCGAGGAGACCTGGTCGCTGACCGGCGGCCACATCTTCCACGCGGAGCTGGCTCTCGACCAGTTGTTCACCATGCGCCCGATCCTCGGCCATGCCCGCTACCGGGCCCCGATCCGGGCGCTCTATCTCTGCGGGTCCGGCACCCACCCCGGGCTCGGTCTGAACGGCGGCAGCGGAGCCAACGCCGCCCGCGAAATTCTCAAGGACTTGAAGCGCTGAGCCGGCGCGCTCTCCTTGCGGTCGTCCTGGTCGTCGTTCTCGCGGCCGCCGCGCGGGTCGACATCCCCGACCCGGGCAGCCGGTCGGTCCACGACCTCGCCGGGGTCCTCACACCCGATCACGCAACTCTGATGGAGAGCCGCCACGCCGCGCTGTTCAAGCGGACCGGCGTCGCCCTCGCGGTCCTGACCGTGCCAGGTCTCGATGGCGAGCCGATCGATGATTTCGCGTTGCGCGCCGGGCAGACCTGGGGGGTCGGCAAGAAGGGGGAGGACCGCGGCATCGTCGTGGCATTCGCCCTGAAGGAACGCCGCATCTTCGTCGCCACCGGCTACGGCGTGGAAGGGTTTCTGCCTGACGGGCGGGTCGGGGCCATCCTCGACAGCGTCGCCATTCCTCATCTTCGACGCAACGACTTCTCGACCGGTATCGTCGAGCTGAGCGCCGCACTGGCCCTTGCGACCTGCACTGAGTACGGGATCGATCCGAAGGAACTCGGTCTGGATGGGACGCGCGTTGCCCCGCGGGGCGGCCCACTCACGCCCTGGCAGGTCGCCGCGATCCTGGCGGCCGTCATCGGGGTATTCTTCATTGCGGCGGCGAGGCGCGCCGCAGCCGGTCCCCGGGGTCGCGGTCGACGCGGTCCCTGGACGTTCATCGGGCCGATCGGCTACGGCGGCGGACGGGGGGGTGGTTTCCCAGGCGGTGGCTTCGGCGGAGGTGGTTTCGGAGGCTTCGGTGGCGGCGGCTTCGGCGGGGGCGGCGCCGGCCGCGGTTTCTGACGGCGCAGGCACGGAGGCTGAGGGAAGGAACAATGACGACTCAGGTGACGGACCACAAGGACGTGCGGCGGCTTATCGAGGATCTCCTGGGAGACCCGTCCATCGGCCCGGCCAGCGTCACCCTGTACGGGTCGGCCGCCCGCGGCGATACGGTCGACAAGGCGAGCGACCTCAACCTCATCCTCGTCCTGGAGGACCTGTCGCCGGCGCGGCTCGATGCGATCGTCCCTGCGGTCAGCCGCTGGACGAAGCGCGGCCACCCGGCGCCGCGGCTGTTCTCCCCCGCGCTCATCCGCGCCTCCGCCGACGTCTTCCCGGTCGAGTTCTTCGACATCCGGGCGGCGCACCTGGTGCTGCACGGCCCCGATCCGTTCACGGGCCTTGAGGTCCATCCCGACCACATGCGACTTCAGTGCGAGCGCGAGTTGAAGGAGAAACTGATGTTCCTGCGCGAGGGGTACGTGGCCGCGCAGGGAGAAGCGGGGGCCGTCCGGCGACTGCTCTGCTCGTCCTACCCGGCGTTCGCGGCGCTCTTCCGTGGCTGTCTGCGCCTCCTCGGCGACGAGGGGCCGGCGCGAAGCACCGACGTCATCGCCGCATTCTGCGCCCGTGCCGGGCTCGACGTCGCGCCATTCACGGCGGTGGAGCGGCTGCGGGCCGGCGGGCGGCCCGAGGGCGACATCAAGGAGACATTCGCACGCTACTATGCGCAGGTCGGCAGGGCGGCCGAGGCGGTCGACCGCTTCGATCCCGCCGGAGGAGGAACGCGACCATGAAGAAGGGGATCGGCTGTGTCGTCCTGTTGGGTCTCGGCGCCCTCGTTCTGATCGCCGGTCTGTGGCTCGCCGGGGCCTACAACGGCCTGGTGACCCGCAACGAGCAGGTGGATTCGGCTTGGGCACAGGTGGAGAACGTCCTGCAGCGCCGCGCCGATCTGATCCCGAACCTGGTCGAGACGGTCAAGGGATACGCCGCGCACGAGAAGGAGATCTTCGAGAATGTCGCCCTGGCGCGCGGCCGTCTGGCCGGTGCCGCCACGCCCGCCGAGGCCGCCGCCGCCAACGCCGGCCTGACCTCGGCTCTCGGCCGCCTGCTGGCGATCGCCGAGAACTACCCCGACCTCAAGGCCAACGAGAACTTCATCCGCCTCCAGGACGAACTGGCCGGCAGCGAGAACCGCATTGCCACCGAGCGGATGCGCTACAACGAAACCGTCCGGCTGTTCAACACCGGCATCAAGCGCTTCCCCACTCTCTTCATCGCCCGGTTCTTCGGTTTCGCCGAGCGCGAGTACTTCGAGGCGACTCCGGAGGCGCAGGCGGTTCCGAAGGTGAAGTTCTGATGCGAACCCACCGCTGATCGGCACGCGCCCCGCACCACCGATGCGCCGCTGCCGTGTTGATGGGCCGTGGCATCGGGCGCACCTCCGCCTCGCGGTGATCCTGTGCCTGGGTGCGGCCTCCTGCGGGACCCCGGGCGACGGCCCGGCTGCCGATCGGATCGTCGACGTCAAGGAGTCCTACCCCATCGAGGGCGCCACCGGACAGGAACTCCGCTGGGCGCTGGACCGGCTCGGGCCCCTGCACGATGACGGGAACCGCTATGACGCCGTCACCAAGTGGAACTTCGAGTACACCTACGGTCGCGAGGAGACGCCTGACGGCTGCCACGTGGCGTCGTTGGAGACGACCACCACGATCACCACCATCCTTCCCCGGTGGGCACCCTACCCGGCGGCACCCGCCGCGCTGGTGGCGCGATGGGACGAGTACGTGTCGTGTGCCGCGTTGCACGAGAACGGCCACCGCAGGATCTATCTCGACGCGCTGGCGCGCTTCCGGAGTCACCTCGAAGGTCTTGGCAACCGCCCCACTTGCGCGGCGCTGGATGATGCCGTCGGTGTGGTCGAGGCGGCTGAGCTGCACGCCGTCCAGGCCGGGCAGTCCGACTACGAGTCCCGGACCGATCATGGTCACGTCCAGTGTGGAAAGTTTCCGTGACACCCCGCCGGACCCTGGTGCCGGGCCTTGCGGCGGTCGCGATCGCCGCGGCCTGGTTCGCCTGGTTCGCGGTCTACCAGGTGGACGATGCGTTCATCGTCTACCGGTACGCGGAAAACCTCGCCCGGGGGGAAGGGTTCGTCTACAACCCGGGTGAGCGGGTCGAGGGGGTCACCTGCGTTCTCTGGGCGGTCCTCCTCTCGCTGTTCGCCGCGGCGGGGCTGACACTGCCGCGAGTCGCGCCGATCCTGACGGCGCTTTGCGGGATCGGCATCCTGGTTCTGATCCCCGGCCTGGTGGGGCGAATGCGGGGGCGCGCGCCGGAATCCGACCCGGACGGCTGGAATCTCGCGCC
>JANNTZ010000206.1:0-5488 GCA_031394595.1 Acidobacteriota bacterium
TTCTCCAGCGCCGCCAGGTCGCCACTCATGGCGAGCGCACCGTCGACCACCGCCTGCGCACGAATCAGGTCACCGTTTCTCAGCAGCAGGTAGACGAGGTTCGTCAGGATGTCGGTGCGTGCCGGGAGCATGGTGTGCGCCTTCTGGAGGAGGTCGATCCCGGCGGACACGTCTCCGTCCGGTTCGATATGTGTGGCGCCGAGGAGGACATAGGAAGCCGCGAACCGGGGACGGAGGGTGATGGCGCGGTCGAGGAGTTCCCGGACCCGATTCAGCCACGGTGGTGTCGTGGCGGCCACCGGCGTGGTTCCCGCGGGTCCGGTCCCGGTGGTCTGCGGGGTCCGGGATGGAGTTGGGTCCGTGGCCGGCATCGACGGCGGCGCCGGGGCGTTGGTCCGGTACAGCAGTTTGGCCAGGAGATAGCACGACATCGCGTCCGGCTCGATGGCGATGGCCTTCTCCAGCAGCGGGATCGCCTCCGCCGGTCGATCCTGCGCGTAACGCAGGTGACCGAGCCCCGCATAGGCCCGCGCCTGGGATGGGTTCAGATTGAGGGCTGACTGCAGGTGGGCCTCCGCATCGGGGGCCCGCCGCGCATTCCCATGGGCAATCAGCGCGCCGAGCGCCGCCTGGACCTCGTCCCGTTCCATCCGGCGAACCGGGAATGGCATTGGGGCCGGGGACGGCGGAACCTCGCCGGCTTTCCCCCCTCCGGGCCTGATCCGGATCGGCAGATGGCGGCTGCCTGCGACGTAATCCGCCACCTCCTGCTGCAGGCGGGCGATCGGGATCCCGAAGGCCATCTGGGTGGCATCGGGGGGGGAGACGCCGCGCTGGAGCGTCTCGAGGAACTTCGGCACCCCGGCTCGCCGCTCGCCGCTCCCCGACACGAGGTAGTGCATCAGAGCCCAGGACGCGGCCATGAACGTGGTCTGTCCGGGTCCTTCGGCGATGTGCCGCGATTGGGGAGCGAGGGCGAACTGATCGGCCAGTGATGGAAGCGGGTGCTCCCGCAGCCAGCGGAGATGGTCCTGGTTCGCAATGCCGATCAGCGTTCCTTCGGGCACCGCCGTGAAGCGGCTGTAGAACTCCGCCAGCCCTTCGGTCACGGTCAGGGGCAGGCGCGGAAAATTGTCGTCGAGAAACTGGTGCACGCAGGCATGGTAGAGGACTTCGAGGGGCGGGTCGTCCAGGGGGGCAGCCACGGTGACGAAATTGGGGGCGTCGTAAAGCGGGTTGACGCCCAGAGGATGCCCGCCGCCGCCGGGCGCCGGCGTGTAGCGCCAACCGGTCGTCGCGTCCGAGAAAACATACACCGCGGTCTCGCGTGGGGACGGACGGCTGCCCGGGTGGAGCGATTCGAGCGCGTTGCGATAGGTCTCGAGCAGGTCGGCGATTCGCCGCAGACGTGCTTCCGGGACGTCACCCAGCAACGTGAAATTGGCAGTTTCGGCCCGCAGCCAGACATCGCCGACCGGCCGGGCGGGGGCCCCGGCGGAGGGAACGAACGAAGCGAATGTGACGATCACGCCGGCGACCGTCGGGAAGGTGGCGCAACGTCTCCCGCGCTGTGACATGGGTTGTCTCTGCGACCCGGATGAACCGGCCGGTGCGCCATTATCGTCACGCATCGGGAGGCGTCAACCGGGCGCCCCCCCACCTTCGCGCGCTTGACCCGCCCACTGGGGGCGATGTCTAATCGTCCGTCCCGAAAGCCACAGCGGGGATTTCTACTGGAGGCCGCACCATGTCGCTCAAGTTTCGACGATTCCGCCGGCCGGTTCCCGGTCTTGCCGCCGCCCTCGCGCTTGCGACCATCGTTTTCGCGCCGGGCGCCGGCGGGCCGACCGCCGGCACGCTGGACCTCAACGCCCCGGGGCGCACCGATTCGGACAAGGATCGGGACTCGTACAACAAGCCCGCCGAGCTGTTCGAGTTCTGGGGACTCAAGGAGGGGATGGCGGTCATGGACCTGTTCCCGGGCGGGGGCTATACGACCCAGCTGATCAGCCAGTGGGTCGGACCCAAAGGGAAGGTCCTGGCCTACGGTTCCTACAGCCACGACAAGTTCGCGGAGCGGATGTCGAAGGCCGGGCTGAAGAATATCGAGGAGATGGTCCTGGAATACCCGAAGGGGTTCGAGGAACTCGACAAGCACCTGGCGAAGCTGCCGGCGGCCTCGCTCGATGCCGTTATCACCATCCGCAACTACCACGACCTCAAGAACCCGAAGGAGGTCCTGGCGGAGCTCAAACGGATTCTGAAGCCCGGTGGCATCCTCGGGATCGCCGACTCGCGCACCTGGACCGGGAAGCGTGACGAGCCGAACTGCCGGATCGGCGAGGACCTGATCATCCGCGAGTTGACCGAGGCCGGTTTCAAGCTGGCGGGAGTGTCGCAGATGCTCTCGAACCCCAAGGACGACTATGCGAAAGGGTTCTGGGACGCCCGCTGGATCGTCGATCAGTCCTGTCTCAAGTTCACCCGCTGAGCCGGTTCCGCGTTCTGCCTGCCACCGCCGCGCGGTGGGACGACCTGGCCGGACTGTTCGGGCCACGCGGCGCCTGCGGCGGCTGCTGGTGCATGTACTGGCGGCTGCCCCGGGCGCGCTTCCTGAAGGGCAAGGGATCGGCGAACCGTCGGGCGTTACGCCGCCTGGTGCTTGCGGGCGGCACGCCGGGGCTGATCGGCTACCAAGGGCGGCGCCCGGTTGCCTGGTGCGCGGTCGGTCCGCGCCAATCGTTCCCGGGGCTTGAGCGATCGCGGGTCCTGGCGCCCGTGGACCAGCGTCCGGTCTGGTCGATCACCTGCCTGTTCGTGATGAAATCGGCGCGGCGGGCGGGGCTGAGCGTCAGGATGTTGCGCGAGGCGGCGCGCTGGGCCCGCGGTCGCGGAGCGCGGATCGTGGAGGGCTACCCCGTGGAAACGACGACCCGCCAGGCCGATCCGTTCGTCTGGACCGGCCTGGCCCAGGGGTTTCGCCGGGCCGGCTTCCGCGAGGTGCTGCGGCGGTCACCGGTCCGGCCGATTATGCGGGTCGGGGAGAAGTAGCGTCGTAGGTGGGTCGGTGACGCCGCGTCAGTTCCCGTTCGAGTGCCCCTTGTTCTGCCCCTTCGACTTGGACTGACCCTGCTTCCCCTTATTTCCCTGCTCGGCATGCTGCGGCTTATTGGCCTTCCAGGGCCGCCCCTTCTTGTCGTTGACGAGTACCGCGACCTTCTTCCCCTGACCGCGGGCCTTCGCCATTTCGTAGGGAGACATCCGGGCCCAGCGGGATCCGACCTGGATCTGCACCAGCCCGACCACGTCGTTGTCCGACAGGCGCACCGATTTCGGGCTCCTCTTCCAATGGCCCCAGGCCTTGCCGTAGGGCGGGCCGGGGTCGCGGTCGATGCCGACGAACAGGACACCCTGAGTGACATGCAGGCGGCCGAAGACGACCGACCAGGAGAGCCCCTGCGCCCGCAGGCCGACGATGACCGAGATCGGCTCCCCCGATTCGTGGGCCAGGAACATCACCACCGGAAGGTCGGCATCCACCGATCGCAGGCGCGGCAGGACCGGCTCGAGATCGGCGCGCGTGTAGCCGTAGTTGTCCACCGAGAGATTCAGGAAATACTGGTGGTCGCTGCTCACTGCGCTGACATTGAAGAGAAAATCGAACGACGGACCGGCAACGGCGGGGGTCGCGGTCGCCAGCAGGGCGGCGGCGATGGCCACCGGCAGGCCGGGCATCAGCAGACGTTTGCGGGTCACTCGGTCACCTCCTATGGAGTCACGGACAACCCCGGACAAGATTGGGTCCGGGCACGAAAAAGGCCAGCGGTCAGGGCAGTCGCTGCAGGATCAAGAGGGTCGTGTCGTCGCGGCGGATTTCCCCGGCGCAGTAGGTCTCCAGGGCGTCGAGGATCAGCTGGCCGATCTCGCCGGGCGGCTGGGTGCGCGCCGATCGGACGATCTCCAGGAGCCGCTCTTCGCCGAACTCCACCTCACCCGGCCCGGTTTCCTCCGTCACCCCGTCGCTGTAGCAGACCAGCAGGTCGCCGGGGCCGAGAACCGTCCGTCCGGCCTCGTAGCGCGGCGTGTCGAACATGCCGAGCGGGGCCCCCGTGATGGCCAGCCGCTCTGCCTCGCCGCCGGCCCGCAGCAGGATGGGCGGGTTGTGGCCACCGTTCACGTAAGCCAGGGTGTGGTCCTTGGTGTCGAGGACGCTCCAGAAGAAGGTCACGAACCGATTCTCCGGGATGTGACGGCGCACCAGACCGTTCAGCCGGAGCATGAGATCGATGGGCGACAGGCTGAGGTCGGCCAGCGCATGCAGGCTCGCCTGCAGCGCGCACATCGTGAGGGCGGCCGGCAGCCCCTTGCCGGCGACGTCCCCGAGGGCGAACCCCCGCTGGGTGCCCGCCTGATCGAGATAGTCGAAGTAATCCCCGCCGACCGAGTGGCAGGGGACGCTGCGGCCGAAGACGCGGTACCCGGGGATCGACAGGTCCTCGGCCGGCAGGAGGCGGCGCTGGAGCTCGGCGGCGCGCCGGAGTTCCTTCTCCAGACTCTGAGCCGCCAGTGCCTGCTGGAACAGCCGGCTGTTCTCGATTTTCACCGCCGCGACGTTGGCAAGCTGCGCCAGCAACCGGAGGTTGGCCTCGCCGAACAGCCCGGCCCAGTGCAGGTTGTCCACGTAGAGCACGCCGATGACCTCCCGGTTGTTCCACAGCGGCACGCACATGACCGATCGGATGTGCTGGGCGGCGACGCTCTGTCCTTCCTTGAAGCGTGAGTCGAGGAGGGCGTCGGAGGTCAGGACCGACTCCTTCATCTTCACGACGCGCTCAGTGACCGTGCGGCTGATCGAGACCGGTCGTCCGGCCTCCGCGGGGGGCACCCGGATCACCTCGGGGCGCAGGTGATCGTCGTCGTCAAGAAGCATCAGCACGCCGCGCTCGAACGGCACGGCGCGTCGGGCCAGGTCCATGATCGTTTCGAGCAGCTCGGGCAGCGGTCGGTGGAAGACCAGTTGCTCGTTGGCTTCCGCCAGGATCCCGCTCTGCGATCCCTCGCCCGACCCTTCGGTGGTCGGCGTCGCCAGGGCGGCGGCCCGCAGGATCGTCGTCTCGCCGCCGCTCGCCAGCGGCCGGTCGCCGAACTCGACGGTGCTGCCGGTGTCGTTGAAGATGAGGGTCGTCGATCCGATCCGGACCCGGTCGCCGCGCCGCAGGGAATGGGGTTCGGCGATTTTCTGGCCGTTGACGTAGGTGCCGTTCTTGCCGCCGGCGTCCATGACCGAGATCGCGTCGCCGCTCTTTTGCAGCCGGGCGTGCAGGCGCGAGACGTTCAGGTCGGCGAGGACCAGGTCATTGGTGGAGGCCCGGCCGACGCGGATGTCCTCCGCTTCGATCGGGAAGCGCGTGCTGGCCCCGTCGGGGCCGACGACGGTCACAAAATCCATTTTCCTGCCCTCGACACGGGAGGCGTGGTGCGGACCCCG
>JANNTZ010000230.1:0-1777 GCA_031394595.1 Acidobacteriota bacterium
CGCTGGGCGCCACCGGCGAGGGCGTCACCGTCGCGGTGATCGACTCCGGCATCGACACGCGCCCCCTGGACCTGGCGGACGACCTGGTGGCCGAGGCCTGCTTCTGCCACACCAACGGTGCTTGCTGCCCCGACGGAACAGCGCTCCAGATGGGACCGGGTTCGGCGCTGGACGACAACGGTCATGGCAGCCACGTCGCCGGGATCGTCACTTCCGCGGGTCGGGTCGCACCCCGCGGCGTCGCCCCCGATGCAGGAATCGTCGCGGTGAAGGTGATCGCGGCCGACAACTCCTTCTGCTGCGCCAGCGACGTGGTGTCGGCGCTCGACTGGGTCCTCTCCAAGCGGCCGGACGTCCGGGTGATCAACATGAGTCTCGGGACCACCGCCCTCTATTCCGGTGAGTGCGACGCCGCCGATGCCGTGACCCGCGCCTTCGCCGCGGTCATCAACGCCCTGCGGGATCGCGGCGTGCTCAGTTTCGTCGCCTCGGGGAACGAGGCCGTCGGCGGCGCGATGAGCGCCCCCGCCTGCGTCGGGTCGTCGATGTCCGTCGGCGCGGTCTGGGACGGCGCCTACGGGCCGTACAACTTCGGCAGATGCGTCGAGACCGGCACCGCGATCGACCAGGTCGCCTGTTTCTCCAACAGCAATCACACGACCGATCTCTTCGCCCCCGGCGCCCTGATCACCTCGTCGGTCCCAGGTAACCGGGCCGCGACCTTCATCGGGACCAGCATGGCGTCGCCGCACGCCGCCGGCTGCGCCGCCGATCTGCTGCAGGCCTTCCCCGCCCTGACACCCGGGATGATCGAGGCGAGTCTGGAGGCGACCGGCCGTCCGGTGATCGATCCGAAGAACGGCCTGACCTTCCCGCGCATCGATTGCCTCGCGGCCCACGACGTCCGCTTCTGCCCGGATGCCGACGGCGACGGGTACTGGGCGCCGGGTGGCGGTTCCTGCCCGGCCGGCCGCTGGGCCGACTGCGACGACGCCGACCCGGCGCGCTTCCCCGGGAACCGGGAAATCTGCGATGGTGTCGACAACAACTGCAACCTGGCGGTTGACGAAGGGTTCGACCCCGACGACGACCAGGTGGCCACCTGCCGCGACAACTGTCCCGCCGATCACAATCCGGCGCAGAGCGATCGCGATGCCGACGGGACCGGTGACGCCTGCGATCTCGACGACGGGGTCATCGAGGTGATGCCGGCGACCGACGGCACCGTCGTCTGGCAGGCGGAGGCGGGCTTCGACCTGTTCAATCTCTACCGCGGACAGCTCGACCGTCTGGTGGACGCCGACGGGGACGGCGCGGCTGAGGAATACGGCGCCTGCTTCGCCGAAAACCTGGCGACCACGACGTTCGTGGACCGGGAGATTCCGCCGACGGGCCACGGCGTCTTCTACCTGGTGACCGGAATGACAGCGGCCGGCGAAGGGTCGCTCGGCACCGCCAGCAGCGGCGCCCCGCGACCCAACGTTCGCGACTGTCGCGCGGTCTTCGGCAGCCCGCCGGTGATCCATGAGGCGGTCGTCGACACCGCCCCGGCGATCGCCACCTGCGATTTCACCCGCATCGCCGAGACCCGCGTCTGCGCCCTCGGTGTCCCGGGCGCGCAGGCGATCGCGCCGATCGTCATCTCCGGCCGGTATGTCGAGGCCCGCATCGCCGCCCGGATCACCGATCCCGACACGACCCCGGACCGGAACGATCTGCGTGACGCCCGGGCCACGCTGTCCCGGCCGGATGGCGGAACGATCGATTTCGCCATTCT
>JANNTZ010000182.1:0-4498 GCA_031394595.1 Acidobacteriota bacterium
CGGCGGGATCCCGAAGAACCCCCCATCGCCCCGCGCCGTCAGGATCGCGGCGGCGGTCCCCGGCTGGAGCGGCGGGGCGTCGCCCAGCACCCCGTCGTCGCGCGCCGCGGTCTCCGCGGCGCACGCCCGGACCTGCGGGGAGGCCAGGATCTCCGACGGGTTGGGGGGCAGCGGGCCCGAGGTCAGGAGGTGCAGCCCTTCGGGCAGTCCGGTGGGGCGCCGCAGTGCCTCCGCGAGGGCCAGCTGTCCCAGGATCACCTGGGTGAACCCGGGATCCCGCGGCACCCCGAAGAACTCGTGTTGAGCCGGGTGCCGGAGATCGCAGTCCCACACGAGAACTCGCAGACCCATCTGCGCCATCGTGACGGCGAGATTGGCCACGGTGGTCGACTTGCCTTCGGCCGGCACCGCGGAGGTGAACAGGAAGCTCCGTCCGGCCCGGCCAAGACGGGAGAATTCGACATTGGTCCGCAGGGCGCGGTAGGCCTCGGCCGCCGGGGAGTGGGGAGAGACCTGGGTCACGAGTCGTGCCGGCCCCACGGGCATGGTCGGGGGAGGCCCGCCGCGCGCCAACTCCACGACACTGCGGTGTCCGCCGGCGGACTCGAAGGGAGGGATCACGCCGATCACCGGCAGCCCGAGTCCCTGCTCGACGTCCTCCAGGCGGGTGATCGAAGTGTCCAGCGCCTCCGCGACGAACGCCCCGACCAGGCCGAGGATCAGACCGACCAGGAGACCGGCGACGGTCCGCAGCCAACGTCCGGGGCCCCGGATCGGATCGGCGCGGGCGGCGTACTCGACAGCCGACAGTTCCTGGACCTTGTCGGCCTCCTTGATCAGGGCCTCCTGGTGCTTCCGCATCAGCATCTCGTAGGCCTCCGCATTGACCTGGACTTCCCGCTGCAGCTGCAGGAACGTCTGCTCGGCGCGGGGGAAGGCGGCCAGCCGGCCATCGAGGACCTGCCGGCGAGAGCGGGCCAGATTGAGCGCGGTGCGGGTTTCGCGTCTCAGCCGCTCGACGATCCGGTCGATCTGCGCGCTCAACGCCCGGACTTCGGGCGAGTCTTCGCGCTGGATCGTCAGGAGCTGACGCCGGCGATCTTCGAGGCGCCCGAGTTCATCGCGGATCGCCGCCAGCCCCTCCTCGCTGAGGTCCACCAGGAGGATCTCGGGAGTCGTGCCGGGATCGGCCCCCTGATCGAGAAGCGAGGCGAGCCCCTCGAGCGCGACGATCCGCGCCTCGGTGCGCGCCGCCTCGTCCTGGAAGAACTGGATCTCCTGCGCCGCCGGCCGGCTGGCGCCGCGATGCCGTTCCTTGAACGTGGTCAGGCGGTCCTCGGCGGCCTCCAGACGCGTCCCGACCTCCGACACCTGGCGCGCCACGAATTCGCGCGCTTCGATCGCCTGACGATTGCGCTCGAAGGTGTGCTGCTGGATCGCTTCCTCCATGAGGGCGTTGGCCAGATTCACCGCTTCGCGGGGGTCGTTACGCACCGTGCGGATCTCGATCAGGCTGGTGCTTTCGAGAGGCTTCGCGTGATAGCTCGCGACCACGTCGTCGAGGGTCCGGGTGAGCGAGGGGTCGGCCAGGACGGTGTCCAAGTCGGCGCCGGCCGGGAGAAGCGCAAGCCGCTGCGCCGATCGGAGGGCAATCGGCTTGCTGCGGATGATCTGGGCCTGGGTCGCGAGGTCGTCCCCGGGACTCCAGCTGAAGGCTTCGAGGAACAGGCCGGTGATGCTGTCGGTCCGGCTCCACTTCAGGCGGGCGACCGCCTCGTGGCTCGTCGGCGCCGCCGGTGCCAGGACGAGGGTGAGCAGCCCCAGCCCCAGTGCGGTGCCGGCGACCAGGCGCCAGTGGCGTCGCAGGATCCGCACACCGTCGTGCAGGCTCACGTCGTGGGGGGGGCTCACGCGGTCAGTTTCCGTCCTGGAAGTTGTCGATGATGTACATCGATTCGATGATCCCGAGGGCCGGGTTGATGATCGAGAAGACCTCCTGAAGGGTGGCGATGGCCCGTCGCGGCACGAACACGATGTCACCCGGGGCCAGTGCCACATCGACATCGATGGTCCCCTTGCTCAGCATCTCCTTGAGATTCACGACCCGCATCTCCGGTCCATCCTTGCCGTGCTTCAGGACCACGATCCCTTTGATATGCCCCTGCGGTGTGTGGCCGCCGGATCGTGCGATCGCCTCGATCAGACCGAGCGAGTCGAGGATGTGGACCACGCCCGGTGATTTCACCTCGCCGAGGACCATGACCTTGCGGTTGCCGAGCGCGGTGGATGGGACGAACACCAGGTCGCCGGATTGCAGTTCGGGGTCATCTTCGATCGCGCCCTGGAAGACCGCGCGGTAGAGGTTGGCCTCCTGACGCTCGCCACCCTTGCGGACCACCTGGATGCGCATGAGATCGGCCTCCTGCGAGGGCCCGCCGTGCAGCGACAGGAACGACACCAGCCGGGTGGGTCCCTGGAGCGGCCATTCTCCCGGGCCGCTGTCGGCGCGGGCCGAGGTGCGGATCTCGCCCATCAAGGAGACGCGGTGACCCGCATACTTCAGCACCAGGACCTCGAGGTGGGTCTGGCGGTAGATCGAAGCGAGCACGCGGGTGAGTTCCTGCTTCACCTCACCGACGGTGCGCCCCGCCACCGACAGGGATCCGAGCCCGGGCAGCGGCAGGAAGGCTTCGCCGTCGCTTTGCACCGTCAACCGCAGTTCGTCCAGCCGCTCGCCGTTCCAGATGCGCAAGCCGAGGATGTCGCCGACGCCGAATCGGTAGTCGGCGGCGGGAGCAAAGGTGTCCTGGGCGGAGAGAGCGGTGCCGGCCGAGAGAAAGGCCAGCAGCACGGCCGCGGCGCGCCGGCCAAGGCGTCGCCCCAGACGCCGCAGCGCCACCTGCCGGAGGGCGCGGCGAAGCGCCCGGGGTCCGTCGTCGATCGATTCCCGGCGCCCGTCGCGCACGACTGCCACGGCCCGGCCAATCAGGTGCTCGCGGCCGACCCCCTCATCGGGTCCGGGCTCGGCATCCCCCTGCAGTCGGTAGACACGTCGCCCCGCAGTTATGGCGATCGCCACCAGGCGGTGCACGACCAGGATGCCGTTCACCCGGGCGAGGATGATCTGACCGGGTTGGGGCAGTCCGAGGAACGGAGCGATCACCACGGAGTCGCCCTCGATCAGTGTCGGGCGCATGCTGCGACCACGGACCGGGACCAGCGTCGCGTGACCGTCCTCCAGGAGAAGCCCCAGGACCAGATCGGCCTGCAGGGTGGCGGCGGGCGTCCTCCCGTCGTGCGATCCAGGGCCCTCCGGCTCGCGACGGGGCCGCGTGGGCCCGCCGCTCATCGCCCTTCCGGGGGAGGGGTGTCGGTCGGGGACTTGCCCACGAAACCGAGCACGACGTCGATCGCGGATCGATCGGGGACGAACCGCAGTTTGCGGACCGGGACTCTTTCCACCAGATCGGAGAGGAAGCGGACCGCGAACTCGAGCCCCTCCTGTTCCCACATGGCCGGGAAGGCCCGCACCATCATCTGGGCCACGGCCCCTGCCGGAGCGAGTTCGACGATCTGCGTGCGCGGCGCCTGTTCGAGGATGAAGACCGCATCCAGCGGGGCTGAGATCGGGGCTTCGAGTCCCGCCTCGCCGTGCCACGGCGTGCCGAAAATCCGGTAGCCGTCGCCGTCGGCGCGAACGGCAATCCGGTCGTCCGACAGGACCGTTACTCCGCCACGTTCCAGCCAGAGTCGGGCGGTGGTGCTCTTACCGGCTCCGGAGGTGCCGAGGAACAGCAGGCCACGGCCATCGACCGTGAGCCCGCAGGCGTGCACCAGGACCCCACGCCCCCGCGACAACCGGGCGAGGAACACCACCTCGTCGAACGGGTAGACGAACGGGTGCATCTCGCCGGCGGCGAGGATGGGTCCCCCGACGAGCGTCTCTCCATGTCCCTGGTCGAACTCGCGGTCGAATTCCACCGCCAGGTACGGTTCCTTGCCGTAGAGGGCCGATCGGAACGTCAGGAGGCGGTTCTCCCCGACCTCTTCGAGTCGCCAGACCGACCCGGTGTCGAAAATCGTCTTTCCGCGGGCCCGGCTCGCCGCGCGTCCGCCACGGGCGGCGATTTCCACCGAGGCGCAGTCCCGGCCCGGCTCGCCTGCCAGAAACGGCAGGTGGGAAGGGGTGGTGATCAGTTTGACTGCCGGGTCGGTCGGGCAGACCCGGAGGCCGATCCCGGCCACCTCGAGAATCAGCGGGGCGGCGCGATCAGGACGCATTGTGGGAGCAGAGGGCGGGGGGGCCGCTGCACTTCCGGCCGAACCCTCCCGGGCCCAGGGTCTGGTTGTTCTTGCAGGAAGCGAGCACCGCCTCGTCCGGAATCAGCCGGATGCGATTCAGTGTCGGTGGCTCGTACGGCCCCGCCCCGTCGCGTGGTTTGTCGTGGTCTGCCATGTCCCCCTCCCGGTTCAGGCCGTCTGCCTTGGCGGTTCGATC
>JANNTZ010000255.1:0-14332 GCA_031394595.1 Acidobacteriota bacterium
CGACGCAATACCCGGACAGGCTCCTAGGGTCCGGGCATGCGTTCTAAGGTAGGCGGCGCGGCGGCGGAGTCAAGGCATACAGGTGCCGGTCGACGGTCCGGCCGGCCTTGAAAACGGCATGGCGCTGGATCCCTTCCAGCCTGAACCCGGCCTTCTCCAGGACCCGCATCGAGGCCCGGTTCCAGGCGAACACCCCCGCCTCGATCCGGTGGACGGGGCGGTACTCGAGGATCCACCCGACGAGGGATCGGACCGCCTCGGTCATCACACCCTGTCCCCAGAACGGTTCCCCCAGCCAGTAGCCGAAGATGGCGGTGCGCCGGGCGACGTCCCCTCCGACCCGGTAGCCGATCCCGCCGCCGGCGACGCCGTCGATCACGATCGCGAAATAGGTCGTGGGGCGATCGCGGCGCGCCAGACGGATCCAGGACCGGGCGTGGGCCAGGGTGTAGGGGTGGGGAAAGGCGTCCTTGAGGTTGATCCAGACTTTGCGATTGTTGGCGTGGGAAGCGATCGACGAAGCGTCCGTCGGGCGGAAGGGGCGGAGGGTCGACAGGGTGAGCCGCCGGATCACGCCGCGCTCTTCAACGCTGCTCCCGGCGGGCCCCGATGATCCGGTCGAGTTCCACCCGCACCCGTCCCAGCACTTCCTCGTAGCCGAAGGTGCCGACCGTCTCGGGACCGCGCTTGAGGTTGACGTGGTTCGGGGCGCACCAGAGGCCGAGGTCGGCGTCGTCGGTTTCGCCCGGACCGTTGACCCGGCAGCCCATCACGGCGATGGTGATGGCGTGATCCCGGGCGTAGGCGGTCAGGTCGCGGATTTTCTCCGCCAGATCCACGAAGGCTTCGTTCTCGACCCGCGAGCAGGACGGGCAGGAGATTATGTTGAGACGCCGCGCCAGGTTCTCGGGGACCGAACGGTACCGGCCGGCAGCCACGTCAGCGAGGATTTGCCGGCCGGCGGCGATTTCCTCCCCTTTGCGGTCGTTGGGAACGGTCAGTGACACACGCAAAGTGTCGCCGATGCCGCGCGACAGCAGCTGCTCGAAGGCGATGCGTGTCTTGATGATCCCGTCGGGCGGCAGCCCCGCCTCGGTGACGCCGAGGTGAAGCGGCACATCGGGTCGCTCGGTCGCGAACCGCCGATTGGCGTCGATCACCTTGGCCGGGTCGGAGTCCTTCAGGGACACGACGTAGGCGTGGAACCCGAGATCGTCGAGGAGGGCGCAATGCTCGAGGGCGGAAGCAACCATTTCGCCGACCGAATCGCCGCCGAACCGCCCGGCCTTCTCCGGGTCGATCGACCCGCAGTTCACGCCGACGCGCAGGGCACAGCCGTGGGTCGCGGCGACATCGGCGATCCAGGCGACCTTGTCGCGGACCGGCCGTTCCTTCTCGTGGTGATAGAGGTGCCCCGGGTTATAGCGGATCTTGTCGATGTACGGCGCCACCCGTGCCGCCAGGCGGTAGTTCTCCTGCAGGTCCACGGAGAGATTGGCGCGCGTGCCGGCGCGGATGCCGGCCATCGCCGCCGCGTCGGTGGCGCTGTCCACGGCGATCCGGACGATGTCGGCCCCGGCCTCTTCCAGCAGGCGGACCTGGCGCACCGTGGCCTCCACGTCGGCGGTCTTCGTGGCGGTCATGCTCTGCACGGCGATCGGATGCCCGGCGCCGATGGTGAGCCGGCCGATCCTTACGGATCGGGTCGGGTTGCGCGGTAGGCCGGGAGAGGCGGACATGAGGTCAGGATGATAGCAGCCGGGCGCGCGGGGGAACAACCGGCGCGGTAGGATTGGGTCCGTCCGGGAGGACCGATGAAAGCGATGGTGATGCACGCACCGGGGCCGGTGGAGGCGGATCCTCTGCGCGCCGCCCAGCGCCCGGTCCCCGAACCGGGCCCGGGCGAGCTGCTGCTCAAGGTCCGGGCCTGCGGCGTCTGTCACACCGATCTTCACCTGCTGGAGGGGGAGATCGACGCGCCGCGTCTGCCGATTGTCCCGGGGCACCAGGTGGTCGCCACGGTGGAAAAGTCCGGCCCGGGAGCGACGCGGTTCCCGGTCGGGAGGCGTGTCGGGGTCGCCTGGCTGCATCGGACCTGCGGCGCCTGCCCGGCCTGCCGGCGCGGCGACGAGAACCTCTGCGACGAGGCGCGCTTCACCGGGTACCACGTGGACGGCGGCTACGCCGAGTTCATGGTCGCGCCGCAGGAGTTCGTCTACCCCCTGCCCGACGCGTTCGATGACGTGACGGCGGCGCAGCTCCTGTGCGCCGGCATCATCGGTCATCGAGCCCTGCGTCTGTCGGGGGCGGCACCGGGGGAGCGGGTGGCGCTGTTCGGGTTTGGCGCCTCCGCGCACCTGACGTTGCAGGTGGCCCGGCATCGTGGTTGCGTGGTCGACGTCTTCAGCCGATCGGAGGAACACCGGCAGCTGGCCCTGGTCCTCGGTGCCGCCTGGGCCGGTCAGGCGGGGGAGGCCCCGCCGGCCATGGCCGACCGGGCGATCCTGTTCGCGCCGGCCGGACGTCTCATCCCCGCGGCTCTCCGCACCCTGCGGCCCGGAGGAACCCTGGCGATCGCCGTGATCCACCTCGATGTCGTGCCGGAGATGGACTACGCCCTGTTGTTCCAGGAGCGCGTGGTCCGGACGGTGACGGCGAGCACGCGGCAGGACGGAGAGGAATTCCTGCGCGAAGCGGCGGCGGCCGGGGTACGGGTCGAGACCGAGACGTTCCCACTCTCCGAAGCGAACCGGGCCCTGGCTCTCCTCAAGGCCGGGCGGCTGCGCGCCGCGGGCGTGCTCGTTCCCTGAGTCGGGCAGCCCGGTTTTCTAGCTTTTCGCGAACCGGCGGCCGGCGCCTGCCGGGACGATTCCCCGCCGCAGCGCGCTCAACGGGTAGAAGGTGTCGCGCCAGCGGATGCCGCCATGCCTCAGGGTCAGGACGGCGGAGTTCCACGCCGCGAGGATGATCAGGGCCGCGCCGATTGGATAGAGCAGCATCAGGAGGACCGGGTTGCCGCCGGCCCGGCGTGTCTGCTCCACGAAGGCGAGCGCCACGACCAGCAGCTGGGCGGCGACCCCGGTGGCCGCGAGGGCGGCGAGTCCGGCGGCCGGGAGGGCGGCACGACCCGCGCCGACGATCCCGGGTTCCCGCGCCGCCGCGACCAGTCCCCATCCGGCCGCAGCGATCGGGCCGGCCAGGGCGGCGCCGGCCAGGATCGTCAGGCCGACCAGCAGGACGGGCGAGTAATGCAGCCCGGCGAACATGTTCTTCTCCAGCCCCCGGACGACCGCCAGGGTGCCACGGTGCCAGGGACAGCGGATCAGGTTCACGCCGTCGTAGATCCTCTGGCGGGCGCCGCTCTCTTTGATGAGCCGGCCGAGCTTGTAGTCGTCGGCGGGGTCCATCCGCAGCAGTCGGTGCCCCCCGACCCGGTCGTAGACCTCCCGACGGATCAGATTGAACGCGCCGACCCCGGCCCCGCCGCGCGGTCGATCCTGGTCGATCTCCCAGGCGCGGGCGGCCAGCATGTACAGGTGGCCGAACACCGCCATGAGGGCGGTTTGCAGCGCCGACATCGGTCGGGTGTCGGGGAGGAGCGCCAGGTGGTCGATCCGGTCTTCGTCGGCGAGCGCCACGACGCGCGCCAGGAGATCCGCGGAAACCATCTCGACATCTCCGTCCATGAACAGGATCCAATCGCCGGTGGCCCGGGTGGCGCCGAGATGGCAGGCGTGGCACTTGCCCAGCCAACCGTCGGGCAGATCGTGGTTGTGCATCATCACCAGGCAGGTGGAGGGATCGGCCGGCTGCCCGGCAGCCACCTGGTCGAGGATCGCGCCGGTCCCGTCGGTCGATCGGTCGTCGACGACGAGGACCTCGATGGCGATGTGGCGCTGCGCCAGGAGGCTCCGGACAGTGCGCTCGATCGATTCGGCTTCGTCACGCGCCGCGACCACGACCGACAGGCGGAGGCGCCGGCTGGATGCCGCGGCATCGAGGGAGGGGGCGGGTCGCCCGGCAAGTATTTGATCGAGCCGGCGGACCTGTCGCGCGGCGCGGTGCAGCAGCCAGCCGATGGCCAACCAGACGCAGGCGAGGGCCGGCCCGGCGGCGGCGCCCACCAGGGCTGCGTCAATCATCCGGCTGCGTCAAGCATCGGGCCGCGTCGCTCACCTTGACCGGCGCCCGGGAATTTCTCTAGGATACCGGTGTCCACGACGGGCGCGGATCGTCGCACCGCGGCCGCCATTCGTCACCACGTCCATCGAGGGGGTCCCCATGAGGCGCATTCTACTCAGTGTCGCAGTCCTGGCCGCGGCGCTGTTCCTGCCGTCGCAGCCCGTCGTCGCAGCGGAGACGTCGTGGCACATGAACGCCACGATCATCGAAGCCTGCTCCTGCCCGATGTTCTGCCAGTGCTACTTCAACCCGAAACCGGCCTCGCATCACGAGGGTCACGGGGGCGGGGCGGAGCATTTCTGCAAGGCGAACAACGCCTACCGAATCAACAAAGGCAACTACGGACAAGTGAAACTCGACGGCGCCAAGTTCTGGGCCTCGCTCGACCTGGGCGGCGAGTTCGCCACCGGGAAGGCCGACTGGATCGTCCTGACCTTCGACAAGGCGACAACCAAGGAGCAGCGCCAGGGGATCGAGACGATCGTCAAGACGCTGATGCCGATGCAATGGGGATCCTACGTGACCGGTGAGGGCGACATCTCCTGGACCGCGGGGAAGGACGAGGCGCGCGCTACGCTCGACGGGGGCAAGACCGCCGAGGTCCACCTCAAGCGGTTCCAGGGCATGAGCAACGAGCCGGTGGTCATCCAGAACCTCAAGTACTGGGGCGCCCAGAGGAACGACGGCTTCGTCCTGATGCCGAACGTGGTGGAAACCTACCGGGTCGGCCCCAAGGCGTTCGAGTACAAGGGGACCAACGGTTTCATGATTACCTTCGACATCACCTCGCAGGGATCGGGGACGGCGGCAGGAGCGGGGAATTAAGGTCTCGCTGCGGCGTCCCGGTTTCATTCTGACGGCGGCCCTCGTCTTGGGGGCCGCCGCCTTCGCCGCCGAGATCGAGCGGCACTCGCCCAGGATCGGTGCCCCCTCGCTGGGACCGGCCGGGGCGGGGGCGACCCTCGTCTTCTTCACCGACTATCAGTGTCCGGTCTGCCCGCGTGCGGCGCGGGAGCTCGATCGACTGGTGGCCGATTTCGGTGGCAGGGTGAGGGTGGAACTCAAGCACCACCCGCTGGCGATGCACTCCGGCGCCTTCGACGCCGCGGCGGCCGCCAAGGCGGCCCAGCGCCAGGGGAAGTTCTGGGACTACCACCGACTCCTGATCGAGTCGCGGGGTTTCGACCCGGCCACCCTGCGCAGGCTGGCGGGGGAAGCGGGGCTCGACTTGGTGGCCTTCGACAAGGACTTCAAGGACGCCGCCCTCCGCCAGGAAGTGGCGGCGGAAGCGAAGCAGGCCGAATCGGCCGGCGCGGGCGGGACCCCGGCATTCTTGATTAACGGTCACGTCGAGGTGGGGTGGGCGTCGTACGCGTGGCTGCGGCAGGTCGTGGAGCGCCACATGACACCGACTGCCGGGAAGCCCAGCGGGTCCTGAGAGCGGGAGGGGAGCGCCCCGGTCCAGCGGGCTGCCGGGTCCAGCCGGCGGCCAGTCTCAGCCGGCAGACGGGATCGCCATCACGGCCGATCGGGCGATATCTTCCTGCCGGACCTTCTCCACGTCGAACGCCTCGAGATTCTTCACCAGCCGGTCGAACGCCTGGTCGAAGCCGGGGAGCGTCTTGCGGGCGCGCGTCAGCGGGTTGCAGCGCGCCAGGACGAAATTCTTCACGAAGGGGTGGCGGATGCCGCGGCGCTTGAGGGCGTCCACCGCCTTCTGCAGCGCCGCGTCGGCTTCGGCCACCCGCGCGGCGCGCTTCTCGCGCATCGCGTAGGCGGTCTTCAGCGTCGCATCCAGGAACTTGTCGACCCGCCGCAGGATCGGCGCGAACGCGCCGCCCGCGAAGCGGGGCTTCGCTTCGTAGAGCAACCCGAGGGTGGCGAAGCATGCTTCCTCGAACTGGAACGCGAATGCCTCCTCGGCCTTGTTCGTCCCCTGATCGACGAGGCCGCGGTACATCCGGATTACCTCGAGCGACTTCTCCTTCAGGTTGTGGGCCTTCTCGGTGTTGAGGGCGAGGATCTGGAACGCGACCTCCGGTTCGACGATGACGATCGCCGGGACGAACCGCGCCTTCAGCTTCTCGAGCACCCAGCGCCGATGGTTGCCGTTGGGGACCCAGTAGCGCCCGTCGGCGCGCACCGCCACGACCGGATCCACGAAGCGATCGATTCTCTTGACCACCTTCAGGAGTCGCTCGGCATGGGTCTTCGACAGGTCGCGCTGATAGGGGGTCGCTTCAACCTTGTCGCGCGGCAGGAGGGCGAAGATCTGCCAGTGGCCGCCAACCGGTTCGCGGTACAGCGCCAGCGCGGCCCCGCCGTCGGCGTCGATCGATCCGGCAAGCGTGACGACTTCAGCCGATGGTTCCTCGTCCTCGGGATGGATGGTGAAGCCGAGGCGGGCCATGTCCCCGGGTCAGTCCTGCTTCGGGCAGATGGTGAGATTGTTCTTGACGTCCTTCACCTTGCCGACCTTGGCCGCGAGTTTCTTGGCCCTGCGCGCCTGGTCCTTCGACTCGACGCAGCCGTTGAGGGTCACGATGCACTCGTCGGTGTCGACGTTGATCTTGAAGACGCCGAGGAAGTCGTCGGTCGCCAGGCGGGTTTTCACGCCGGCCGTGATCAGGGCATCCGGGCACTCGTCGGCCCGGGCCGGGGTGGAAACCAGGGGGGCGAGGATCGGCGCCGTCAGGACCAGGATCAGGATCCGGGCCAAGACCCGGACTGCACGGAGAGTTGCGCTTCGCTCGGGCATCAGGTTGCCTCCGCCCTGGAGGGCGCGATGGTTACTGCTGCTGGCCTTCCGGCCACTGCCAGAAGGAGTTGTTGGAGTAAATGATGTCGCAGTTGAGATCGACCGTCGGACCGCCGCTGTTCGCCCCCGGGGTCGCGTCCCGGCCCAAGGACGTGATGGTGTACACGGTCCCGGCGGCGTTGGTGTCGATGTGCCAGGGCCCGCTCCAGCCGTCCGCCGGCGGGACCGATCGGATGTGCAGCGGCGCGATGAACGCTCCGATCACCTGCCCCGTGGCGTCGGTCAGGCCGCGCGGGTAGGTGTTGTTGTCCAACGCGTACAGTTCGAGGGCGTTGCCGATCGCCCTCATGTTGGCCATGGTGCCCTTCTGCTTGGCACGATCGATGGCGTTGCGCAGGTTGGGGATCGCCAGGGCGGCGATGATGCCGATGATCGCCACGACGATCAGCAACTCGATGAGCGTGAATCCGGCCGGCTGCGCCCGGTTGCCTTGCTGCTCCTGCCTGCGATCGCGTCTGGCGGACATTCCTTGCATCCTCCATCAAACGGCGACAGTCTAGCACGCGCCCGAACGAGGGGCCGGCCCGCAGCCGGGCGCCGGACAAGACCCGGCAGCGCACGTCATGCGAGTCCCGTGCCCCTTGATACGGCCGGATGGGTCGGTGTGTCTAGGAGCCGGTCCCCCGGTGACCGGGACGGCCCCGATGTTCAGGAAGGCCCCGGTCCACCGATCACCCCGGCGGGGTCGACGTTGCCACCGCTGAGGACGGCGACGACCGGCAGGTCGGCCGGCAGGTCGGCGCGCGACAAGAGGGCGGCGACCCCGACGGCGCCGCTGAACTCCACCAGCAGGTGATCCCGGCGCAGGAGAAATTCCGCCGCCTCGCGGATCGCCGCCTCGCTCACCGAGATCATGCCGGTGAGGCACTCCCGGGCGATCGCGAAGGTCAGATCGCCGGGTCGCGAGGGAAGCAGGCCGTCGGCGATCGAAGCGACCGAAGGGAGGGTCACCGGCTCGCCCGCCCGCAGGGACGCCGCCATCTTGGCGGCCCCTTCCGGCTCGACCCCGTAGACCCGGACCGCCGGGCGATGGTGGCGGCAGGCAATGGCAATGCCGGCGGCAAGCCCACCGCCCCCGACCGGCACCAGGATGGCGCCGGTCTCCGGCCAGTCCTCGAGGATCTCCGCCCCGCAGGTTGCCTGCCCGGCGACGATCCAGGGGTGTTCGAACGGCGGGACCATCGCCAGGCCGCGGTCCTTCTGGATCTCCTCGGCCTTCGCCTTGCGGTCCAGGGAGGTCGGCCCGACCAGGTGCACCTCAGCGCCCAGGGCCTTCACCCGTTCCAGCTTTACGGCCGGGGCGGTGCGCGGCATCACCACCACCGCCGGGACACCGGCCCGGCGGGCCGCCGTGGCGACCCCGATCGCGTGGTTGCCGGAGGAGTATGTGATGACGCCCCGGACCCGATCTTCGGGGTCCAGCCGCGCCAGGAAATGCGACGCGCCCCGGGCCTTGAAGGCGCCGCCGACCTGCAGATTCTCGCACTTCAAGCTGACCCGGCGGCCGCAGAGTTCGGAGAGCGAGTCGGAAGGAAGGAGCGGTGTGCGGCGCACCACCCGGCTGACATGCTCGCGTGCCTCCCGCAGATCGGCCGCCCCCAGACTCTGGGCGTCGTAATCGAACCCCATGCGGCACCTCCTGCCCGCTATCTTCCCAGAGGCGTGCCGGGAAGGGCAACCCGGGTCAGGGCTGAGGTTCCCCAGTTCGCGACGCCGACCCTGCATCCGCCGGGGACAAGTCCGGGTCGCTGTCGCGACCCTCCTCTCGGCTCGCCTCGCTCCGGCGAACGCAGGGCGCGGCGTGGCGACCTCGAGCCGCGCCATGCGCAACGGCAGGACACCCAACGGCCCGCGCGAGCGAGTGCGGAGCAACGACGCGCTGCGGCCCGCCACCCGAAACTGGGGATGCCAGCGGTCAGGGTGCACCGGGAAGTGAACCCGGGCCGGCGCAGGGGGGGCGGCCGCGGGCGTATAATTACCGACCTGCCACGCCAGACCGGCCCGGGAGGACGCCACGCATGTTTGCGAAAGAAGGACTGGAAGGGGTCGTTGCCGCGCGCACCGGCCTGAGTCTCATCGATGGAGAGAAGGGGCGTCTCTCGTACCGTGGCTACAGCATCCACGAACTGGCGGAACATTCGAACTTCGAGGAGGCGGTCCATCTGCTGTGGTACGGGGAGCTGCCGACGAACAGCCAGTTGGCGCAGACGCGCGCCGGCCTCGCCGCGCAACGCACGCTTCACGCGGACGCCCTCGACACCCTGAGACGCTACGCACGCGACGCGTCGCCGATGGACATGCTGCGCACCGTGGTCAGCGCCCTGGCGATCCACGATCCCGACGTCCACGAGTCGACCCGGGAGGCGAACCTCCGGAAGGGGATCCGCCTGACGGCGCAGATGCCGACCATCGTGGCGGCGCACGACCGGCTGCGCAAGGGAAAGGAACCGGTGCCGCCGGACCCGGCGCTGGACCATGCCGGCAACTTCCTCTACATGCTGCACGGCGCGAAACCGGTGCCGCTGGCGGTGCGCGCCCTCGACGTCGCGCTCATTCTGCAGCTCGACCATGGGCTGAACGCCTCGACCTTCGCGGCGCGGGTGACCGCCGGGACGATTGCCGACCTGCATGCGGCGGTGACTTCGGCGATCGGGACGCTCAAGGGGCCGCTGCACGGTGGTGCCAACCACGACGTGATGCTCCTGCTGCGCGCCATCGGGGACGTGGAGTCGGCCGCCGAACACATCCGCCTGGAGCTGCAGCAGAAGAAGAAGATCCCCGGCTTCGGGCACCGGGTCTACAAGACGATGGACCCGCGGGCGATCCATCTCCGCCGCCTCGCCGAGGAACTCGGCAAGGCGATGAAGGAAGAGAAGTGGTTCCAGATGTCGCAGGTCATCGAGAAGACCTGCAAGGAACTCAAGAACCTCAACCCGAACGTCGATTTCTACGCCGCCACGGTGTACGACCTGCTCGGGTTCGAGATGGATCTGTTCACGCCGATCTTCGCCTGCAGTCGCGCCCCCGGCTGGATCGCCCACGTCATCGAGCAGCACACCGACAACCGGCTGATCCGTCCGCTCGAAGAGTACATCGGCCCGCCCGAGCGGCCCTACGTGCCGGTGGAGAAGCGCGGCTAGGAGCCTGTCCGATCGCTGAGGAATCCGCAGTTTGCGACGCCGACCCTGCATCCGCCGGGGACGAGTCCGGGTCGCTGACGCGACCCTCCTCTCCGCTCGCCTCGCTCCGCCCACCGCGCTGAGGGGAACGCGCGGTGGGACCCCGTCGCTCGGGCTCGCAGGCCCCGGCGAACGCAGGGTTCGGCGTCTCAGCCCGTGTATCCCACCAATCTCAAGTGGCGTGCCGCAGCCCGGCGCGGCGACCTCGAGCCGCGCCATGCGGGAGGGACGATTTCCCAATGCCCCGCGCGAGCGAGCGCGGAGCCGCGACGGGCTGCGGCACGCCACCCGGAACTGGGGATACCTCAGGCCCGATAGGCCTTGAACGCGGCATCGCCGTTGTGCCAGACTAGCGGCTCTTTCGCGAGGCACGCATGTCGGCCCCGACCGACTACAAGAACAAGTTCCTCAAGAAGCCGCCCAAGCGGCTGGCGGTGGTGGACCAGAACTCCTGCTCGGGGTGTGCCAACTCGCCGGCCTGCGTCACCTTCTGCGAGACGGTCACGGTCAAGGACCAGGTGGTGGACGCCATCCGCTACATCGCCTCGCCGGAGCTGCCGAACAACCTCGCGATCATCCAGCCGGAAAAATGCATCGGCTGCGCCCTGTGCGCCGAAGTCTGCCCCTGGGACGCCATCCACATGTACAACTTCGAGGAGGCGTGGGACGAGGCGACCGGCGTGACGCTCGTCCTCTACACCGAGGACAACGATCGCAACCCGCCGCCCGACGACCCGGCGGTCGCCGGCCCCGTTCCGTTATAGAGTAAGGGACGTCAGTCTGCCGTCACACGCGGGGGAGGAACGTCCGTGGACGTCGTCGCACTTCTGCTGGCCGCCGGTCGGTCGGAACGGATGGGGACCCCCAAGGCGCTCCTGCCGTGGCACGGGCAGCCGCTTCTCGCCCACCAGCTCCAGCACATTCAGAAGAGCCGGGTCCACGAGTGTGTCGTCGTTCTCGGAGGCGGCGCCGATCGCCTCCAGCCGCTGGTGGATCGGACGATCTGGCCGGGCTGGAAGTCGCGCGCCGTTCACAACCCCCACCACGCGGAGGGGAAGACGACCTCGGTGATCGCCGGGCTCGCGGCGCTCCCGGCGCCGCCGGACGGGGTGCTGGTCATGGCGGTGGACCAGCCGGCCGACTGGCGCCTGTTGAACGCGCTCATTGACGCCGTCGACCGGGAGAGCCAGCGGGGGCGGGCGTGCGCCCGCTCGACCGTGTTCCTGCCGGTGTATCGCGGCCGGCGGGGCCATCCGACGTTGTTCTGCGGTTCGTTGTTCGGCGAGCTGATGGGGATCAGCGAAGAGTCCGAGGGGCTGAAGGCGGTCGTGCGGCGATCCCTGGCGCGCGTGAAGACGATCGAATGGGACGACCCCGCGATCCTGCTCGACCTCAATACACCCTTCGACATTTCCGTGCCGCCTTCCGGGCCGGCCTCCCCGCTGCCTGCCGGTCGGCGCGTGGTCGCATCGTGACGCCGCGGGGACCCCTCTCCCGATGAAATCCTCCGGGGATCGGCGGACGAAGAAGCCGCGCGTCGGGGAGGGCGGACGCGCCGGTGTGAGCCGCCGGGCCTTCCTCAAGGGGCTGGGGATCGGCAGTGGCGCGGTCGGGACAGGGCTGATCGGCTCGGGGGTCGCGGCGCAGCAGCCGAAGCCCCCCGCCCCGGTCGACGCGACCGGCGTGCGCCTGGGACCGGGGGCGGTGGCCCTCAGCTTCAAGGTCAATGGCCGTGCCCGCACCGTCAAGGCGGAACCGCGCGCCACGCTCCTCGATCTCCTGCGCGACCGGCTCGACCTGACCGGCACCAAGAAAATCTGCGATCGCGGCGAGTGCGGCGGCTGCACGGTGATCCTCGACGGGCGGCCGGTCTACGCCTGCATGATCCCGGCGCCGGACGCGCGCGGCCGGTCGATCACCACCATCGAGGGAATCGGGACCGCCGGCCGGCTGCACCCGGTCCAGGAATCGTTCATCGAGAAGGACGCGCTGCAGTGCGGTTTCTGCACGCCGGGGTTCGTGGTCGCCGCCAAGGCGCTGCTGGACCGCACCCCGTCACCGGCGGCGGCCGAGGTGCGCCAGGCGCTGGCGGGGCACTTGTGTCGCTGCGGCACCTACACGCGCATCGTCGAGGCGGTCGTGGACGCCGCGGGGAAGCGACCGGCACTTTCGTCCACAGGCAGGCCGCGGCGGGCGTCGCGGGGGCGGCAGCGGCCGGTGTCACCGCGGGGTGAAGCGTGACCGAGAAGCGCACCGTCCGGATCGGTCACGAAGGAGGGACGCCCCGCGAGGTGGAGGTCGAGGTGCCGAACGGCGAGCCGGCGATCTGGGACGCCGGCACCCGGCTGCAGGTCGCGGGGTCGCGCACTCCGCGGCTCGACGGCGTGGCCAAGGTGACCGGCGCGGCGCGCTACACCTACGACATCAGCCTGCCGGGGATGCTGTACGGTCGCGTGCTGCGAAGCCCGCACCCGCATGCCCGGCTGCTCGGCATCGACGCGTCGAAGGCGGCGCGGCTGCCGGGCGTGAAGACGGTCGTGACTTTCGAGCGCGCCGATTCCTTCGCGGCGTTGGGGGAGACCGACGAGGCCGGGAAGGCGATCGAGACCGAGGGCGGAGCGGCGAAGGTCGATCCGACGCGGACGATCCGCTTCGCCGGGGAGGAAGTGGCGGCGGTGGCGGCGACCAGCGCCGACATCGCCGAGGACGCCCTCGCCCTCATCGAGGTCCGCTATGAGACGCTGCCACACGTCGTCGATCTCGAGGAAGCGCGCCGGTCCGACGCGCCGAAAGTCTATCCCGCCGGCAACGCGCAACCGCCAACGGTGCGCGAGCGCGGCAGCATTCAGGCCGGATTCGACGACGCGGCGGTGGCGATCGAGGGGACCTATAAGACCCCGGTGGCGGTGCACCATGCCCTGGAGACGCACGGCGCGGTCGCCCGCTGGGAGGGGAACCGGCTGACCGTCTGGGCCTCGACCCAGGGGGTCTTCGGGTTCCGCGACGACCTGGCGAAGTTCTTCGGCATTCCATCGGCCAGCGTGCGGGTCATCAGCGAATACCTGGGCGGCGGGTTCGGCGCCAAGTTCGGCGCCGGGATCACCGGCGTGGTGGCGGCCCTGCTGGCCCGGAAGGCGGGCGCCCCGGTGAAACTGATGCTCGACCGCCACGAGGAGAGCCTGGCGACCGGCAACCGGCCGAACTCGGTGCAGTGGATCAAGGTCGGCGCGAAACGTGACGGTACGCTCACCGCGATCCACCTGAAATCGTACGGCACCGGCGGGATCGCCGGCGGCGCCGGGGTCTCCGGCCCGGTCCGCCTGATGTATGCCTGCCCGAACGTCAAGACCGAGGAACAGGACATCCATACGCACGCCGGATTCGCGATGCCGTTCCGGGCGCCGGGTTACCCGCAGGGTTCGTTCGCCCTCGAATCGGCCCTTGACGAGATGGCGGACCGGCTGGGGATCGATCCGCTGGCGCTGCGGAAGGTGAACTACATCGACAAGCCGGGGAAGGCGTTGATGCGCGAGTACGACCTGGCAGCCGAGGCGGCCGGCTGGTCGCGCCGCGCCCGGCCGCCCCGCCCGGCGAAAGCCGACGGCACGGTGCGTCGTGGCTTCGGGCTGGGGACCGCCATGTGGCCGATGTACGGCGGCCCGCCGGCCGACGCCTCGGTCACCATCCACCCGGACGGCCGCGTCGAGTGCATCTGCGGCACGCAGGATCTCGGCACCGGGACTCGCACCGCGATGGCGATGGTGACGGCGGAGGTCCTGGGTCTCATGCCCGCGGACGTCAAGGTCCGGCTCGGGGACACGGCGACCGGCCTCTACTCGCCCGCCTCGGGCGGCAGCGTCACGTTGACCACCATCCTGCCGGCGGTGCGGGCCGCCGCCGAAGGGGCGCGCGCCAAGCTGCTGCAGGCCGCCGCCCCGGCGCTCGGCGGATCGGCCGACGACCTGGTGCTGGCGGAGGGACGGGTCCGCCGCCGGGACGGATCGAAATCGCTCACCCTGACGCAGGCGGTCGCCCGGACCAAGGCGGCGGGGATCACGGCACAGGCGGCACGGGCGGAGAACTACAAAGGGACCGGGGTCGAGTCGTACGGCGCGCAATTCGCCGAGGTCGAGGTCGACACCGCGACCGGACG
>JANNTZ010000264.1:0-8818 GCA_031394595.1 Acidobacteriota bacterium
GCGCCTGCGGCGTCGCGCCTCGTTGGCGATGGATCCCCATCGCCGCCTCGGCGCTCCTTGCATCCACCTCGCAAGCCCCAGGCGCGCGACCCAACGGAATACCCGGACAGGCTCCTAGGGCAGCACGCTTTCGGAGATCGCGACGGTCCCGCCCGCCGGGGCGAGGTGGCGGGTCATCAGGCTCCCGGCCGTCGAGACGTGGCGGCGCAGGGTCGCCGGTGGCGTGGCGGCCGGCGCGAAGATCACCATCCAGATCGATGTGGTCGCCGGGGTGACCGAGGTCCGAAGCGAATCGGACGTCGGGTTGCCGAAGGCGCCCTCGTCGTCCGCCAGGACCGGCCGGCCCCCGAGGTGCACGTCGTCCTTGCGGATGCCGGGATACGACTCGCCCGGCCGCCCGCGCCGCAGCGTGACGGTGCCGCGGATCCGCGCGGCGTCGTAGAGGCCGATCGACAGCAGGAACAGCAGCGCGCAGAGGTTGCAGATGTCCACGGCATTGAGAATCCGCGGCAGTCCCTGCCCTTTCATGACGCGCCGGAGCAGCGCCTCCGAGGACGGCCGGGTGCGGGTCGGATCGATCCCGAAGACGCGGTAGAGATCCCGGGCCGGCTGCAGCCCTTCGATTTCCCCCGGCGCCCTGCCGGTGTGTTCCCCGGCCAGTTTCCGGCAGGCTGCCGCGATCTCGGCTTCAAGTGTCGGTCCTGCCGGCCCCACGGCCACCGGCGCGGCGTGGACCAATCCGAGCCGCACCTGCCCCAGCAGATCGTCGGCGATCCGCGGTGGCGTGATCACCGGCCCTGGCGTCGCGGCGGTCGCCCCATCACGAACGGCGCCGGCAGCGGGCCTTCGTAGAGCAACTCGTAGTCCACCTCGGCATGCAGCGACGGCCAGCCTTCCCCGTAGCCGGCGATGCCGAGGAGATTGACCAGGAACGTCGGATTGAGGCGTGCCAGATCGATCTCCTGGACGGCGCCCGGCAACGGCTGGAACAGCGAACCGCGCACCTGGCGGCCGGCGGTGATCCGTAGGCGACGGGTGACGGCGTTGTAACGCGCCTGAAGCAGGATCGGCACGTCGAACGGCAGGATCGACTCGATCGACTGGAACGCGAAGTTGTTGAAGGCGTTGTCACCGACATTGCCGCCGAACACCGACCCGGTCAGGAACGGCCCCCCGAACGTTGTGACGTTGGGAAAGAAATCGATCTCGACGAGGTCGTAGGAATCGGACGGGTAGAGGGTGCGGCCCATGCCGGTGGTCGCCGCGTTCCACAGGCCGAAGGCAATCTGCGAGAAGCCATTCGGATCGGCGAAGAACCGTTCGGACCTGATGACCAGGATCGCGCCGAACGCGAAGTCGTCGTCGAGCGACAGGACGCGACCCAGGGGCGTCGCGATCCGGGCCGTCGGCAGGGTCGTGTCGTAAACGACCCGCAGCGTCCCCGGCCGGTCGCCAGGGAAGCGAGGCGGCGACTCGACGTGCAGGAAGCGGGAGGCGGCGTCCCCTTCGACGAAGAACGGGTTGGGCCCGCCCCCGAGGATCGGGTCGGTCTCGAACCGTTCGACGACCGCCGCCGAAGCGGGTGCCGCCGCGACCAGGGCCAGGGCGATCGTCCAGACGATCGCCAGGGTGATCCCGGGGCGGGCGCGTCGGGAAACAACGGTGGGTGTGCGGGTCAAACGATCGGTCGGCATCGAATCCTCCATGGATTAAAGACTCCGGGTCAGGGTGGCAACGGAAAACGGCGGCAACGTGACCGGCAGGGAAGCGAGCGGCCGGCCGGTCAGCGCGTCGAAAACCAGCAGGCGCGGCTCGAAGAAGCCGGCCTCGGCGACGATCAACCAGCCGTCGCCGTCCGCCTCGAGGGCGGCGATCAAGTTGGTGGTCTCGTGGATCGTGCCGATCAGGTCGCCGGTCGTCGGGTCGAACATCTTCACGAAATTGCGGTAGGCGGAATCGGTGACGACGCAATAGCCGCGGGTCGCCGAGTCGACCGCCATCGAAGCGACGTTGCCACCCAGGAGATCGTCGTCGATCACCACCGAGGCGGTGCGCGCCACCGGGTCGACCGCCTCGACCCCGCCGGTCAGGGCCTGCTTCAACAGACCGGGGAAAATCCCCGCCAGCCCGACGTAGATGAGCCCCGTGTCCGGGAGGGCCGCCAGCGACAGGAACGGGTTCTGCCCGTGGAGATCGACGACGCCGATCACCGAGCGGGCCTCCGGATCGATGATCACGACCCGGCCGGTCCGGTAATCGGTGAAGGTCAGGTTGATGTCCTGGATCGTCACGTACAGCAGACCATCGTGCAGCAGTGCCTGGTCGGGACGCGGCAGGCGATCGGCATTGCGGGCGTAGGGCGACAGATCGATGGCATCGACGATCGTCCCGTCGGCAAGATCGATGACGGCGACATCGTTGAACGGCGGCTCGTAGCGCGGCACGAAGGCGAACCCGCCCGGCGACCCGCCGGTGGCGCCACCCGCCGGAATCTTGGCGGGCTCAGGGTCGGGCAACACCGCCACATCATGCGGGTTCGACCGGGATCCGGTCGTGTACTGGAACGCGGTGCTGAAAGCGGCCGCCGGGTCGAGCCCCTGGAGATTGTCGAAGGTGTAGGCGTTGACGATGAACGGCCGGCCGTCTTCGACACGCGCGAACGGGTCGCTGCTGATGATCTCGAGGTCGTCCTCGATCGTGAACCGGGACTCGTAGCGCACATCGAGGATTGACACCTTGCCAATCACATTCAAGTCGGTGCCGGCGACCAGGTAACGGCGTCGCTTGATGGCGACGAACGTTCCCGGGTCATCAAGACCGAACAGGGCCGCCCCGCCGGCGATCCGGCGCCGGCCCGCCTGGATCGCGCCGGTCAGATCGACCAGCAGCACGGCATTGCCGATCTGTATCGGGCCGAACAGGCCGGTCGCCAGGACGTCGCCGGTCAACGTTCCCTCGAGGGCAATCGGGCCGGTCGGCTGGAATGGCTGCGACACACCCCCGGCGGTCACCTCGACGACGCGCGCCTCGGCCGAGAAGACCGGGTCGGAGTCGCGCAGGGTGGCGTCGGCGAACCGGACAGCCAGGTCGATCGTGAGGCCGAAATGCGGCAGTCCGCCAATGAGGATCTCGGTGTCGGGATAGGAAATCATGAAATCGTAAATCGGATCGATCCGTCCCGAGGCGCCTGTCAGTGGTGCGTGCGAAGACGCGCCGGGGCCGCAGGCCGTCAGGATCGCGGCCGCGGCCACGATCCCCGTGGCGACGCGCCGCCTCAGAAGGCCCACGAGAGTTTCCCCAAGGCGCTTCGTCCGGGGAGCGGAAAGCCGGCGACATCGGACACCTGCTCGTCAGTGAGGTTCTTGAGTTCGACCGTCGCCTCCAGGCCGTGCGCGAAGCCGTGCCGCCATCCCAGGTCATGGACGTAGCGGGCCGGCAGGGCGCTGCTGTCGGTCTCCTGTAGGTCAACGTAATTGCGACCGACGTAGGTGAAACCGTAGAACAGCCGGCCCCCGCCAATCGCCAGGGACGCGGTCGCGGAGATCTCGCGCCCCGGGCGCCCCGGGAGGAGATTGCCTTCATTCACCCCGGGGCCCTCGTTGATGGCCCGCTGCTCGGTCCAGTTCAGAGCGGTCTCCAGGCGTCGGAACGGCGCCAATGCCAGACTCAATTCGACGCCGCGGATCCGCGCCTGACCCAGGTTGCGCGCGAACACAACGCTCTGCGAGTTGGGCCAGAAAAGGATCAGGTTCCCGGCGACCGTCTCGAACAGCGCCGCCTCGATCCGGGCCGGCCGCATCGTGCGTGCGTGTCCGGACGTCGACCTGGGGGCGCCCGGCCATGTAACGACGATCCCGACGTCGAGGTTGCGTCCTTCCTCGGGGCGCAACGCCGGGTTCCCCTTGATCGACCCGCTGTACCCGAACATCTCGGTGAAACTCGGCAGCCGGACGAACCGGCCGGCATTCGCCCGGAGGGTGATCGTCTCCGAGGCGCGCACGCGCAGGCCGAACTTGCCGGTGGTGAACGCCTCGCCTTCGTTCAGGCTGTCGGGGTAAAGGGCGGTCCCGGCGCCGGGGCGGAAGTCGTTGTCGTAGGTCTCGCGGCGGATCGACGGGTTGAGGACGATTCGATCGCCGTGAAATCCGATCTGGTCTTCGAGGACGATCGCGGTCGTATCGCGCCTCGCCGACCCGAGATCGGGGGAGGGCAGCGCGAGGTCGGCCAGGTCGGCGGTCTCGCGTCTCCGGGAGGCGAACAGGGTGATCGCATGGTGAGCCGACACGGTCCAGAGGATCGATCCCTCGGCCCCCAGGGCATTCATTTGGTTGTCGGTGTGTGTTTGTTCGCCGACACCGGCGATCGGGTTGACGAACTCCTCCAGCGCGGCGGTGGCATCGGCCGCGCCGCGCACCAGGATCCGCCCGCCCCACAGACCGGGGACCTCGAGGTCGGCCCGTGCGATCGCGCGCCGCTCGGTCAGCCGGGCCGCCTCGAACGAGGCGCTGCCTTTCCCCGGCACCCCCCGATCGCGCCCGAACAGATCGGTCGTGAGGGTGACGCGGCCGCGTCCCCCGGCACGGAATCCGGCCCGGCCGGTGAGATGGAGACGTTCGAAGTCGTTGTTGCGACGCTGCGTCGTCCCATCGTCCGCCGGGTCCACCGCTGTCCCGCCGTCACCGAAATACTCGAAATCCCCCGCGCTCCGGCCGGCATCGAGACCCACGGAGTAGTCGAATCCCGGGCGTCCCCCGGCCGCGGAGAGGACCGCCTCGGCGGTGGAAAAGGAACCATACGTCGCGGAGAGATTGCGAGCCGCGGTCCATCCGGACCCCGCCGTCGGATGCGTGCCGTCACCTGCCGCGGACCCCGCGCCGGTCCCGCCGCGTGTGGTGACCAGGATGGCGCCGCCGATCGAGGCGGCTGGAAGGCCGGCCGGCGTGAAGCCGCGGTAGACGGCGATCGATTCCACCTGGTTGAGGGGGAGGTCGGCGAGATTGACGGCGCCACCCAGCGCGCGGTTCAGCGGCACACCGTCGAGGTAGATCATCACCTGCTCGGCGGCCGAGCCGCGGATCGACACGGTGGCGAACTCGCCGCCGAGACTGCTGATCTGGACGCCGACCACGGCACGCAGGAGTTCGGGGAGGGAGGTGACCCGGCCGGCGAAATCCTCGGCGCGGATGACGGTGGCAAAGATGGCCGGGTCGAGGGTTTCGACCTCGTCGGTGCGGCCCCGGACCTGGATGGTCTCGACCACCGCGGGGATCGCGGCCGGGGCGGCGTCCTCGGCGACACCGGGCTGGACACCACCGGCGGCGAGCAGGGCAGGGATCAGCGCGGCGGGCAGGCGTCCCGACCAGGACCCCCGTGCGAGGCCGCGGGTCAAGGGCATCCTCCGGGCGCCACGGCTCACAGGCAATCTCCCGATGCCGCGGCGCGCGGCTCACCGGCCGAAGAGAACCCGTACCCGAGACCGCTCCCGGGCGGGTTCTGTCGCACGACATAGAAGTACGCACGGCCGGTTGCCGGGAGGGTCGTGTCCGGTACCGTGCGGGTCGTGAGGTCGGTCGAGTTGTTCTCCAGGCAGGTCACGACCCCCAGGTCCACCCGGCCGCCGGACGACCGCAGCGCCTGGGTGTCGCCACGCACGGCATCGTAAGTGACACCGCCGCCGAGGTCGCTCCAGCGCAGCACCGTGGAGGCGGCGTCGTCGGCTTCCAGGGCAATCGCCGGGACGAAGAAGGGTTCGGATGTTTGCAACACCGGGCTGCGACACGAGGCGACTTCCGCTCCGTCGTCCAGGCCATCGCCGTCCGTGTCGGGGTCCGCCGGGTTGGAGCCGTAGAAAAGCCGCTCGTCGTCATCGGCCAGGCCGTCGGCATCGCCGTCGGACCGGCCGGCCGCCGGCGCGGGGCGCGCATGGATCGCCACCACCCCGTCGAGATCGAGCCCCTCCGACGCACCGGCGAGACTGATCCCGAGATCCGGATCGGTGATCCGCACGAAGCGGGCCGTGGCCAGCCCGACCACGGCCAGGTCGAAGGCATCGCCGCCATGCCCGCTCACGCCACCCGGCGCGGCGGGATCGAAGACCAGCGGATCGTCCGGCACCGTGTAGTTGCCGGTGAACGACGGCGTGATTCCGATCAGACCGCCGAGCCGCGCCAGGAGTGTCCGGTCGCTGCACTGCGACACGACCGATGCCAGCGCCGCGACGTCGTACGGAAAGGTGCGGTAGTCGACGCCGTCCGCGCTCACGGCGATGATCCCCGGTTCGGCGAAGACCGACCAGGAATCCCCCGCGGCAACCGGCACGGTCGAGCAGAAGAAGGCGTTCTCGAAGACGATGAAGTCGGGGCCCGGACCGTCCACGATGACGTTGTCGGTGAACTCCAGCACGATCTCGCCGCCCCGTCCCAGCGACACGACCGACAGCGAACCGGTCGTCGGCGTGGCGGCCCCCGGCGGGCCAAAGAGGATGCCGGGCTGCCAGGTATTGAAGGCGGGAGGGGAGCTGACGAAGCCGACCCGGAACGCGGCGACGCGGTCGGCGAAGCAATCGGTGACCGGCTGCGCGGACAGATCGGCGGGCGCAAACAGCGCGGCGCACACCAACGCCGGCGCGGCGGCAAGAAGGCTGGGAAAACGTCGAGCCATGGCAACCCCCCCCGGGGTATCGGCCCCGTGACGGGTCGCCGCGGCGAAAAAAAAGCCCCGGCTCTGTGGAGGCGGGGCGCGACGAATCGGCCGGAGCCCCATCCCACGAGAGATCCGTTACGAGGTGGTCGCGGGCAGGTTTCCTGGCTTGCGGCTTTCTACTCCCGGCCCTTCCCGGAGGCGACCGCCTCCAGTGGGACTCTCCGGGTTTCGCTACCGCTCACAGTTGCGGGGCAGCGGGGGTGTCGCACCCCCTTCCCTTTTCAATCTCCCGCCGGTACGCCACGCGTCCGGCGCGGAGATCGCCCACGACATGAAATGTCAAGGAACTGAACTTGACCGTTATACCGCCAGCCGTGCGCACGTGTCAACGATGCGCGGAGCTGAGGGATCTGCGAGAGACTTCGAGGGGATCGGCTTTCGAGAAGGGTGCCGGTGGAAGCAATAGGTGGACGCGGGCTTGCGGGGCGGGTCGCAGGCAGTGATCGCGGGACGCGGGTTGCGCCGCTTCAGACAACAGAAAAAGCAACCTCGATCTGCAACTGGAACGAACAACGGACCGCAAGGTCCGTTCCAGAAGTCGGGGAGGCAACCCGCGCGAGTCAGCCGCGCCGTGCTTCGGCAGGCCGCACTCTTGACAGGTCTATGAACGCAGGAGTAGCGTTTGTAAAAACACCTGCGTCAGAGGTGTGTGCCATGCACCATCCGACAGCGCGTCTTTCCCGGCGTGCCACAGCGATCCCGGCCCTTCTGACCCTGATTATTCTCGTGACACTGCCCTCGGGCTCTGCGCAATCGCCCGATGTGACCTTCGAAGCACGGGTCAACGCCCAGGTGGCCATCGAGCGGATTTATTACTCCCACCAGATCGGAACTAGCCGCCCGTTCGAGGAGGCGGTCCTGCGCGCGGTGCTGGAGCAGAAGGTCCGGACATACCTTAAAGAGTCCGTGGCGCTGGAGAAGTTCTGGAACACCCCGGTCACGGCGGAGATGCTCCGAGCCGAGGTGGAGCGCATGAAACGCGGCTCCCGGGCGCCGGAGAGGCTGCGCGAGATCTTCGCGGCGCTGGGCGACGATCCGGTGCTGATCCAGGAGTGCCTGGCCCGGCCGGCGCTCGTCGACCGCCTGGTCCGCAATTTCTCTTCTTACGATCAGCGGATTCACGCCGAGGCTCGTGGGCGGGCGGAGGCGCTCCGCCGGGGGCTGTTGAGCGGCCGGGTCAACCCGCATGTCGCGCACCCGAATCGGATCGCGGTTCAGGTTGAGGTCGCCGATCGGGGCACCGGAGGAGATCGAACGCGAGGGTGGGGTGACATCGCGCCCGGGCGTGGGGCGGGAGGGCTCCAGGCAGGGGTGCCGCCCGACGTGTTCCAGAAGTGGTTGGACCGGCTGCCGCCGCGAATCGGCGACGTCGGTCCCCTGGTGGAGGGTCGCGAAGGGTTCGTGACGCGTGTCGTTCTCGAGAAGAGGGAAGGCGCGGTCCGGTTCGCGAGTTTCGAGGTCACCAAGACGAGCCGGGAGGACTGGTGGCGCGAGGTCGAGGGCAACCTGGACGAGCGCATTCGTCCTTCAGAGGAAGACGGCCCGATGGGAGCGACCACCGGTCCGCAGGCTGCCGCCTCAGCGTGCGCCACCGACGACACCTGGGACAACGGCACCCTCGACGATTTCCCGGTACCGCGGCGTAACCACACGGCGGTTTGGACCGGCAGTCACATGCTGATCTGGGGAGGCTCCTTCATACCGACTCATTTCGCCGACGAGACGTACCTCAACACTGGAAGCCGCTACGACCCTGCAACCGATACCTGGACGCAGGTTACGACGCGAAACGCCCCCCAGGCCCGCGCCGGGCACACGGCGGTCTGGACGGGCGGCCAGATGATCGTTTGGGGCGGCCGCGTGTCCCCATCGGGGACAGGATTTTTCTATCTCAACACAGGTGGCCGGTACGACCCGCTGACTGATGCGTGGGCGCCGATTTCGACCTCGAACGCCCCCCAGGGCCGCTGGCGCCCTCTGGCCGCCTGGACAGGAAGTGTCATGGTGATCTGGGGAGGTGCGTCGCCAACCGCCTACCTCATCACTGGTGGCCGGTACAACCCCGCGACCGACACCTGGAGCGCCACGTCGCTGGTCAATACCCCCTCGGCCCGCG
>JANNTZ010000302.1:0-3984 GCA_031394595.1 Acidobacteriota bacterium
ATCCGCTCCCGCCAGGAGCGGGCCCGGGCCGACGAACTCGCGGATCGCCTGCTGGGCCTGGGCGATCAGCCGGTGGATCGCCCGGGCGTGGTCTTGAGCAGTCTGGGCGACGCTCTCCTGGCTCGCGCGTTCGCCGTGCAGCTCGTCCAGCGGCTTCGCGGCCAGGACCCTTCCATCATGCCGGCCCTGGCCTGGCTCGAAACGAAGCTGGGCGCCCAGGGAACCTCGGCCGACGAAGTGGTCGTCCAGGAACACCAGGCCCAGGCCGCGGCCAACGTCACCGTAAGGAACATCATCACCAGCATGCGATGGATGTCCTCCATCGACTGGACCGTGTTCTTCGAAAGCGTCAGCCTGGTGGACGAAGTCCTCCGCACCGCACCCGGGTTCGCCGCCATGGACTTCACGACCCGGGACGAGTACCGGGCCCGGATCGAGCTGCTCTCCCGGCGATCGGAGCATTCGGAAATCGAGGTGGCGCGGGAAGCGGTGCTCCTGGCCCGGAGCGCAGTCCGGAAGAACGGGCCAGCGAGGATGTTACCCGGCGTTCCCGAGCGCGCCGAGGAGGACCCCGGGTATTACATCGTTGCCGCCGGTCGGAGGGCTTTCGAGAAGCGTCTGGGGTTTCGCGTCCCCTTGCGAATCCGGCTTCGCCGCGCCTACCGCGCCCATGCGCTGGCCGGTTACCTGGGAGGAATCGCGGCCCTCACCGCTTGCCTGCTTTCCGGCCTCCTGTTCCTGACCTGGACCGCCGGGGCGGCCGCCTGGATCCTCGCCCTGCTCGGGATCCTCGGCCTGGTGCCCGCCTCGGATATCGCGGTGTCGCTCGTCCACCGCCTGGTTCCATTTCTCGTTCCTCCCAGGCTGCTCCCCAGGCTCGAGCTCGCCCAAGGCGTGCCCGCCGAGCTTCGGACTCTGGTCGTCGTGCCGACGCTGGTGGCGCGTCAGACCGACATCGAGGGTCAGATCGAGCGGCTCGAGGTGCACCATCTGGCAAATCCCGAAGGCCATCTCCACTTTGCCCTCCTCACGGACTGGGCGGATGCGACCGAAGAGAGGATGCCCGGCGACGAAGATCTCCTTGCCACGCTGGCCAACGGCATCGCGCACCTCAATGTGCGGTACGGGAGCCTGCCCGGCGGCGGGGAGCGGTTTCTGCTGTTGCATCGCCGGCGTCTCTGGAACGAGAAGGAGGGCAAGTGGATCGGCTGGGAGAGAAAACGCGGCAAGCTCCATGAGTTGAACCGGCTGCTTCGCGGCGCCGCGGTCACCACTTTCGTTCCCATCAACGGTCAGCCGCCCACGGTGCCGCAGGGCGTCCGCTACGTCATCACACTGGATGCCGACACCCGGCTTCCCAGGGGGACCGCCCGCCGCCTGGTCGGGGCGATGGCGCACCCGTTGAACCGGCCGCGCTTCGATCCCCGCCAGGGACGGGTCATCGAGGGCTACGCCATCCTGCAGCCCCGACTCACGCCTTCCTTGCCGACGGGCCCGGGAAGCACGACCTACCAGCGGATCATCTCGGGCCCCGGAGGTGTGGATCCTTACGCGGCCGCGGTCTCCGATGTGTATCAGGACCTCTTCGGTGAGGGGTCCTACACGGGGAAGGGGATTTACGACGTCGATGTCTTCGAGGCGGCCCTCGAGGGAAAAGTCCCGGAGAACACGCTCCTCAGCCACGATCTGTTCGAGAGTTCGTTCGCGCGCGCCGGGCTGGCGACCGATGTGGATCTCTTCGAGGAATTCCCCACCAACTACGAAGTGGCCGCCCGCCGCCACCATCGATGGGTGCGGGGTGACTGGCAGCTCCTGCCCTGGATCCTGGGCCGCGCGCGCGACGTCGCGGGCCACCAACAGCAGGCTCGCATCCTCACCCATGGCCGCTGGAAGATGGTGGACAATCTTCGCCGAAGCCTCGCCGCGCCTGCCGCGTTTCTGGTCGCGGTGGCGGCCTGGATCCTCCCGGCCGTTCCTCCACTCTGGTGGACTGCTCTGCTCGTCGGATCCGTCGTCGTGCCGGCCGTGATCCCGGTTCTCGACGGCCTCATCCCGCGACGATGGGGGATCTCCAAGCGAAGCCACCTGCGCGCCGTGGGCCACGACATCTTCGTGGCCTTGTCGCAAACGCTCCTGGACATCACCATGCTGGCCCACCAGGCCTGGCTCATGGTGGATGCGGTGATCCGCACGTTGGGCCGGCTTTATGTCACGAAACGAAACCTTCTCGAGTGGGTGACGGCCGCTCAGGCGGGCTACGGAGCCGACCTGAGGCTCCGGGCCTTCTACTGGCACCTCCGCTGGGGCGTGTTCCTGGCCGTCGGGGCCGGCGTGCTTTTCGTCGGGCTCAAACCGGGAGCCTGGCCCGTGGCGATGCCATTCGTTCTCCTCTGGGTGTTGTCACCCGTCCTCGCCTGGCGCATCAGCGTCCCGCCGAAGATCGCGAAGTCCCAGGTCCTCTCCTCCGCGGAGACGCGCGCTTTGCGGCTCATCGCCCGCCGGACCTGGCGCTTCTTCGAGGCGTTCGTGGACCAGGAGAATCATGCCCTCCCACCGGACAACTTCCAGGAAGACCCCGCGCCGGCCATAGCCCACCGCACCTCGCCGACGAATCTGGGTCTCTATCTCCTCAGCACGACGGTCGCCAACGACTTCGGGTGGATCGGGATTCTGGAAATGACGGAACGGCTCGAGGCGACGCTTCAGACCATGACGAAGCTGACCCGCGTCCGCGGCCATTTCCTCAACTGGTACGACACGCGGAGCCTCCGGCCGTTGGACCCCATGTATGTCTCCACCGTGGACAGCGGCAATCTGGCCGGGCATCTGATCGCCCTGGCCCAGGCGTGCCGTGAGCTCATGCATCGCCCCCATTTCGGCCCCGGGCTCTTCGAGGGGATCCGGGACGCGCTGCAGCTGCTTCGCGCTTCGGTGGAGCAGGCCGGGCACGCCCGGACGGCCACGGCGGCACAGTTGCGCGAGGCCATCGCGGCGATGTCGGCCCTCCTGAAGCACCCGCCGGCGACCCTTCCGGAATGGGTCAGCCGATTCGTCGAGCTGCAGTCCCGGGCGGACGGCCTCATGGACATCTCCCGCACGTTCGCGAGCGACCTCGAAACCGGGGCCCGATCGGAAATCCCGGCCTGGGCCTCGGCCGTCCGGGACGCCGTCAGGAGCCATGCCCGCGACCTGGAGGGCGACGACTCCAGCCTGGTGCGCCGTCTCTCCTCCCTCGCGTCGATCGCCGAAGGGATGGTCCAGGACATGGAGTTCCAGTTCCTCTTCGATCCCTCACGCAAGATCTTCTCCATCGGCTATCGCGTGACCGACGGCACGCTCGATCCCAGTGGCTACGACCTTCTGGCCTCCGAGGCCCGGCTGACCAGCTTCCTGGCCATCGCCAAGGGCGACGTCCCGCCCCAGCACTGGTTTCTCCTCGCCCGCTCCCTCACACCGGTGGGCGGCGGGGCGGCCCTCCTCTCGTGGTCGGGGTCGATGTTCGAATACCTGATGCCGCTTCTGGTGATGCGGCAGCCCGCCCGAAGCCTTCTCGATCTCACCTGCCGCCTCGTGGTGGGACGCCAGATCCGATACGGCGCCGAGCGCGGGGTTCCCTGGGGGATCTCCGAATCGACCTACAACGTGCGCGATGCGGAGCTCACCTACCAGTACTCGGATTTCGGCGTGCCCGGCCTGGGGCTCAAGCGAGGGTTGTTCGAGGACGTGGTGGTGGCTCCCTACGCCACGGCGCTTGCGGCCATGGTGAACCCCCGGGCCGCGCTGGTCAATTTCTCGCGCCTCGATGAGGCAGGAGCCCGAGGCGCCTACGGGTTCTATGACGCTCTCGATTACACCCCCTCGAGGTTGCCGGAAAAGACCCGGCTTGCGGTGGTCCGCGCGTACATGGCCCATCACCAGGGGATGACCATCGTTTCCATGGGGAACGTGGTCCACGATGGCGCGAGCCAGAGGCGCTTTCATTCC
>JANNTZ010000317.1:0-1539 GCA_031394595.1 Acidobacteriota bacterium
TGATGCGGCCGATGCGGGTGCCCACTTCGCCGCTCGTCAGAAACGACCCAGGCCTGCTCGTGAAAAGGGACCCATGCGACGGATCAGGGTGTGTTTGGTCGGGGGCCTGGGGGCGCGGAGCCCCCGGTGATGCGCCCCCTCGGGGGCGCCATGAATAGCGCCGTTGGAGGCCGGGCTTAAAGGGGTGCGTGCGTTCGTGCGCGTAGGAAGTCCCGTGGCGGCCAGGACGGACGAGGCTGCCCCCCCGCCGGTCGCGTGGTCAATGAGCCGTTGACCGGCATGGGAAGCCAGTGTCCCGGAAGGACGATCAGCCCTGAGGGTCGCGGAGGGACGGTCCGTCGATGGTGACAGTGTGGCAGCGATGGCGGACCCTGCTGAGGAGGGCATCGACCATGGGCTTGTTCCCGAGGATGCTGTGCCACTCTTCGTACTGAAGGTTGGTCGTGATGAGGGTGGCCTTCTTGTGGTACCGCTCCTCCATCAGCTTGAAGAAGATGTTCGCCTGCTCCGGGCGGCAGTTGAAGTAGCCGAGCTCGTCGATGTGGAGGATGTCGAGGCGCGCGAGGCGGTCGACGAGCTTGCGCGTGGACCGGTCCGCGAGAGAGGCGTACATCTCGTCGAAGAGATCCTGGGCCCGGATGAATTGGCCGCGGTAGCCGTTCTGTAGAGCCTTGAGCAGGAGCCCGCTGGCGAGGCCCGTCTTGCCCACGCCCGTGGGACCGATGAAGACGATGTTCTCCGCCTTGCCGATGAAGTCGAGCTCGGCGAAGGCTCGGATCTGGCGGCGGTTCACTCCGGGCTGCTTGGCGAAGGGGAAGGTGTCGAGGCTCCACTGTTCGGGGAGCCCTGCTCTCTTGATGCGCCACTCCAAGCTCTGTTCCTGCCGGGCGTGCCACTGAGGCCGCAGGAGTCCGAGCAGGAAGTCCGTGTAGGTCACGTCCTCCTTCTCGGAGGCCTTGAGGTGGCCATCGTAGATCTCGAGGATGCGCCTGAGGTGCAGGCTTCCCAGTAGCTGCTCCAGTTCTTCGGTCATTCGTCACCTTCCGTGTCGTGGTCGCCTTTCAGGCGGAAGTAGTCGTGGGCGATTCTGCGAAGGACCATGCGCTCGACGCGGTCGAGGTCGAAGAGGCCGTATCGCTCCGCCTCCGCGATGGCTTCGCGGAGCGGGCCTTTGGGGTACTCCCGGATCATGCGGAGGAGCTGGCGCAGGGCGAGGGTCGTCTGTTTCCGACCCCGCTTCTTGAGCGCGGCCACGTAATCCAGGAGATCCGGTGCGAGCTTTGAGACGGTCTTCTCCTCCGGGGAGGGATCGGTCTTCTTCACCCCCGTCCACCTTGGGGGCCGGTGTTCCTTGGTGGTGACCCTCTGGCCCATGGCATCGATGACACGGAGGTGGGAGACGCTCTTTTGGCCGTACGTGAGCTCGACCCGGTCCTGGGCCTCGCGCACCTCTACGCTGTGGCCGAGCCACGCGGCGGGTACCGAGTAGCGGTTTGTGTGAAGGCTGACGTATCCCTCCAGGTCGACCATCCTCTGGTA
>JANNTZ010000331.1:0-3675 GCA_031394595.1 Acidobacteriota bacterium
GGCGCGACCCTGGAGGCGAAGGGACTGATGGACAACGAGGCGGTGAATTTCTCCAACACGCTGGTCGGCGCCCTGGTCGGGATGCTCCTGGCGACGATGCTCCCGGGACTTGGCTGAGGGGTCTCACGTGGTCGAACGGGCGACGGGGATGGTGCGGGGATTCGCGGCGCGGGCGCGTCTTTACTTCGCCTTCACCCGGCCCTTTACTCTCCTGCCGCCGACCTTCGGGGTGATCTCCGGGGCGATCACGGCCCTCGGGTCGGCCCATCATCCCGATCCGGCCCATCGCTTCACTTTGCCGACCATGGTGGCGATCGTGGCCGGTTCCGCCTGCGCCGCGTTGCTCAACGCCGCGAGCAACGTCATCAACCAGTACCACGACCTGGAGATCGATCGGCGAAACAAGCCGCAGCGACCGCTGGTGTCCGGGGCGATCACCCCGGCAGCCGGCCACCGGTTCGCAATGCTGCTGTACCTCGCCGCGATCCTGCCGACCTGGTTCATCGTCACCGGGCCGTACGTGACGCTCGGCGACCGGGCCCGGGCCCCGATCGCCGCGCACCAGTGTACCTTCATCTTCCTGGCCGGGATGATCCTGACCTTCGTCTACTCGGACCCGGCGTGGGGCCGCACCAAGCGGTTCGGCATCTGGGCGAATGTGACCATCGCCGTGCCGCGTGGCTGCCTGCTGAAGGTGGCGGGGTGGTCGATGGCGGGCGACGTGCTGCACCTCGAGCCCTGGTTCATCGGCGCCGTTTTCTTCCTCTATCTGCTGGGCGCCACCACCAGCAAGGATTTCTCGGACATGGAAGGGGATGCGGCGCACGGCTGCCGCACGTTGCCGATCCGCCATGGTGTCGAACGCGCCGCGCGGATGGTGGCGCCGTTCTTCGTCCTGCCGTGGGTCCTGATCCCGGTCGGGGCCCTGGTCGCCGACCCGTGGGGGAGCGGGCGGATCCTGACGGGCGACCCGGTGCTGCTCGGCGGTCTGGGGGTGGCGCTGGCCGTCTGGGGGGGCTGGACCGTCCGGCTGATCCTCCGCGATCCGGCTCAGCTGGCCCGTTCCGAGAACCACCCGTCATGGACGCACATGTACCTGATGATGATGTGCGCCCAGATCGGCTTCGCCGTCGCCTACCTGGTCCGTCTGTCGTGAGGATGCGGGCCGATCAGTTCCCCGACGCCCCGCCTTCGGTGACAGGTCCGCGCGCCACCCGCACGCGGGCCGGGCGCAGGGTCCGGTCGCGGAGGCGGTAGCCGCGCTCCAGTTCCTCGAGGACCGTGTTGTCGCGCTCCGGGTCGTCGACCGCCTCGGTGGAGACCGCTTCGGCGATATCCGGGTCGAAGGGGCGGCCGAGCGTCTCGAGGGGTTCCACTCCCTCGGACGCAAGCGTCTTGAGGAGGTGATCGCGGACGATCAGGACGCCTTGCAGGAGCGCTTCCGTGCCCGCGCCGGCCCGGGCCGCGGCGAGCGCCCGATCGAGGTCGTCGAGCACCGTGACCACCTTGCACAGCAACTCGGCGCGTGCGATGTCGAGACGCCGATCGAGGTCGCGGCTCAGGCGCTCGCGGAACGCGTCGCGGTCTTTTTCCATGCGGACGTAGGCCGCGGAGATCTCGCGCAGCCGGCGTTCCGCGTCCTCGGCTTTCGCCCTGGCTTCCTCCAGGGAGGGCTCCCGGCCGGTCTCCGCCACGGGAGTCGAACCTCCGGCCGGGGCCGTCTCGGTATCGGTCGGCGAACCGTCCGCCGGGGCCGTCAGCTCTTCCTCGCCGATCGGCCGGCGGCGGTCCACCACCTTGAAGGCGGGGTCCTGCTTGTCGCCCTTGGGCGTCACCGGCGTCGTGCTCCAGCCCACGTCAGCGTCCGATGAGCCGGCGGACCCGTTCGCGGGTCGGCGGGTGGGTGCTGAACAGGCTGCGGAATGCCTGGCCCGAGAACGGCTTGACGATGAACAGGTGGCTGGACGACGGGCTGCCCGCCTGCATCGGGATCCGGCGGCTGTGATCATCGAGCTTCTGGAGCGCATTGGCGAGGGCGTAGGGATTGCGGGTCAGCTCCGCGCCAGAGGCATCGGCCTGGAACTCGCGCGACCGCGACACCGCCATCTGGATGAGCATCGCCGCGAACGGCGCGAGCATGGCGGTGACCAGCAGGGCGATCGGATTGACCCCGCCGCGGTTGTCGTCGCGCTGGCCGCCACCGAGGATGGCGGTCCATTTCATCATGTTCGCCAGCACCATGATCGCCGAGGCGATGGTGGCGGCGATCGAGCCGATGAGGATGTCGCGGTTGCGGACATGCGCCAGTTCGTGCGCCAGGACCCCTTCCAGCTCCTCCGCGCTGAGCAGCTTCAGGATGCCGTGGGTCACGGCAACCGCCGCGTGCTGCGGGTCGCGCCCGGTGGCGAAGGCATTGGGAGCGTCCTCCGGGATCACGAAGACCCGCGGCATCGGCATGCCGCAACGCGCCGTCAGACTCTCGAGGATCGTGAACAGCTGCGGCGACTGATCGCGGGTGACCGGCTGGGCCCGGTACATCGCCAGGACGATCCGATCGGAGAACCAGTAACTGATGAAGTTCATGACGGCGGCCAGCCCGAGCGCCATGATCATCCCCCTCTGGCCGCCGAACACGCCACCGAGGGCGATCAGGACGGCCGAGAGAAGTCCGAGGAAAAACGTGGTCTTGAGCGTGTTCATCTTCGTGAGGGTCTCCTGTGACGGCGGAAAGCGCCGGCGGTCACCGCCGGCGCCTCATGCATTGTAACGCGTCATGGCCCCGGCTTCACCTGATGCCGGCGGCGATGGCCCAGCGCCTCACTTCACGTCGACTCGGATGGCGCGGGCCTTGGTCTCCTGTTTCTTCGGCAGCGTGACGTCCAGGACGCCGTTCCGCTGGACCGCCCGGATGCCGGACACGTCGATATTGCCCGGCAGCGAGAAGGATCGCAGGAATGTCCCGTGCGGCCGTTCGGATCGGTGCACGCTCTCCGGTTTCACGTCGGGCGGGAGCGGGCGTTCCCCCTTGAGGGTCAGCACGTTGTCATCCACCCGCAGCTCGATGCTGCTCTGCTCCACGCCGGGGAGGTCGGCCCGCAGGAGGATCCTCTCGCTTTCCTCCACGATGTCCACGGCCGGTGCCCACTGGCCCGACTCGAGGGCCGTCGGGCCGCGCTGGCGCGTCATCGTGTCCTGGAACAACCGGTTCATCTGGTCCTGGATGGTCATCAAGTCACGGAACGGGTCCCATTGGCTCATCGTCTTCCTCCCGCGCCGGCGTCAGCGGTCCGGCCGCCCCGAATGGGCGGTCGCCACCGGCGCCGTCGTCTTTTCGAATGTCACGGTGTTCTTCGTCTTCGACCAGTCGGCACGGATGGTGTCGCCCGGCTCGAACCCGCCCTCCAGGACCCGCCGCGCCAGCGGATCCATGACCAGGCGCTGGATGGCGCGTTTCAACGGGCGGGCCCCGAACTGCGGATCGTAACCGACTTCGGCGAGATGGTTGCGCAGGACCGGGGTGAACTCGATCCCCAACTGCCGCCCGGCCACCCGGCGCGCCAGATGGGCGGCCTGGATGTCGACCACGCGCAGGAGGTCCTCGCGTCCCAGGTTGCCGAACAGGACCGTCTCGTCGATGCGGTTCAGGAACTCGGGGCGAAACTGCCGCCTGAGCTC
>JANNTZ010000337.1:0-4878 GCA_031394595.1 Acidobacteriota bacterium
TTGTTTCAGGACCGCGCGCAGCCGGCGCAGGTCCTGACTGCTCAGACCGAGGGAGTCGAGGTCGCGGACGAAGCGCGCCGGGTCCACTTTCTTGATGAGCAGACTGGTGCCGCCGATACCGGGGAGGCGGCGCACGACGAAATCGATTTTCCGATCGGACGCCCGCACCGCGATGCGGCCGGACGCCGCGCCGTCCCCCGCCGGCAGGGACGCCAGGGTGGCGACGGCGCGCGCCAGGTCCGCCGGATCGGCCCCCGCGGGCGGGCGCGCCCGGAACAGCATTCCGTCGATCCGGAAAAACAGCGACGCGTTCCCGCCGCGCACTTCGAAATGGATCGAGGAGGCCCGCTTGCCGATCGCCTCCGCGAAGACCTTCTGGAGCGCGGGCGTCGCGTCGGCATCCCTCGCCGCGGTGGGGGCCTCCGGGAGGACATCGTCGGCCGCCGGCAGGTCGTCCACCGACTCCGGAACCGTCTCCGCCTCCGGGAGGATGTCGGAGTCTGCTCCCGCCACCGGGTCCTCCAGGGCGAGCGGGTCCGGAACGTGAGCGGGAGCCGGGGCTAGCACGACGGCGGGCCGTGGAGTCGGCGAATGCGCGGCGGCTTTGACGGCCCGTGCGGCCGCCGCTGTCGGGGCCGCGGCCCCGCTGGCCGATCGAGGACGTCCCTTGCGGCCGGGGCGGGTGGCCACCTCGGCGGGCGCCGGCGCGTCGTGTCCCGGGCCGGCGGTGAGTGACACCGCAGAGTCGTTCTCACCGGCGTGCAGGGCAGCGACCTCGTCCGGGAACAGCTCGGTCAGACGGGTCAGGATCGCCTCGGCGCCGGCGCTCATCGGGATCACGGTGCAGTTGGTCAGGGACTGGATCCGGTCAATGGTCTCGACCTCGGTCGGTCCGGCAATTGCCAGGGTCAGGATCGATTTCCCGCCGAGCTCCTCCCGGCTGACCGGGAGGAGGCGCTTCCGGAAGCAGAGTTCTACCGTGAGCAAAGTGATGAGCGAGGCGTCAACGATTTGCTGGGTCAAATCGACCGCGGCGCTCTCGGGGCCCCGGCCCTGGGTGACGAGATCGAGGTTCTCGCGGGAAACCAGCGACAGGTCGACGAGCGCATCCCCGAGGCGCCCCGGGTGGGTCTGCTGCCACTTCAGCGCCGACACCAGCTGATCGGTATTCAGAAGGTTCGAACGGATCAGCTGCTCGCCAATCGGATCGCTGGCGCCCTTCAGCAACCCGCGCTCTTCGTTAAGCTCTTCGGGGGCGTTGGTCCAGAAGCCTTCCTGGTACTCGATGTCTGCCTGGCAGAAACAGTGGAAGCAGAACGGGCACAGCTTGGTCGGAGTCCGAGCGTTGCAGGTGCACCAGACGGCGCCACCGGCGTCGAACTCACCGAGACACGACCAGCATTGGACCGGATACTCGCGCGGCAACGATCCTCCGTGGCGCACCGGCGGCGCCCGTTTGGACGCGTTTCAATATAGGGTCCCTGCCATGTATATGCAAGAAACTCAAGGACTTGGCGCAGACTGCTTCCTTGACCCACCCCGATGGCTGTGTTAGGGTTACGCTCCTTCTTCCGGAGGCAGGATGGTCGCGGAGCCCCCGAAAACCACTCCGCTCACCGAGACGTGCCGGGCGCTCGGGGGGCGCATGATCGACTTCGCCGGATGGCTCCTGCCGGTCCAATTCTCCTCGGTACTGGAGGAGCACCAGGCGGTTCGAACCGCCGCCGGTCTCTTCGATGTCAGCCATATGGGCGAGATCGAAGTCCGCGGACCGGGCGCCTTGGCGCTGGTGCAACGATTGACCTGCAACGATGCCGGACAGATCCCGTCGGGGCGGGCGCAGTACTCGGTTCTCACCAACGACACCGGGGGAGTGGTGGACGACGTCATCGTCTATCGCCGCGGTGCCGCGGAGCTGCTCCTGGTGGTGAACGCGTCGAACACGGCCAAGGACCTGGCTTGGATCCGGGATCACGCCGATCGCGAAGTCGAGGTCACGGACGTGTCGGCCCGCTGGGCCTTGCTGGCGCTGCAGGGTCCGCGGGCGTCGGAGATCCTCGCCGATCTGGCGGCGACCCCACCCGCCGCGCTGCGCCCCTTCGCGTTTGCAGAGACCACGGTGGCCGGGGTGCCCGGCGTCGTGGCACGAACCGGCTACACGGGTGAGGATGGGTTCGAGATTTTCTGCCGGCCGGAGGCAGCCGCCGATCTGTTCGGCCGTCTGATCGAGACCGGACGCTCCCGGGGCCTGCGCCCGTGCGGGCTGGGGTCGCGGGACACGCTTCGCCTCGAGGCGGCGATGCGTCTGTACGGCAATGACATGGACGAAACCACCACGTTGATCGAGGCCGGGCTCGAGTCGATCGTCCGGTTTGAGAAAGGGGAGTTCATCGGCCGCGACGCCCTGCTGCGCCAGCGCGCCGCCGGGCCTGCGCGCCGCCTCGTCGGCTTCGAGATGATCGATGCCGGCATCGCCCGCCACGGATACCGTGTCATGATCGACTCGGTCGCGGCAGGGACAGTGACCTCGGGCTCGCCCGGCCCGACGGTGAAGAAGAACATCGGCCTGGTCTATCTCCCGGCGGTGCATGCCCAGACCGGGAGCGCGATCGCCGTGGAGATCCGGGGTCGGGAAGCGCGCGCCAGTGTGGTCCCGACGCCGTTCTACAAACGAGCCAGATGAGGAGGGTCGGTTGAGCAAGGGAGACGGCATCTACCCGGACGATTTGAAATACACGCGGGAGCACGAGTGGCTGGCCGTGCACGGCAGCGTCGGGACGATCGGCCTGACCCATTACGCCCAGTCCGAACTGGGGGACATCGTGTACGTGGAGATGCCGGTGGTCGGATCGCCGGTGGTCGCCGGCGAGGACTGTGGCACGGTCGAATCGGTCAAGGCGGTGTCGGAGATTTTTGCGCCGGCCTCCGGCGAGATCCTCGAGGTCAACGGCACCCTGACCGCCAGCCCGGAGATCATCAACAAAGATCCGTACGGCGAGGGATGGCTGGTGAAGGTGAAGCTGGCCGACCTGAAGGAGGCCGCCGGACTGATGTCGGCCGCCGAGTACCGCAAGTACATCGAGGAAGAATCGAACTGATATGGACGACGCGCACCGGTACGTCCCGGTATCCGACCAGGATCGCCGGGAGATGCTGGAGTCGATCGGGCGGTCGACGATCGACGAACTGTTCTCCAGCATACCGGCCCACCTGAAGATCAGGGACGCCCTCGGCATCCCTGGTCCGCTGTCGGAGATCGAGGTCCTGGCGGAGCTCCGGGCCCGGGCGGACGCCAATCGTGTGCCGGATGTCGCCTGCCAGTTTCTCGGCGGTGGAGCCTACCGGCACGCCGTCCCCGCCCTGGTGGACCACCTGATCAGCCGGACGGAGTTCTACTCCTCCTACACCCCCTACCAGCCCGAGATCAGCCAGGGGACGCTGCAGGCGATGTTCGAGTTCCAGACCCTGATCTGCCAGATCACCGGTCTGGAGATCTCCAACGCCAGCATGTATGACGGGGCCTCGAGTCTCGCCGAGGCGATCCTGATGGTCGAGCGTCTCCGGCCCCGCGGCCGGGTGGTCATCTCCGACCGGGTCCACCCGGAGTACCGGCAGGTGACGCGCACCTACCTCGGCGCGCTCGGCACGGAGATCGACACCTTCGGGCATCGCGCCGACGGCACCGCCGACCCGGAAGCGGCACGCCGTGTCCTGGCCACGAAGCCCGCCAGTGCCCTGGTCATCCAGCACCCGGATTTCTTCGGTTGTCTCGAGGACGTGGAGAGCCTCGCCGCGGTGGCGCACGACGCCGGTGCGGCGCTCGTGGTGACGATCGCCGAACCGGTGTCCCTGGGCCTGCTGAAATCGCCGGGCGACCAGGGGGCCGACGTGGTGGCGGGGGAAGGGCAGTCGTTCGGGGTACCGCTGTCGTTCGGCGGGCCGTATCTCGGCTTCCTGGCGGCCCGATCGGCCTTCGTGCGCAGCATGCCGGGGCGAATCGTGGGTGAGGCGCATGATGTGGACGGCCGGCGTGGCTACGTCCTGACACTGTCGACCCGCGAGCAGCACATCCGGCGTGAAAAGGCGACGAGCAACATCTGCACCAACGAAGGGTTGGCGGCCCTGACCGCGGCCATCTTCATGGCGGTGGTCGGGAAGAGCGGGATGCGGGAGATGGCCGCGCAGTGTTTCGCCAAGACGGCCTACGCGCGGGCGGCGATCGGGGCGGTGCGCGGCTGCCGGCTGCCGTACGAGGCGCCGGTGTTCAACGAATTCGTCGTCGACCTCCCCGCCCCCGCCGAGGACGTGGTGCGGCGTCTCCGGGAGAAAGGGATCCTGGCGGGGCTGCCGCTCGGACGCTACGACACCGCGCGGGCCCACCAGCTCCTGGTGGCGGTCACCGAACTCAACACGCGCGCCGCCATCGATCGGCTGGCGAAGGAACTGGGGAGACTCTGAGATGGATGCGCGCAACCTGAGGCCGGCCGAGAAACTCTTGTTCGAGATCTCCCGGCCGGGCCGGCGGGGCTTCGCCCTGCCGGCGCTGGACGTCCCCCCGGTCGCGCCGCCGGCGCGTTTTCTCAGGGAGGGCATCGAGGGGTTCCCCGAGCTGAGCGAGGTGGACGTCGTCCGGCACTATACGCGGCTGTCGCGCCTGAACTATGCCATCGACCTGGGTCTCTACCCGCTCGGGTCGTGCACCATGAAATACAACCCCAAGATCAACGAGAAGACGGCGCGGCTCGAGGGGCTGGCGGACGCCCACCCCCACCTCCCAGCGGAGGCGGCGCAGGGATGTCTGGGGCTGATGCACGATCTGGAACGCGCCCTCGCCGCGCTGTGCGGCATGGACCGCTTCACCCTGCAGCCGGCCGCCGG
>JANNTZ010000381.1:0-8295 GCA_031394595.1 Acidobacteriota bacterium
CCCAACGCAATACCCGGACAGGCTCCTGGTCAGCCGAGGTGGTTGGGCGCATTCCTCATCCTGCTGTTTGGAATTTCTCCCTGCGTCGCGGCATTCCCCGAGACCGGGATCCCCTTCATCGGGCAGGTTTCCGACACGAAGGCGATGCTGGTCGAGGGCGTAGTTCTCTATCTCACCCCAGCGGACAGTGATTGCTCCGGGACGGCCCCAGGGCACGCAGGATCGGCAGGCCGATGGGCAATCTCCACTCGTCAAACAGGGGTGGAGACGTCGACGGCGGGCACGCCCGCGGTCTGTCCCGACGTCATTATCGTGACCAGCGATGCCAACGGAGGCTTCGGGGGTCTGGCTCCTCAAGGGCGCTACCAGATCGCAGCGATGAAGCCAGGGTACGAGCTGCTGTTGAGCGAGATCGGGGTCTTCGCCGGCGAATTTCTCGAACTCCGCCTGAGAGCCACCGGGCCGGCAGTTCGCGGGCGCGAGTCGCGCAAGGGCGACGATCCCGACCTCGACTGGATCCTGCGGAGTCGTCGCCCCGACCCGCTGCGCGATCTGCGACCGGTGGTTGCCGAACGACAGGAGGGCCTGGCGTCGCAGCCGGACGGCCCGATCGCGAGCCTGCTTCGGTCCATGGATGGCGAAATGGCATGGTCGATGAGCGGCCTGGACCCGTTCGGTGAACGGCCGGCGACCGGCGAGACCGCCGGCCAGGCGGCCAGCCTGGCGTTCGGTGGTGAGATCGGCGGGGGCGGTCGCTGGAGCGTCGCCGGTGGGGTCGATCGGTCGGCCACCGGCCTGCCCGGCGGCGAGCCGTCCCACCGCGAGTTGCGGAGCGAGAGCGTGGCCATGGCGATGGACTACCGCCTCGGGGAGGCGGATCTGATCCACGGCGAGATCCGCTATGGCCAGGCGGTGGCGGAGAGCCTTTTCGATGCGGCCGGAACGGTCTACGCGGGGCAGGTCCGGCGGGCCGTGTCGATCCGTTCGCGATGGGAGCGGCGTCTGGACGATGTCGGCGCCATCTACCTGGATGGGAGCTACGCGGGAACGGGGATCGGATGGCACGCGTCCGCGGCGCCGCCTGGGACGGCGGACCCGGCGCCCGCGGCCCTGCCCGATCTCGACACCTGGCGGGCGCGCGCCGGGTTCACCCGCGATCACGGGAGCCACACGATCGATCTGGGAGTGCGCGCCAGCCTGCGGCAGGGCGACGCCGGAGACAGGGATGTGGCGTTCCTCCCCGTCGATCTCGGATCGCCGGCGGGTTCGCGTGTCGAACGATCGGAGGTCGGACTGTTCGGGGGCGATGACTGGCGGCTCGCCGATCGGTACGTGTTGAACTATGGGCTGGGTTACTGGAACGATCTCGACACCGGTGCCGGCTGGCTGCTGCCGTCGGTCGGGTTCGTGCGCGAGCCGGACGTCGCCGGAGGGATCCGCCTGCGTTCGCTGCTCATCGTCCGGCTGGACGATCCGCTGACGGATCGGCCCGTCGCCGGCGTCGCGTTCGGAGAACCCGGTCGCCCGGCCGGGACGCGGATCGGCGGGCTGGTCGGCATCGAGCAGCACCCCGCCTCCGGGACCGGGTTCGCGGCCACCCTGGCGGTGGTCCCGTTCCGCGAGGATCTGTTCGCCGGGGCGGGGGGGCTCGATCCGCTCATGGCCTCGATGCCTGTCGTGGTGCTGTTGGACGCCGGGGCCGAGCGCACGGAGATCGGTGTGGAGGTGGACCGTGCCTTCGGCCCCTTCCACGGGAGTCTGAGCGGCAGCATCGGTCGGGTGGAGGGCCGGCTCAGCCCGGTCGTGGACGAAATCCCACTGCAGACGCTGGGCGAGGGTGACGCCCGGTACTGGCTCACGCGCGTGCGTGGTGTCTATGCCCCCACCGAGACGACAGTCGTGATCGATTTCCAACATGTCGTCGGGTCCAGCGCCGGCGAACCCGGCGGCGATCCGGAAGCCCACGACTACCGCCGGGTCGAATTGGTCGTCCAGCAGGACCTCCCGTGGATCAGCCGGGTTGCCCGCTGGCGCCTGCTCATGGCCTACCGGGGTCTGTTGTACGGGACCTCCGACGCGGTGCCGGGCGGTCTCACCGCCGGCACCGTGTCGCGGCTGAGCGGCGGCGTGTCGGTCGTGTTCTGAGGCGGGATCCGGACGATGCGCCGCATACTCGGGTTCGCCCTGTCGGCCTTCCTCTTCTCCTGGGGTGCGCTCTATTTCCACTCCCAGGTAACCCAGGTCCTGCCGGAGACCGGCGTCGAGTGGGTTGACACGTCGCGCGGGGTGATCGCCGACACGGTCATTCCGCGGACCTCGGCGTGGAAGGCCGGACTGCGTCCCGGGGATAGGCTCCTGTCGGTGGACGGGCGGCCGATGGTGTCGGCGCTGGAAGCCGAGGACGCACCCTACCTGGTCCCGCGCGGTTCGGGACTGGCCCTCGTCGTCGATCGCAACGGCGAGGAGGCGGAACTGTTCGTCCGCCCCGTCTGGGCGGGCGGGGGCGAGCCGGTTTACTACTACCTGGCGATCGTCGCCCTGACCTTCCTGATCGTCGGCCTGGTGGTCTGGCTGCGGGCGGCGCGGGCGCGCGCGGCGCTGCCGTTCGCGCTCCTGTGCCAGGCGATGTTCCTGCTGCTGGTGATGAAGCGGACCGGGCAGGGCGGGCTGATCGACTGGTCGGCCTACTGGGGCGACCTGGCGGGCTTCCTGCTGGCGCCGGCCCTGTTCCTCTACATCAACTGGATCCTCCCGGAGGAGGAACGCCGTCGCACGTGGACCTGGGCCCGGGCAATCCTGTTTCTTCCACCCCTCCTGTTGTTCGCCTGGAATCTCTACCTGATCCCCTTCAAGGGAGTGTTCCGCTTTGCGGATCCGATCGTGGCGATCCGGCTCAAGGACCGCCTCGAAGAGCTGTACATTGCCGTTTACGTCGTCGGGGGTATCGTCACGGCGGTGCGGTCGTACCTGTCGGCGGAGCGCCTGCAGACCCGCTGGCAGCTGAAATGGATGGCTTGGGGGAGCCTCGTCGGGTTCCTGCCGGCGGCCCTGTTCTATTTCGTCCCGATCACCCTGCGCATCCGGATCGGCGGGTGGAGCGAGTTGTCGCTCCTGCCGATGGCGGTCATCCCCCTGGCATTCGCGGCCGCCATCGTGCGCTACCGACTGCTCGATCTCGACATCTTCCTGAAGCGCGGCCTCATCAGCATCGCCGTTGTCCTGACCGCGGGCGCGACCTACGCCGCCTGCTACGTGATCATGGACCGGGCCGCCGGGACGGTGAAGCCGCGCGGCGTCAACCTCGCCCTGATCCTCGCCACCTTCCTGATGGTGCTCGCCTACCCGCGCCTGCACCGCCGCCTGAAGACGATCGTGGACCAGATTTTCTACCGCGAGCGCTACGACTACCGCCGCACGCTGCGGGAGTTCAGCGAAGCGCTCAACCGCGAGCTTAGTCTGGGGACGCTGAGGCCGAAGTTTCTCGGCCGGGTGATCCGGACCTTCGGGCTCGAACGGGCGCACGTCCTGGTGCGCGATCGCGAGGGCCGGCACCTGGAGGATGACCCGTCGCAGCGATCCCTGCGGCTCGACGATCCGATTGTCGACCGGTTGCGGCGCGTGGACTACCTGTCGCTCCGCGATCACGCCGAGATCGCCGGGAGCCCGGTGGGCGTGCACCTCATCGACACCCTGCGGCTCGAGTACCTGCTGCCGATGATGGTCGAGGGTGAAGTGGTGGCGGTCCTCGGGATCGGGGCGCCGAACGACGGCGAGCCGCTCACCAGCGAGGACCTCGACCTGCTGGTCTCGCTCTGCCGGCACGCGGCGATGGCCTTCGAAGGGGCGCGACTCTACAGCGCCGTCCAGGAAAAGGTCGCCGAGGTCGAGGCGCTCAAGGAGTTCAACGAGAGCATCCTCGAGTCGAGCCGTGTCGGCATCCTGGTGGCGGACCCGAACGGGAGCGTGGTTGGCGTGAACCAGTGGTTCGAGGCGCTCTACGGCGCGGCGCGCGACGTCATTCTCGGCCGGCGGATCGGTGAGATCCTGCCGATGGACGTCTTCGGGGCCGACGGCGATGTGCCCGGACGCGAGGGCGATCACAAGGTCTACCGGTGCGCCCTGCGCACGTGCGATGGCAGGCAGAGGGTCGTCAACCTGACCCGGGCGACGCTCGCCGACCCGGCCGGGCGGCCACGTGGCCACGTGGTGACGGTGGACGACGTGACCGACCAGGTGCTGCGCGAGCGGGAACTCCAGCGTCGCGAGCACCTGACCTCCATCGGGCTGTTGGCATCCGGGATCGCCCACGAGGTCAACACACCGCTCACCGGCATCTCGTCCTATGCCCAGATGCTGCTCGAGGCGCGCCCCGAAACCGATCCGGACTATCCCGTGCTCAAGAAGATCGAGCAGCAGGCCTTCCGGGCGGCCGGCATCGCCTCGAGCCTCCTGAACTTCTCCCGGCAGCGCGAGGAGGATCACGAGGACCTCGACGTCGCCGAGATGGTGCGGGAGACGCTCGAGTTGTTCGAGCCGCACCTGCGCGGGCGGAGCATCGAACTCGAACGGGTGGTCGATCCGGACCTGCCGCGCGTGACCGGGAACCGGGGGCGACTCCAGCAGGTGATGATGAACCTGCTGCTCAACGCGGTGGATGCCATGCCGGATGGGGGCCGGCTGACCGTCTTGGTGGCCGCCGCCGGAGGACGGGTACGGATCGAGGTCCGCGATACTGGGACGGGCATCGCCCCCGAGCATCTCGATAAGATCTACGACCCGTTCTTCACCACCAAGCCGCGGGGCAAGGGGACCGGCCTAGGTCTGTCCGTGTCCTACGGCATCGTCAAGGAGCATGACGGCACGCTCCTCGCCGAGAGCAGCCCCGGAGAGGGGTCGCGCTTCACCGTCAGCCTGCCGGTCATCGAGGACAGGAGGGTACCTGCGTGAGAGGCACCAAACCGCGCCCGGCGCGCTCCGCGGCCAACGGCCCGGAGGAGGGCGGCCGCATCCTGGTGATCGACGATGAGCCGATCATCCGCGAAGTGCTGAGCGATCTCCTGACACCGGAGGGGTTCGCCCTGACGGTCGTCCCGGACGGAGAGGGCGGCCTCCGGGTCCTCGATCAGGGAGAGGAGTTCGATGTCGTGCTCCTCGACCTGATGCTTCCGGGAATCGGCGGGTTCGACATGCTGCGCGAGATCAAGGTCCGCGACGCCGAGGGCGTCGTCATCATGATCACCGCCTACGGGTCGATCGAGTCGGCCGTCCAGGCGATGCGGATGGGGGCCTACGATTACGTCGCCAAGCCGTTCAAGAACGAGGAAGTCCTCAAGACGGTCCGCAACGGCATGCGCCAGCACCGTCTGGTGAGCGAGAACCGGACACTGCGCCGGGCTCTCCAGGCGCAGACGCGGGTCGGCGATCTGGTCGGCAAAAGCAAAGTGATGCAGGACCTCTACCGGCAGATCGATCAGGTCGCCCCGAGCCGATCGACCGTGCTGCTCGAGGGGGAGAGCGGGACGGGGAAGGAACTGGTTGCCAAGGCGATCCACCTCAAGTCAGGCCGGCCCGTCGAGGCCTTCGTGGTCGTCAACTCCGGCAGCATGCCGGCCGACCTGCTGGAGAGCAACCTCTTCGGGCACGTCCGCGGGGCCTTCACCGGGGCGATCCAGTCCAAAAAGGGGCTGTTCGAGGTGGCGGGGTTCGGGTCAATTTTCTTCGACGAGATCAGCACCGTGAAGGCCGACGTCCAGGCGAAGCTGCTGCGCGTCATCCAGGAGAAGGAGTTTCTGCCCCTGGGATCGACGCAGAGCGTCCACGTCGACGTCCGGATCATCGCGGCGACCAACATCGACCTCCAGGAACTGGTGCGGCGCGGGGAGTTCCGGGATGACCTTTACTACCGCCTCGACGTCATCAACATCCGGCTGCCGCCGCTGCGGGACCGCCGGGAGGACATCCCGCTCCTGGTGGACCATTTCATCGGCAAGTACGCCGCCGAGAACGGGAAAGAGATGGGCGGGGTGACCCCTGAGGTGCTGGCGACCTTGATGGACCACTCCTGGCCGGGGAACGTCCGCGAGCTCGAAAACGTTATCGAGCGGGCCGTGGTCCTTGCCACCACCTCCGAAATCGGGGTCGACCTGCTCCCTCCGGCGCTGAGAACCGGAAGCGTGGTGGTGGGGCCGGGACCGGTCCGAGTCGAGTCCGGCCTGCCGTTCTACGAAACGATGGAGCGGTTTGAGCGTGAGATCATCACGGAGACCCTCAAGAATGCCCAGGGGGTCCAGAGAAGGGCGGCGGCCGCCTTGGGGTTGAAGGCGACCACCCTGAACGAGAAGATCAAGAGGTTGAAGATCCAGTACCCCTGACGGCAGGGGGGGCATTCCCTGGTCTGCTGCACAGGCCCCGCACCTACCCCCCGAGGATCTGCTTGACAGGTCAGGGCTTGACGGTAGAATTACTCGCGCGCGGGGAGAGTCCGCGGAGACAACATCTTGACAGGATGGGAGTTGTTCTTTTACGCTCGGTCGACCGTTCGAAACAACCTAATGGTTTGCAGGCCGGTGCAAAGGCTGCGCTTCCGCGTTCAGCCCGGAGGTATTTCCCGATGACGATCAGGAACACCCTCCTCCTTGCCGGCTCCTTGCTGTTGGCATTCGCTCTGGCCCTGCCCGCCAGCGCGCAGACCAACGCGGGTCTCAAAGGCACGATCGTGGACAAGGACGGCGCGCCCCTGCCCGCTGCGACCGTGACCGTGTCCAACCCGACTCTCGGGATCACCCAGGGAACCGTCACCGACAGCAAGGGCGAATTCCGGGTCGTGCCGCTGCCCCCGGGCAAGGGGTACACGGTGAAGGTGGCGTTCCCCGGAATGTCCACGATCACGCTCTCCGATGTCGAGGTCACGGCGGGTCGTCTCTCCACCGTGCCGATCACGCTGCGCCCCGACACCGAACTCAGGACGCAGATCACGGTCACCGGGAAAACCGAGCTCATTGACGCATCCGAGACCGCGACCCAGACGACGTTCACTTCCGAGTTCATCGACGCCCTGCCGATCCTGGGCCGCAATTACCAGGACATCCTGACCCTGGCGCCCGGGGTTTCGGACGTGGACGGCGATGGCAACCCGAACATCCATGGGGCCCGGGACACCGACGTGGTCACCTTGGTGGACGGCGTTTCGACCACCGACCCGTTTACTGGGCAGCGCGGCCAGGAGCTGAACCTCGACTCGATCCAGGAGATCGAGGTGAAGACGTCCGGCGCCTCAGCCGAGTTCGGACGTGCCCAGGGCGGCTTCGTCAACATCGTCACCAAGTCGGGCGGCAACGACTTCGAGGGCCAGTTCAGTTTCCTCTGGCGGAGCAACATCTTCGACGGCGACGGGGCCGGCATCGACGATCCCAGGCTGCACGGCGGTCTCGGTGAGCTGGGTCTGCGCGACCTGTCGTTCAACGACTTCGAGCCGTTCATCTCGTTCAGCGGGCCCATCAGGAAGGACAAGGCCTGGTACTACTTCACCGCCGAGTGGCGCCAGATCCAGGAGCCGGTCAACGCCGTGTCGCAGGCTTTCGTGCGCGGCGAGGAGCAGTTCCGAGTCTTTGGCAAGGCGACCTGGGACATGTCGACCAACCACAAGCTTCAGTTCACCGCCACGCTCGACCCCCAGGAATTCACCAATCAGGGGATCGATTCCTTGACGGCGCTGGAGTCCGGGGCGACCCTTCAGCAGGGCGGCCTGAACCTGGTGCTCAAAGAGACGGCGGTCTTCTCCCCGAACGTCTTTCTCGAGACGACGATTCAGCAATTCACCTCCAACCCTAACATCCGCCCGACCCTGAATCCCGACACCAACGGCAACGGCATCCTGTTCGTCGAGCAGAAGGAGGACGGGTTCTACGACGCCCGCGAGCGCGATCCCGGCGAGGATCTCGACCGCGACGTCGATATCGAGGGCAACCCGTTCCCGCGCTGGGACGTCTTCGAAGACCGCAACGACAACAACCGTCTGGACGTGGGCGAGGATGTGGACGGCGACGGGCGCGTCACAGCCAGCGGCCGGGGTCCGTACACCGGCGGCTGCGAAGGGGCGACCCGGGAGGACGTGGACTGCGACGGCTGGCTGGACCGGATCAACGAGGACGACAACCACAACCTTGTCTTCGATCAGGGAGAGGACCGCGACGGCGATAACCGCTTCGATGCGATCAACGAGGATCGCAACGGGAACAACGAGCTCGACGCGGGCGAGGATACGAACGTCAACGGCGAGCTGGATCTCGGGGCCTA
>JANNTZ010000391.1:0-16504 GCA_031394595.1 Acidobacteriota bacterium
CGCCATGATCGCCTGCGCATCGCTCATGTTCATCGTCGCACCCGTGGCGACTCCGTCGATCAGGACGGTGTCTCCCGGAACGAGACGAACCGAGGCCAAGTGCGGCACGTCCACGCTACCCGTGGGCCGCGTCGTCGACAAGGTCAAGGCGACGTCCTTCCAGTCCTCGCCGGTGCTCTGGGTGACCTGGGCCTGCCAGACGATTCGCACCTTCCCGGTGGCCGGATCGAGCCGCGCGTCGTACAGTGGTGTCCAGGAAGCACCGCGGGCCAGGTAGCTCAGACGCAGATCGAGTTCCCCGGCACGCGTCGAGTTGATCTGGACCGTGGCGCGCCAGCGCTGGAGACCGCCCTGCGAACCGAGCTGTTCCAACTGACGGCGTGCGACCTCCGTCTTCTCGACGACCTCGCGCCGCCGGGGCTCGAGATCGCGGTCCTCCTCCGCCAGGAGGTTGAACCGCGACGACAGGAACTCGAAGGCCCGCTGCCAGGAGTCGACGGCGAAGCCACGAGTGAGCAGGTCCTTCGACGATTCTTCGCCGGCGGTCGCCTTGAGACCGGCGAGAAACTCGCGCAGGGCGGTGATCGACTTGCGACGATCGTCAATGAGCGCCAGCTCCCGGTTCAGAGTCTCGAGATCCTGCTGGAGCCGACGGAATTCGGGGGTCAATTCCGGCCGCCGGAAGTCCTGCCGCACCTCAATGCCGCCGATCTCGGTACCCGCAATGCCGCTTCCGGTGACCCGGAACGAATCAACGTCGGCGACTGAAGGGATTTCCGTGAGGACGACCTGGTGAGGGCCGGGCGTCAGGGCGATCCGGGCCTCTCGAGTCACCAGCGCCTGAGAACGGTAGACGACGGCTTCGACAACCTTCGATGCGGGTGTAATCTCCGTCGCCCGCAAAACGCCCCCGGTCACCAACGCCGACAACAAACTTGTCAGGCTCGCGAACACGATCGCGCAGGACCGGAATGCACCAGTTCGATAACAGGGAATGGTCATGGGACCTCCTCGGTCAACCTCGTGAGGTGATTATGCCCGTCCCAGCCGGACCCGGCCATGAAGACATCGAGCAGGGTGCCGCATCCGCACCGCGGAGGCGCCGGCACACATCGGTTCGGGCGCCGGCGCACCAGGGAGGTTTGACACTCCCCCCGGAGCGTGTGATATCTAGAAAGTTGTCCGCACCCCAGCCGAGGATTCCCAGTGAGGCCTGCGGTGGGCCGTGTGTGCGGAGGGAGGCTTCGTTCATGAAGTTCGAGAAACTCAACCTGCCGCAGGAGGGCCGGTCGATCGCCGTCGAGGACGGGCAGATCAAGGTCCCGTCCGACCCGATCATCCCGTTCATCGAAGGGGACGGGATCGGCGTGGATGTCTGGCCGGCGGCCCGGCGGGTGTTGGATGCCGCGGTGCAGAAGGCCTACGCGGGGAAGCGCCGCATCCAGTGGTTCGAGATCTTCGCCGGCGGCAAGGCGCGCGACAAGTACGGCGAGTGGCTGCCGCAAGACACGCTCGAGGCCGTCCGCTCCTTCACCATTGCCATCAAGGGGCCGCTCACGACGCCGATCGGCGGCGGGTTTCGCAGCCTCAATGTCACGCTGCGCCAGGAGCTCAATCTCTACGCCTGCATCCGCCCGGTGCGCTACTTCACGGGCGTGCCGTCGCCGGTGCGCAAACCGGAGGACGTCGACTTGACGATCTTCCGCGAAAACACCGAGGACGTGTACGCCGGCATCGAGTGGCGCGAGGGGACCGAGAAGTGCCGCAAGGTGATCGAGTTTCTCAACCGCGAGATGGGCTGCGCGGTGCCGGCCGACGCGGCGATCGGCGTGAAGACCATGAGCGTGCGCGCCAGCAAGCAACTGGTCCGCAAGGCGATCCGCTACGCCATCGAGCGCAAGAAGCCGAGCGTGACGCTGGTGCACAAGGGGAACATCATGAAATACACCGAGGGGGCCTTCAAGGAATGGGGCTACCAGGTGGCCAAGGAGGAGTTCCCGGAGTACACCCTCACCGAGGAAGAGGCCCTCAAGATGCCGGGCGGTCCGCCGAGGAGCAAGGTCATCGTCAAGGATCGGATTGCCGACTCGATGTTCCAGCAGGTGCTGACCCGGCCCTCCGAATACTCGGTGCTCGCCACCCCCAACCTGAACGGCGACTACCTGTCGGACGCCGTCGCCGCCCAGGTCGGCGGTCTGGGAATGGCGCCGGGCGCCAACATCGGCGACACGATGGCGGTGTTCGAGGCGACCCACGGCACCGCGCCGGTGCACGCCGGGCAGGATAAAGCGAACCCCGGTTCGCTTCTCCTGTCCGGGGCGATGATGCTCGAGTACATGGGCTGGCAGGAGGCGGCGGACCTGGTCATCGAGGGGATTGGCCGGGCGATCCGCGCCCGCCGGGTCACCTACGACCTGGCGCGTCAAATGGAGGGCGCCGTGACCGTCAAATGTTCGGAGTTCGCTGACGCGATCGTCGCCCAGATCGGCGAGGTCGCCTAGCACGACCCGCGGTTGCAGCCGGGCCGGGGAACCGGCCCGCAGACGGAGACACGACCATGCGCAAGAAAGTTTCGATCATCGGCGCCGGCAACGTCGGCGCCTCGGCGGCCGAGCGGATCGCGCAGCGGCGCCTGGCGGACGTCGTCCTGGTGGACATCATCGAGGGGCTGCCGCAAGGGAAGGCGCTCGATCTCAACGAGGCCGGCCCGGTGGACGGTTACGATCTGCGCCTCACCGGGAGCAACGGCTACGACGAAACGCGCGACTCCGACATCGTCGTCATCACCTCCGGTCTGCCGCGCAAGCCCGGGATGAGCCGCGACGATCTCCTGACGAAGAACCACGAGATCGTCGCCAGCGTCACCGAGCAGGTCGCCAAGGCCTCCCCGAAGGCGGTGCTCATCGTGGTCAGCAACCCGCTCGACGCGATGACCTGGACCGCCTTCAAGGTCAGCCGCTTTCCGCGCGAGCGCGTCCTCGGCATGGCCGGCGTGCTCGACTCGGCGCGGATGCGCTACTTCGTCTCGGAGGCGCTCGGCGGCGTCTCGGTCGAGAACATCCACGCCTTCGTCCTCGGCGGGCACGGCGATACCATGGTGCCGCTGCCGCGCTACACGACGGTCGCCGGGGTGCCGATCACCGAGCTCCTGCCGAAAGAGACCATCGACGCCATCGTCCAGCGCACCCGCGACGGCGGCATCGAAGTGGTCAACCTCCTGAAATCCGGCAGCGCCTACTACGCCCCGGCCAGCAGCATCGTCCAGATGGTCGAGGCGATCCTCCTCGACCGGCACCTGATCGTCCCGTGCTGCGTCTGGCTCCAGGGCGAGTACGGCTACCGCGACCTGTTCCTGGGAGTTCCCTGCCGGCTGGGCGAGCGCGGGCTCGAGAAGGTGATGGAAATCCGTCTCGGTTCCGAGGAGAAGGCCGCCCTCGACAAGTCGGCGGCCGCGGTGCGGGAGCTGGCGCAGAAGCTGAAGCTGTAGAGATCCGCCCGTCCCCGACTACGACTGCGGTGCCGTAGCGAGATCGGCGTCGGTCGACCGCAGCAACTCGTCGAGGAATCGATCCATCGCCCGGTGGACCGTCTCAATGGTGCCACGTGGGTGGTTGGCGAAGATCACGAAGGCGAACGGGCGTCCGTCGCGGTTGGTGGCGTAACCGGCAAGGGTGAGGGCCGAGGCAATCCGGCCGGTCTTGGCGCGCAGATGGCGGCGGCTGTCCTCGTTCACGAAGCGCTCGTCGAGGGTGCCATCGGCGCCGCCGATCGGCAGCGACACGGTCAGTTCCGGACCGAGCTCGAAGTCGCCCCAGGATCGGACCAGAAGCTCCGCCAGGACACGGGCCGGCAGGAGCGACTCGTCCGACAACCCCGACCCGTCGGCCAGCCGTGTGGTCGAGAGATCGATCCCCATCCCGGTCAGGTAGGTCCGGAGCACGTCGAGACCGGCCGCGGTCGTCCCGGGCGTGCCGATGAACTGGGCGCCGATCGTCTTCAGGAACGCTTCCGCCATGAAATTGTTGCTGTTCTTGTTCATGTCGCGGATCAGGGAGCTCAGCGGCCGCGACTCGTGGCGGTGCAGCTCGCGTGCCGATTCCGGCGTGGTCCCGGTGACGATGCCGCCTTCGACCACGATCCCTTCGCGCTTGGCAATCTCGCGGAAGGCATGCGCGGCGTAGAAGGCCGGCTCCTCGACGGCGCGGTGGAAGGTCAGCGGCCCGCCGCCGCGCCGGATGCTGCCGGTGATGGTCAGGGCGTTCTGACCGTTCTCGTAGAAGCGGTCCACCTTCAGGGTCGAGGGGCCGTTGGTCGTGGTGGCGCGGTTCAGCACCTGGAAGTAGGAGGCGGCCGGCTCGAGGGTGATGTCCGGGCGGGAACCGCTCACCGGTGACGGATCGACGAGGACGGTCACGACGTTGAAATTGCACGACAGCGCGCCGACCGGTGCGTTGTACCAGGAGTCGGCGCCCGGCGCCGGCCAGCCGGGCGGCCGGCGGACCGGGTCGAAGTACGACTCGTCCGCCACCAGGTCCCCGGTCACGCGCCGGAGCCCCTGGCTGGCAAGCCGACGCGCCATCAGCCACCAGGACTCGCCGACCAGATCCGGCGCTCCTGACCCCTTGAGATAAAGGTTTCCCTGGACCGTGCCGGTGCCGTCCGGATCGGTATCGGCCATGATCCGCGTGACGTAGGTGAATTCCGGTTTCAGCAGGGCGAGGGCCGCGGCGCTGGTGAGAATCTTCAGGGTCGACGCCGGCCGGAGCGGTTTCTCGGCGTGCCGGGCGAAAATCGTTTCGCCGTCGGGAAGGAGCGCCACCACGACGCCGGTTTCCTCGGGGTTGAATGCCGGCTGCCGCAGAAGCGCCGCGAGGCGGCCCGCCAGGGGCAAGGGGGCGCCGGTCTCGGGCGCCGCGGTCGGGCTGGGGGGCGGGGTCGGGCCGGGGGCCGGCCCTTGCTGCGCGCCGCGGGCCGCGGGCGGACAGACCGAGATCGCCAACAGGGCAAGAAAAGCTGCGAGGATCGACTGCCCGGTCGGTGCCGCAATGGGGCTCCCCCCGCGCCGCGCGAGGTTCCTGGGGGACCGGGTCCTGACTTCGGGTGGGGACATCCTCCGTGCATCGCTCCGCGACAGCGCTGTGATGCTAGCAGAGGGCCGGAACCGGTGTCAAAAAAGCCCTTTCGGGTAGAATACGCCGCGTGAAAATCCACGAATACCAGGCCAAGCAGATCCTGGCGCGCTTTGGCGTACCGGTGCCGAAGGGCGAGGTCGCTTTCAACCCCAGGGATGCGGCGGCGATCGCAGCGCGTCTCGGGGGACGTGCCGTCCTCAAGGCGCAGATCCACGCCGGCGGACGCGGCAAGGGGGGCGGCGTGAAGATCGCCGCCAACGTCGAAGAGGCGGAGCAGATCGCCCGGCAGATGATCGGCATGACGCTGGTAACGCCGCAGACCGGGCCCGCGGGGCGGAAGGTCCGCCGGGTGCTGGTCGAGGAGACGCTTCCGATCGCACGCGAGATCTACGTCGGGGTGACGCTCGACCGCGGCCGCGGGGCACCGGTGGTCATGGTTTCCGCCGAAGGGGGCGTCAACATCGAGGAGATCGCGCGCGACCGGCCCGAGTCGATCCTGCGCGAGCCGGTTGATCCGCTGCTGGGGTTCCGCGCCTACCAGGCGCGCCGTCTCGCCTTCGGCCTGGGGCTGAAGGGGGACGAGGTGAAGCAGGCGGTGTCCATCTTCACCGGTCTGATGCGCGCCTGCGAGGAGACCGACGCCTTGCTCGCCGAGATCAACCCGCTGATCGTGGCGGCGCAGGGGACCCTCGTGGCCCTCGACGCCAAGGTGAACTTCGACGACAACGCCCTGTTCCGTCATCCCGACATCCGCGAGCTGCGCGACACCGACGAGGAAGACCCTCTCGAAGTGGAGGCCTCCGCCCACGGCCTCAACTACATCAAGCTCGACGGGACGGTCGGCTGCATGGTCAACGGCGCCGGTCTGGCGATGGCGACGATGGATGTCATCAAGCTGGTCGGCGGCGCAGCGGCGAACTTTCTCGACGTCGGTGGCGGCGCCAGCGCCGAGCAGGTGGCGGCGGCGTTCCGCATTCTCCAGAGCGACCCCAAGGTGAAGGCGGTGCTGATCAACATCTTCGGCGGCATCCTGCGGGTGGACGTCCTGGCCCGGGGTGTCGCGGAGGCGGCCCGCCAGGTCGGGGTGAAATTCCCGGTGGTGGCGCGGCTCGAGGGGACGAACGTCGAGGAGGGACGCCGCATCCTGCTGGAGGCGGGGCTCAATCTGACGCTCTCCGACGGGATGCTCGACGCGGCCCGCAAGGTCGTAGCGCTGGCGGGGGCCCGATGAGCATCCTGGTCGACGCGAAGAGCCGCGTGGTGGTCCAGGGGATCACCGGCAGGGAAGGGACCTTCCACGCCCGCGCCTGCCGCGAGTACGGGACGGCGATCGTCGCGGGAGTCACACCGGGCCGCGGCGGAATGGACTACGAAGGCGTGCCGGTGTTCCACACCGTCCGGGAGGCGGTGGAGAAGACCGGCGCCAACGTGTCGCTGATCTTCGTGCCGCCGGTGGCGGCGGCCGACGCCATCCTCGAGTCGGCCGACGCCGGGCTCCCGCTCGTCGTCTGCATCACCGAGGGCATCCCGATCGCCGACATGGTCAAGGTGCGGGCGACGCTCGAGCGGCGCGGCACCACCCGGCTGATCGGGCCGAACTCCCCCGGTCTCATCACACCGGGCGCCTGCAAGATCGGCATCATGCCCGGCTACATCCACAAGCCGGGGCCGGTCGGTGTCGTGTCGCGCAGCGGCACCCTGACCTACGAGGCGGTGGCGCAACTGACCCGCCGGGGGATCGGCCAGAGCACCTGCATCGGGATCGGCGGCGATCCGATCAGCGGGACGTCGTTCGTGGACGTGCTGCGGTTGTTCCAGCAGGACCCGGTGACCGAGGCGGTGGTCCTGATCGGCGAGATCGGCGGCGGCTCCGAGGAGGAGGCGGCGCGATTCGCCCGGCGCGAGATGACCAAGCCGATCGTGTCGTTCATCGCCGGCCAGACGGCGCCGCCGGGGCGGCGGATGGGACACGCCGGGGCGATCATCTCCGGCGGACAAGGCACGGCGACCGAGAAGATGAAGATCCTCGAGGACTGCGGGGTACGCGTGGTGCGGAGTCCGGAGGAGATCGGCGAGGCGGTCGAGCGCGCCCTGAAGGACACAGCGGGCAAGCGGAGGTGACACAGATGGAACGGACGTTGTCGCTCGTGAAGCCCGACGGGGTCGAACGGAATGCCATCGGCGAGGTGATCCGCCGGTTCGAGACCGCTGGTCTGCGCGTCGTGGCGCTGAGGATGGTCCGGCTCGACGAGCGGACGGCGGGCGGGTTCTACCACGTGCATCGCGAGCGGCCGTTTTTCCGCTCGCTGGTCACCTTCATGTCGTCGGGTCCGATCGTGGCGATGGTCCTGGAAGGGGACAACGCCATCGCCCGGTCCCGCGCCCTGATGGGCGCCACCGACCCGGCGAAGGCCGACCCGGGGACCATCCGCAAGGACCTGGCGTCGTCGATCGAGAAGAACATCGTCCACGGCTCCGACGGGCCGTCCACTGCCGCCTTCGAGATCGGGTACTTCTTCGGCGGTCTCGAGCTCCACGGCCGCTGAGGGCCGGGAGGGGGCCGGTGAGGCCATGAGAGACTTCCTGCGGCTGCTCTCCTACGTGCGGCCGTACAAGGGACGGCTGATTTTTGCGGTCCTCTGCTCGGTCGGTATCTCGCTCACCTATCTGGGTCTGTTCGGCCTGATCCAGCCGGCCTTCGATGAGGTTTTCCCCGGGCACGCCATCGGTCCGGCGGCGACCGCCGGCAAGTACCAGATCTTCGGGGAGCTCCGCGGCTGGATCGATCAGTACGCGCACGGGCCTCTCGAGGGGCTGTCGAGGGCCGCCCACGGAGGGTCGGTCGGTACCGCGACGCTGATCGCCGTCATGGTTGTGGTCCTGTTTGTCCTCAAGGGACTGTTCACCTTCCTGTCCGGGTACCTGACGCGCTGGGTGGGCCTGCACGCGGTGCGTGATCTGAGAGCGGATCTGAACTCCCGCATCCAGCGCCAGTCCCTGGTCTTTTTTTCGGACTTCCCGAGCGGCCAGCTGATCTCCCGGGTGATGTCGGATGTCTGGGGGATGCAGCGCTTGGTGTCGGGCGATCTCGCCGAGATCTTCCGCCTGGCGGCGATCGCCTCGGTGCAGGCGGGCTGGCTGTTCTACCTCAACGCCCGGCTGGCGGCGTTCTGCCTCATCCTGGCCCCGATCCTGATCTTCCCGGTCGTGCGGCTGGGGACCCGCCTCAAGTTGACCGCCCGCCGCAGCATGGAGCGGCAGGGCGACGCGCTCAACATCATGAAGGAGAACCTGACGGGGGTGCGCATCGTCCAGGCGTTCGGGATGGAGGGGTTCGAGATCGGCCGGTTCAACGACGCTCTGGGCCGGATGCTGCGCATTGAAAAGAAGTCGGCGCGGCTGGTGTCGCTGACGGCGCCGGTGCTGGAGTTCATCGGCGCCTGCGGCCTGGCGGCGCTGGTCGTCTATGCCGGCCGGCGGATCGCGACCGGTCGTCTGACACCCGGCGAATTCGCCACCTTCCTGACCGCCCTGGGGATGATCTACGCCTCGCTCAAGAACCTGGCGCGGATCAACAACGAGGCACAGCACTCGCTGGCCGCGGCGCGCCGGGTGTTCGAAGTCATGGACATCGAGCGGCGTATCGTGGAGCATCCGGGCGCCCCCGCCCTGCAGCAGTTCCGGGACCGGATCGATTTCCGCGACGTCGCCTTCGCCTACGGCAAGGTCCCGGTGCTGCGCGGGATCGACCTCACGATCCAGGCCGGCCAGGTGGTGGCGCTGGTCGGACACAGCGGGGCGGGGAAGTCGACCCTGGTCAACCTCCTGCCACGCTTCCACGACGTGACCGGTGGTGCCGTGCAGATCGACGGTCACGATATCCGCGAGGTCACCCTTGAATCCCTGCGTCGCCAGATCGGCCTGGTGACACAAGAGGTCCTGCTGTTCGACGACACCGTGCGCAACAACATCGCCTACGGCCGCGCCGACATCCCGATCGATCGAGTCGTCGAAGCGGCGCGGGCGGCCCATGCCGACGGCTTCATCCAGGCCTTGCCGCAGGGCTACGACACGCGCATCCGGGAAGGCGGTCATCTCCTGTCACTCGGTCAGCGGCAGCGGCTCTCGATCGCCCGCGCCATCCTCAAGGACGCGCCGATCCTGGTCCTGGACGAGGCGACGTCGTCGCTCGACGCCCAGTCCGAGGCGGAGGTCCAGCAGGCCCTTGGAAACCTGATGGCGGGCCGGACGGTCCTGGTCATCGCCCACCGGCTGTCCACCGTTCGCCGCGCCGATCGGATCGTCGTCCTCGACGGCGGACGGATCGTCGAGCAGGGGACGCACGCCGAGCTCCTGGCCGGCCGCGGTCTGTACGCCCGGCTGCACGCCCTGCAGTTCCAGGATGAGCGGCCGCCCGTCACGGCAGGTCCGGAGACGATTCCGGATCCGGCGGGAGACGAGATCCCGGATCGGCCTGCCGCGCTCACTCCGTGAATCCCGCCGTCCGTCTGTTCCGCAGCGACCGCGCCTGTCTGGCCCTGGTGGTCCCGCTGGCCCTCGTGCTGTTCGCGATCGGACTGGGGGGGCACGATCTGTGGGCCCCCGACGAGCCGCGGACCGGCGTGATCGTGCGCGAAACCCTCGAGACGGGGTCCTGGTCCGTGCTCCACGAGAACGGCCGTGTCTGGATCGAGAAGCCGCCTCTCTATTACTGGCTGGCGGCGATCGCGTCGCTGCCGGCTGGACGGCCGACCGAGCTGGCACTGCGCTTCCCCTCCCTCCTGGCCGGCATCGCAGGCATCGTCCTGGTGTTCTATCTCGGTCGATCCTTGTTCGGGCGACGCACCGGAGCCCTCGCGGCGATCGTTCTCGCCACCACGCAGAACTACGTCCTCGAGGCCCGCTGGGCCCACCCGGACATGGTCTGGTCGGTGCTCCTGATCGGGGCCTGCCTGGCGTACTTCGAGGCTGACCGGCGCGGCGGCGACCGACGGCTGCTGGCGCTGTTCTACATCGCGATCGGCCTGGCGGTGCTGACGAAGGGGCCGCTGGGAATCGTCCTGCCGATCCTCTCGGTGGCGGTGTTCCTGGCCGCGACCCGCGACCTGGTGTCGTTGCGGCGCGCCGGTCTTGCCTGGGGAATCCCCCTGGCGCTGCTGCCGTCCGCGCTCTGGATGCTGGCGTGGCGTGCCTCCACCGGCCATGCTTTTCCGCTCATGGAGTCGCTGCTGCGGCTCGGGACACGCTTCACGGAAGGGATCCACCACACGCGGCCCTTCGTGCACATCCTTCTGTCTCTGCCGGTCGAATGCCTCCCGTGGACGCTCCTCCTGCCGCTGGCCGTCGTGCACACGATCCCGCGGCGATCGGCGCGCACCGACCGGGAGACGGTCTACCTGTACTCCTGGGCAATCGTCATGTTCGCGGTCTTCGCGATCTCGGCGGAGAAGCGCGGCGTCTATCTGCTGCCGCTGATGCCGCTGGTCGCGGTCCTGGTGGCGCGCGTCTGGGACACCGCGCTGATGGTGTGGGACCCGTCGCCGGTTGGCCGGCCGCTCGCCTGGTCAATCGGCGCCGGTCTCGTCCTCACGGTGGGCGCCGCGGCGGTGGTCATTCCCCGCCTGGCCCGGGACGCCCCCGATCTGCTGCGACCCGCGATCCTGATCGCGATCCTGCTGGGCCTGACCGCCCTGGCAGCCCTGGGGGTGCAGCGTCGATCCGGTCCGGGGGCCGGTCTGTTCGCATTCGCTGGCGGGGTTGCGACTTGCTACCTGGCCCTGTTCCTCGCAGTTTTCCCGGCGCTCGACGCGCGTAAATCGGCACGCGACTTCGCCGTCCGCGCGGTCGCAGCGGCCGGCGACGCCCCCCTCGGCATCTATCCGGATTACCACGCGGCCTACGCCTTCTACGCCGGCCGCAAGCTCGCCCAACCCCGCAACCCGGAAGAGCTGCGTGCCTTTCTCGACTCGGCACCCCGCGTCGTCCTGATCGTCGAGGAGGTCCACTACGAGGCGGCCCGGCGGTCACTGGGAATCGATTGTCCCATCCTGCACCGCGAGCGCATCGGCCACCGGACGATGCTGATCGTGGCGTGGCCGGCATGATTCCGAAGGAGGGCCCGGACCGGGCGTGCCGCGCCGCCCGCCGGGGAGGCCGGGCGACGCTTGGCCTGGGGATCGCTCTTGTCCTCGCCGTCCCGCCTGCCTGGACACAGGATTCGGGTGTCGGCGAAGCCGCCGAGGCCCCGCTCGGTTGGCGGCAGGCCGGGCGTGATTTCCGGTACGTCTACACACGCCCCGCCCACCTCGATCGCCGGGGCTGGTCGAAGGTGGCCTGGACGCTCGGTTCGGTGGCGGCGCTGTATCTGGTCCGGGATGAAGTGGCCGAGGGGATCCGGCGCAACCATAACCAGGAGGTCGAGGATTTCCTGACCGGCGTGCGCGATGCGATGGGGAAGGTCGGCAGCGTCGGCGCGGTGTCGCTGGGATACCTCTGGGCGGGGGCGGCGCGCGATTCGGCGTACGACAAGGAAACCGCGCAGATCCTCGCCGAGAGCGTCCTGTACGCTCTGCCGATTGCCGGGATCGGCGAGCGCATCCTGGCGACACAACGGCCGTCCAAGGGGGACGACATCCAGTTCGTGCAGGGTGAGGGGCACAGCATTTCGGCTGACGTCACGATCGCCGCCTCGATGCTGGCGCCGATCATCGACCGGCACCTGCAGGCGGACGCCGACGACACGCCGCGGCGTGGTTTCTGGAAACGGTTCGGGACCTGGTCGCTCTACAGTCTGGCGGGGATGGTCGCGTTGCAGCGGGTGTACACCGACCGGCATTACCTGCCGGACGTCGTGCTGGGGTACGCGAATGGCCTGACGGTGGGCCGGCTCATCGTCGACAACCACCGTGGGGGGCGCGAGTGGCGCGATCGCCGCTACCGGCGCGTGCAGGTCCGGCCGGGGGCAGGCGGGCTGACGATCGCGTGGGGCCCGGGGATCGACGCCGCCCTCACAAGCCACGGGATTGGCGCGGGCGTTGGACCCCCTGCGTCCGGATTGGATTAGCATCCCACTCCCATGGAATCATCGGCTCCCGTGCCATCACCGAGGGTCAGCGTCGTGATCCCGGCCTACAACAACGCCCGTTTTCTGCCGGCGGCCCTCGACAGTGTCCTGGCGCAGACCATCCGGGATCTCGAGATCGTCGTGGTGGACGATGGGTCCACCGACGACATCGGGCGCGTGCTGGATGCCTACCTCGGGCGGGTCCGGGTGATCCGTCAGGGGAACGCCGGTCCGGCGGCCGCCCGCAACCGTGGCGCCCGCGAAGCGCGGGGACGGTGGATCGCCTTCCTCGACGCCGACGATGCCTGGGATCAGCACCGCCTCGAGCGCATGCTCGGCCACCTCGACGGCCATCCCGACGTGGAGGTGGTGGCGACCGCGGCGCGGGTCATGGACGATCGGGGAACACCGACCGGGCAGGTGCTGCCGCGCCAATCGTCCCGCGGCAGGCTGACCACCCTCGATTTCCTGACCGGCGACAAGGGGACGATCAACGGCAGCGGGATCCTAATCGCCCGAGAACGGTTCCTCGCGGCGGGGGGATTCGCGCCCGCTTTCCGGACCGCCGAGGACTGCGAACTGTGGCTGCGGCTGTCCCGGCGGAGTCCGATCGCCTTCCTGGACGAACCGCTCCTGCTGTACCGGGTGCACGCGGGGAATCTGAGCGCCGACCGGCTCGACAATGCCCGGGCCTGGATCGAGGTCCTGGAGAAGCTGCGCCGTGAAGAACCGGGCTTCGTGGATGAGCATCGCCGCGTCTTCCGGTCGGCCTTGGCGGTCCAGTGGCTTCGGCTCGGCCGGGAGTTGCTCGCCCGGGGAGGCGCCGACACCAGCGTCCGCACCGAGGCGCGTCGGGCCCTGGTCCGGAGCCTGCGGATCGCACCCCGGGCGCGTGCCCTGGTCTACCTGTTGCTGGCGTGTCTGGCTCCGGGGTGGTACGGTCGATTCCGGCGCTGGGAGATCGGACGGCTCAGGAGTGCGCGACCTTCCAGCCGAGCAGGATGAAAACCAGCACCAGCCCGGAGAGGACGAACGGCTCCTGGTTCGACACCATGAGCCGGAAGGACCAGGGGGTCCGGTCCGCCTCCGGGTAGCGGCGCAGACTCGGGAACAGGATCGGGACGTGCTTGTGGTAGGCCTCGAACCCGGCGCCGTGCAGCCGCGCCAGACGGCCGCCCTCGACGCGGATCTTGCGCGGGAGGTAATAGAGAAAGAAGACCGCGTACCCGAGGATGAGCGCCACCAGGTTGATGAACTGCTCGCTGCGCGCGGCGATCGCCACGCCGGTCAGGATCAGCAGGCGGCCAAGGTAGAGGGGGTTCTGCGTGTGGGCGTAGGGACCCGAGGTGATCAACCGGACCGACTTGACCAGGTGCCCCGCCGCCCACAGCCGCGTCGTCTCTCCCGCCACGGCGAACATCAGCCCGATGGTGAACACCTGCGGCGTCGGCTTCGAGACCACGACCAGCGCCGCGATGAACAGGTAGACGACGGCCAGCCGCAACTGCCCGAGGATCTGGTTTCGTTCCGCCACTGGTCCCGGCTCCGTGAAGAGGGGGCATGCTAGTGGAGCGACCCGGCCCTGTCAACGAGGGCCCCGACGCGGACCGCCGAGGCGGCGCGGGAGGGTTCCCGCCTGCGGCCCTGGTGCGGCGCGATCGCATCCTGCTGGTCGCCGCGGGACTGCTCCTGTTCGCCTGGCGGCTCGGGGCGCACGACCTCTGGCCACCGGACGAGCCGCGCTTCGCGCTGGTCGCCCGGGAGATGGCGGTTCGCGGCGACCCGGTGGTCCTCTTTTTTCACGATCGTCTCTATACCGACAAGCCGCCGCTTTTTTTCTGGGCGATCAACCTGGTGGCCCTGGCGACCGGTGGGATCGACGAGTGGGCGGTGCGGCTGCCGTCGGCGGTGGCGGGGATCCTCGCGCTGCTGATCGTGCACCAGATCGGGTCCTGGCTCTACGACCGGCGCGCCGGGCTGGCCGGCGCCCTGGTGTTCGCCACCGCCCTGCAGATCGCCGGGCGGGCGCGCTGGGGATCGATCGACATGACCTTGAATCTGTTCGTGCTGGCGGCGATCGCCCTGTTCTGGCGCGGACGGACTCACCCCGCGGAACGGACCCGGTCGTATCTCCTCGCCTGGATCTGCATGGCCCTCGGGACCCTCGCCAAGGGACCGGTCGGCCTGCTGCTGCCGCTCCTGGCGACCCTGCCCGCGGCGATCCTCGATCGCGACGCCAGGGCGGCGCGCCGGATGTTTCTGCCCGCCGGGGTTCTCGTCTTTCTCGGCCTGGTCGCCGCGTGGTATGGGCCGTTCGTGGCCCGCGTCGGCCCCGGTATCGCCTTCGGGGAGGCTCTCTGGCACCAGAACATCGACCGCTACATGGAGGCCTGGAACGCCACGCACCCTGCGTGGTTCTATCTTTGGCGTTTTCCGGTCGGGTTCTTTCCCTGGATCGTCTTCCTCCCGTGGGCGATCTGCAGTGCCTTCGCAGAGAGGGAAGGCGACCGGCGACGATCCGCGGTCTTTCTCGTCACCTGGGCGGCGGCGATCCTCGTGTTCTTTTCCTTCTCGAGCGCCAAGCGTGGCGTCTACGTCATCCCGGCCTACCCGGCGGTGTCGATCCTGGTCGGCCGGCTTCTGGTCGAACCGGGACGGTGGATGAGGGCCCCGCTCGTGGCCTGGCTGTCGATCACGGCGGTGCTGGCGGCGGCGATTCCGGTACTGGCGGGCCGCAGGGCGCCGGAACTGGTTCCGATCGGGGCGGCGATCGGCGGACTGTTCCTGCTGGGGGCGGCCCTGGCCTGGCGGGCCCACCGTCGGGGACGCACCGGGCCGGCCGCGGGCCTGCTGATCGCGTCGGTGGTGCTGGTCCAACTGGTCGGCATCGCGGGGGTGGTCCCGTGGGTCAACCGGTACCAGAACATCCGGGGAATGGCGGAGGCGGTCCGCGCCCGCCTCACGCCCGGCGCGGTATTCGGGACGACGGAGCAGAAGCACGACGCCTGGGTTTTCTACACCGGCCGGTCGGCGGTGTTTCTCGACGATCCCCCCGCCGCCCTGCGGTTTCTTCAGGAGGAAGGGGCGCGCGATCTGTTGATCGAGGAGGCGGAACTCGATCCGATCCAGAACCGGGCCCCGGAAGGGGTGATCGAGGTGCTGCGCGGCAGGGTCGGGGCGCAGGACTATTTCCTGCTGCACCGCGGGCCGCCGTCTGCGCTTCCGCCGTGGCCGCCCGGGCCCCCGCCATCGCCGGCGCAGTGAGACCGTGGTCGCCCTTCGTCTTGTGGTAGATTCCCGCCCCCGCGACCTTCCGCCGCGTGCGGGCACATGGGACACCCGGACAGCTTCGTGGAACAGCCCCGGATTCTCGACCCGACACCGGCGACCCCCGCCGTCAACTCCGGTTCCCGGAACCGCGATCTGGCGATCCTGGGCGTGGTCGGGCTGATCCTGTTCGTCTGGGGGCTCGGGTCGCACGATTTCTGGCCGCCGGACGAGGCGCGTTACGCCCTCAACGCCAGGGAGATGCGGGATCGCGGCGACTACCTGGTGCCGTTCCTCAACAACCGTCCCGACATCGACAAGCCACCGCTCTATCTCTGGGCCATCAACCTGGCGGGTGCGATCTCCGGTACGGTCGACGAATGGGCCGTCCGCCTCCCCTCGGCGGTCGCCGGCATCCTGGCGATGGGGCTTCTCTACGTCATCGGGACGCGGCTCTACGATCGCCGCACCGCCTTCTGGGGGTCGCTGGTGTTCGCCACCGCGGTGCAGATCGCGGTGCGCGGCCGCTGGGGGGCGATCGACATGACGCTCAATCTGTTCATCCTGGCCGCGATCGCACTCTTCTGGCTGGGACGGCAGGATCCGGATCGGCGCACCCTCTGCTTCATCGGCGCCTGGTCCTGCATGGGGCTGGCGACGCTTGCCAAGGGGCCGGTCGGTCTGGTGCTGCCGCTCCTGGCCACCCTGCCCGCGGCCTTGCTGGCGCGGGACTGGCGGGTCATCCGGCGCATGTTCCTCCCCGGGGGCGTCCTGATTTACCTGGCGGTGATCGCCGCCTGGTTCGTGCCGTTCACGCTGCGGGTGGGGTCCGGGATCGCGATCGGCGAGTTCCTCTGGCACAACAACTTCGAGCGCTACACCGACGCCTGGAACGTCCAGCACCCGGTCTGGTATTACCTGTGGCGATTCCCGGGCGGCTTCTTCCCGCTCCTCCTGCGAGAGCGCGTGGACCACGGCCCACGGCAGGAACAGGATCCACGGGAAGAAGCCGCCCGGGAATCGCCACAGGTAATACCAGACC
>JANNTZ010000202.1:0-7320 GCA_031394595.1 Acidobacteriota bacterium
CCGCGTCGTTGCCGCTCCTCCGCGATGGAACCCCATCGCGTCGTCGCGGCGCCTCGCGTCCGACGCCACGGCGCTCCGAACGCGACCCGACGCAATACCCGGACAGGCTCCTAGACCCGATGGAGGCCGGTGGCGACGATCCGGACGATTCGCGCGAGACGCTGCGCTACCTGCTGGCGTGGTTTCTCGCTCCGCTCCTCGTCCTGTCGATCGCCAGCACCAAGCGCGGGCTCTACCTCCTGCCGATCTACCCGGCGGCGGCGCTTCTCGTCGGCTGGTGGCTGGCCCGGGGCGTCAGTCGTCTGGCCCTCGGCCTGCTGTTCACCCTTAGCCTGCTGATCGCCGCCGGCACGGTCGTGGCGCAGGGGATGCTGCCATGGCGGCCCGGCATCGCGGTGCCGTTCATCGTCGCCATCCTGGTGATCGCGGCGCCCGCCCTGCGCGCCCTGCAGGATCGCCGGGCGGTCCGATGCGCCTTGCTGTGCGCCGCGATGACGGGAGCCGCCTGGCTGGTGATGGTCCTGCACGTCGTGCCCGAGGTGGTCGGCAGGGCGACCAGCGCGCGGTCGATGGCCGCTGCCGTCCGCCGGCACTTCGACGAGGGGGATCGTCTCGCCCTGTACGATTTTCCACAAGGGCAGATGGGAGGGATCCTGTTCTACTCACGCCTGACCCTGCCGAACTTGCGGTCGGCGGCGGAACTCGATGCTTTCCTGGCCGGGGGTGGGCCGGTGGGAGCCGGGCCGGGTGGGCCGGCGGGGTCCCAGGGTGCCGGGTCGAGTGGGCCGCCGGCGGGAAGCGATCGCGGCGCGTTCGTGCTGATGCGCGAGCATGATCACGGTGCGGTGGCGCCGCGGCTGGCGACTCCGACGGTCGTGGCGCGCCGCTTCGAGTGGCAGGTGCGCGACCCGCGGGGCCGATCCACCCCCGCGATTCTGCTGCTGGCGAGGGCGGGGATCGGGGATAATGCACCCGGCACGACCCGGAGACCGCCGCCGTGACGCCGTCCAACCCCGACCTGTCCGTTGTCATCCCGGTCTACAACGAGCAGGACAATCTCGCGCGCTTGCAGGCGCGGCTGGAACCGGTCCTGCGCGGGACCGGTCGGATTTGGGAGATCGTCTACGTGGACGACGGCAGCCGCGACCGCAGCCTGGAAATCCTCACGGAGTTCGCCGCACGCGGTGCGGGGCAGGTGCGGGTCATCGAGCTGTACCGCAACGCCGGCCAGTTCGCCGCCCTGGCGGCCGGGCTCGAACAGGCGCGTGGCGGAATCGTGGTCACGCTCGACGCCGACCTGCAGAACCCGCCGGAGGAGATCCCCCGGTTGCTGGAAGCGATTGCGCAGGGTTACGACGTCGTCAACGGCTGGCGGAAGGACCGGCACGACACCACGTTCCGGCGCCTGGTCTCGCGGATCGCCAACGGGCTGGCCCGGGCCGTGACCGGTCTGGCGATCCACGATTATGGCTGCATGCTGCGGGCCTGCCGCCGCGAGGTGGTGGACCAGATCGTGGCGTTCCGCGACCACGCCCCGTACCTGCCGGTGCTCGCGAACACCTGCGCCCGCCGGCCGATCGAACTGCAGGTGGCCCACGCCGGCCGACACGCCGGGACATCCAAGTACTCCCTGAAAAAACTCATCGCACTGCAGTTCGACATGCTGGCGTCGCTCCCGGGGCAGCCGCTGCGCCCCATCGCGCTCCTGGGCGCCGGTCTCGGGTTCGCCGCCTGCGGGGCGGCGGTCGTCCTGGGCCTGTTGGCGTTTCTCCTCGAGAGCGGGGCCGTCGGCGCGCTGGCGTTGTCGGGAGTCCTCTTCTTCCTCGTCGGGTTGCTCTTCCTGGTCGTCGCGGTGGTGGCGGAATATACCGGCCGCACCTGGGATCTCGCGCGCCATCGGCCGCGCGCCGTCGTCCGGACGGTGCATGGTGTCCCCGGTCGCCCGGTCGCAGTTCGCATCGAGGATGAATCAGACGATCGGGCGGCGCGCCCCGCCGTCGCGGCGCTGCCGCTGGAGGAAGTCCACGGCTTCCACGATGGATCCGATCAGACCCGCCGCCCCGTCCCGGGCGCGTGATCCCCGCGGCGGCGACGCCCAACATCCTCACGGTCGATCTCGAGGAGTGGTTTCACATCGACGAGCGGGTCGTTCCCTCCGGGGCGTGGGACGAACTGCCTGCCCGGGTTGAACAGAACACCCGCGTTCTCCTCGACCTGCTCGATCGCTGCTCGGCCAGGGCCACCTTCTTCGCGCTCGGGTGGGTGGCGGCCCGCCACCCCCGTCTGCTGGCGGAGATCGCGGCGCGCGGTCACGAGCTGGCGACACACGGTTACCTGCATCGGACGGTTGCCGACCTGACGGTGGCGGAATTCCGGGCCGACCTGCGACGGGCGCGCGAGGTGGTGGAGGTGGCCACCGGTGTGCCCGTCACCGGGTTCCGCGCCGCGCGCTGGAGCCTCGGCGGAAGTCCCGGGCGGGGACCCTGGGGCCGGGCAGCGGGCCGCTGCGATGCGGCGATCGACGTCCTCATCCAGGAGCGGTTCCGGTACGACGCCAGCCTGGCGCCGATCGTCCACATCGGCGATCCGGACTGGCCCGGCGATCCCCACATCATCGAACGTCCGGATGGTTCGATCGTCGAATTCCCGCCGCTGGTCGGGCGCGTCCTCGGTGTCCGGCTGCTGATCGCGGGCGGCTGGGCCCTGCGCCGCGTGCCGAACCGCGTCATCCTCCGGGAGATCGAGGATCGCAATCGCCGGGGGGCCCCGGCGGTGATCGACCTGCACACTTGGGAATTCGACCCCGATCCACCGCGCCTGCCGATGCCGTTGCGATACCGCGTCGCGCACTACGGCGGGTTGCGGGGGTTCGGCGTCAAAATCGAAGAACTGATCGCGCGCGTCCGTTGGGTGCCGGTTCGCGACCTCCTGCCGGAATGGGAACGCCGGACAGGCTCCTGAATGGCGGCCGCCCCGGGGGAGGATCCGGAGCGGCCGCCGCGCCAGGGATGGCGCCGGGCGATCCTGGGCGCCCCGTGAATCCTCAGGGAGAGGCGTCCCGGATCGCGCAGAGATGAAGCCGGCGGCGATCGGGACCGCCTCACACGGACAGGTCCCGACCGCCGCAGGCGTGAACGACGGGTCTCGGCCCGCCATTCACTGGTCGAGAGGGTCCGGGGACATCGGAGCACCCGCCCCCAGGAAACTCCGGCTTTCCGGCCCCTCTCCCCAGATCACGCAACGGTCTCGCCTGGTCATCATCCCCGTCTCGTGCCGGACTGGAATGGCAAGCCGGATGCCACCGACTGGTTCGCGGTGTTCAGGCCGGGTGCGTGTGTCAGGAAATCCAGCCCCATCAACCTGATCGAGGCGGATCGGCCTGGCGCTTCGCGCCCCGAAGGCGGCCGGAAGCGGCGGGCCGTGCGTCCGCCCGCGAACGCTCCGCCCCGGGCGCCGGCCGTGGACGTGACAGCGTCATTACCCGCCGGCAGGGACCGGCATCTTCAAGTTGCCGGAGTCCGCCGGTCGCCGTACAATCCGGGGACACAGGGAGAAATTCGTGCGCTCTGGTCGGGCTCCGACTTTCGCGGTGCTGGTGTTGGTGGCGGTGGGGATCGCCGGGGCGGACTATGTCAATTTCGAGTCGTCCCACGTTCATCCGCTGGTCCTGACACCCTCGGGGGCGCGGCTCCTCGCCGTCAATACGCCGGACGCGCTCCTGGAGGTCTTCGCCGTCGGTCCGGGCGGCGCTCTCACACCTGCCGGGGCGATCCCGGTCGGTCTCGAACCGGTCACGGTGGTGGCGCGCACCGAGGGCGAGGCCTGGGTGGTCAACCACCTGTCCGACACCATCAGCATCGTGGACCTCGGCGCCGGGACCACGGTGCGGACGCTGTTCGTCGGCGACGAACCAACCGACGTGGTGTTCGCGAACGGCAGGGCATTCGTTGCCGTGTCGGGCGAAGATGCGGTGAAGGTCTTCACCCTCCCCGACCTGACTCAGCCGCCGGCCCGGATCGACATCTTCAGCAGAAAGCCGCGGGCCCTGGCGGTTTCCGCGGATGGCAGGAGGGTTTACGCCGTGCCGCTCCACTCGGGCAACCAGACGACGGTGGTGGACGCCAACGTCATCCACGACGTGAACGGCAACGGCCAGGTGAACGAGCCGGGACTCAACCCGACCCGGCTGGCGAACCTCGGTCTCAACACCCTCGCCTGCAACACCGACACGGCGAACGGTGGCGCCCCGGTCCCGGCTTATCCGCCGCTGCCCAACGGGATCCGTCGCAACCCGGCCCTCACCGACCCGCCCCCCGGATCCAATGGCGCGGACGGCGTGCCGCAGATCGGCCTGATCGTGAAATGGGACGGCGCCAGCGGAGGCTGGAAGGATGAATCGGGGCAGGACTGGACCCACTGCCTGCCGTTCCGCCTCCCGGACCAGGACCTGTTCGTGATCGACACCACGACCCTCGCGGTCACCAGCGTGGCGCACCTCGGAACGACCCTGTTCGAGGTCTCGGTGCATCCGGTCAACGGGCGGGTCTATGTCCTGAACACCGAGGCGCGCAACCAGGTGCGCTTCGAGCACCCGCTCGGGGTGCGCGGTCACGTGGTGGACAACCGCGCCTCGATCGTCGACCCAGCGGCCGGGAACGCCGTCACCCACGTCGTTCTCAACGCTCACATCGATCGGGCCAGTGACCCGCGGACCAACCTGCTGGAGCGACGGGCGAGCCTGTCGCAACCGGGGATGATGGCTTGGGAGCGCGACGGTTCGCATGCCTGGCTGACTGCCATCGGATCGCGCAAGCTGTTCCGCCTTGACGGCGCCTGCCTGTCGGGGAGTTGCATCTTCGGGGAGACGCGCCTGCTGCCCGAGGCGGTGGAGGTCGGGGAGGGGCCGACCGGCGTGGTCCTGCACGAGGCGAGCGGCCGCGCCTACGTCCTGAACCGCTTCGCCAACAGCATCGCGGTGGTCGACACCGCCGCCCTGGCCAGGATCGGGGAGGTACCGCTGCACGAGCCGAGTCCGGCGACCGTCCGTGCCGGCCGGCGCCTGCTCTACGACGGCATCGACTCGTCGGGACATGGCGACGCCGCCTGCGCGTCCTGCCACATCTCCGGTGACCGGGACTTCCTGGCGTGGGACCTGGGAGACCCGACGGGCGACTTCTCCGCCTACGGCACACCGGGCGACAACGTCCGCTTCATCATCCCGCAGAACAACCAGCCGGTCACGGTGCCCCCGCAACCGCCGTTCGCGGCCCATGCCGGGTTCGACCCGCAGAAGGGGCCGATGACCACGCAGACGCTGCGCGGCATGCTGGAGCCGCTCCACTGGCGCGGCGACCGGGGGACGATGAACGCCTTCAACAAGGCGTTCGTCGGCCTGATGGGGGCGGCCGACATCGGCCCCGTCAACGGCGAGCCGGCGGGGAAGAGCGCGGCAGAGATGGATCTGTTCCGGCAGTTCTCCCTCGGGATGCAGTTCCCGCCCAACCCGTTCCGGCGGGTGGACGACACCATCCCGAACGCCCCGGTGACGGTTCCCGGGACGCGGACCACCGGCAACCCGGTGGAAGGGGAGCGGCTGTTCCTGACCGGCGCGACCGACGCCGGACAATCGTGTTCCTCCTGTCACGCTCTGCCGTTCGGGGCGGCGGGCGGGAAACCCGGCGGCCTGCAGCCGGGCGATCCCGATCCGGCCAGGGCTGCGCTGTTCAACGGTGACGCTGACTTATCGCCGCACAGCGACCTGAAGGTCCCCCACTTGCGCAACCTGTACGAGAAGACCGGCCCGCGCTTCGGCAGCCACACCAACACCGCCGATCCGCCCGCCGACCAGCGCGCCGGCTTCGGCTTCGTCCACGATGGAACGATCCCCGACATGGCGACCTTCCTGTCGGCGGCGGTTTTCACCGTGACGCCGCAGCAGGTGCGCGATATCAGCGCCTTCATGTTCCACTTCCCGACCGGCACCCGCCCCGCCGTCGGCCGCCACCTGACCGTGCCGGCCGGTGCCCCGCCGACCGGCACGGCGCAGCAGGAGGCACTGCTGGCGGACCTGGTCCGCCTGGGGAACGTCGCCGACGCCGGCCGGCACTGCGATCTCGTCGCCTCGGCGCTCGGCGGCGGCCGGCTGCGCACCTGGTACCTGAATGGCGGGATCGGCGCCGGTGGGGTCTGGACGACCGATGTCGAAGGCGAGGCGCAGGTCGCCACCGCCGACCTGCGGCGTGCCGCCGGCGGGCCGGTCACCTTCCTGTGCGGCACCATCGGGTCGGGCGTGCGGCTCGGGGTCGACCGTGACCTCGACCTGCATCTCAACGGCACCGACTGCGCCGACGGCGATGCCGCAGTCTTCGGCGTCGCGACCGAGGTGGCGAATCTTGCGGCCTCCGGGGCGGCACCGGTGACGCTGGGCTGGGACGACCAGTCGGTGGCGACCGGGCCGGGGGTCCGTTACGACGTCGTCGGCGGGCGGCTCTCGGAGTTGCATGGCTCCGGTCTTGCCGCCGCCACCGCCTGCATTGCGCCCGACCTCGTCCCGGCGACCTGGGCCGACGGTCGCACCGATCCCGTGCCCGGCGAGGGGTACTTCTACCTGACACGCGCGGGGAATTCGTGCGGGTCGGGCGGATTCGGGCCGGGGCACGAGACGATCGAGACCCTGGCGTGTGGATCGGCGCCGTAGCCTGACCGGGCCTTCCGTTCGGCTGTCCTACGGCGTGGCCCGCGGTTCGCCCACAGCGGCGGTTCGCAGCCGCCTCCGCCGGAGAGTCGAAACAGGGCGTAGCTTTGACGGCAGCAGTGGCCACCCCACTTACTCCGGGAGGTCCGCATGAGCCTTCTTGCTGCCCGACGCTTCGTGCCGGTCGCATGGTCTGTTGTCCTGCTGCTGATCGCCTGCCAGGAGGGTACCGATGTCCCGAGACTGATCCAGGATGTCTCGGGCGATTCGTGCCTGCCGTTCGACGACCAGGTTCGCATGCAGGAAATCCTCGGTGGCGACTGGCGCGTGCGGACGACCCAGACGGTGACCTCCCTGACCCGTTGTGAAAATAGAATCTTCAATGGCCGGGCGGTGTCCTCCGACGGCACCTGGGTCACCTATGTCGCCCCGTGGAAGGGGTTGGCGTACGAAAGTCTCCCGCCGATCTTCGTCATGTCCGGAGGCGAGAGCGGGGGGCGCAATCAATTCACGGCCACGATCGAGGCCGGGACCTGACTCACCCGCGCCCGCATCTGGAACGACCGGGACCGGCTCTGGTTCCTCTGCTCCGGGGCGTTCGATCCCGTGACCCGGAAGGCGACCGG
>JANNTZ010000427.1:0-1614 GCA_031394595.1 Acidobacteriota bacterium
CCGACGCTTACGGCGAGTTCCAGCGCATCGGCCAGCGCCTCGAGCGTCACTACCGGGACGTCCAGGACCTGGAGTTCACGATCGAGCGGGGCAAGCTGTACATGCTCCAGACCCGCTCCGCGAAGCGGACCGCCGCCGCCGCCGTGAAGATCGCGGTGGACATGGTCGCCGAGGGGATCATCACGCCGCAGGAGGCCATCGGGCGGATCGAGCCGACGATGGTGGACCAGCTCCTGCGGGACCAGTTCGACCCGGCGGCGCGCGGCGCTGCCACCCGCATCGTGAAGGGCCTGAACGCCTCGCCGGGCGCGGCGGTGGGCCGCGCGGTCTTCGATGCGGATGAAGCGGTCGCCTGGGTGGCCCGGGGCGAAAAGGTGATCCTCGTCCGGATCGAGACCTCGCCGGACGATTTCCACGGGATGGCTGTGGCCGAGGGGATCATCACGGCCCGCGGCGGTGCCACGTCGCACGCCGCCGTGGTCGCCCGCCAGATCGGCAAGCCATGCGTGGCCGGATCGGCGGACCTCGTGGTGGACTACGGCGCCCGCGGCGCCCACTGCGGCGTCACCGGGATCAGCTTCAAGGAAGGCGACTGGGTCAGCCTGGACGGTTCCACCGGGGACCTCTTCCTCGGCGCCCTGCCGACGGTCTCGGCGCGGTTCGAGGACCAGCCCGAGCTCCAGGCGATACTCGGCTGGGCGGACCAGCACCGCCGGATGCAGGTCTGGACGAACGCGGACAAGCCCGAGGAGGCCGCCCAGGCGCGTCGCTACGGAGCGCAGGGCATCGGCCTGTGCCGAACCGAGCACATGTTCCGCGAGGGTGAACGCCTGGAGATCGTGCGCGGGGCGATCCTCGTGGCCGGCCGCGCGACGCGGGCGAAGGCGAAGGCCGCGGCCGGGGGCGTCCTGGACGCCGAGGAACTGGAGGTCGTCGCGACCTTCGACGCGGCGATGGGCAAACTCGAGGTTCTCCAGCAGGGCGACTTCGAGGGGATCTTCGAGGCGATGGACGGCCTGCCGGTCGTCATCCGTCTCATCGATCCGCCGCTCCACGAGTTCCTCCCGAACCTGGAGGAACAGCTCGTCAAGGTCACCCGCGCGGAGATGGCCGGGGGCGCCTCCGACGAGGACCGCGAGCTCCTCGCCACGATCAAGGCGCTCCACGAGCAGAACCCGATGCTGGGGCTGCGCGGCTGCCGCCTGGGTCTCATGATCCCGGACTTCGTGAAGGTCCAGACCCGGGCCATCCTGAACGCCGAAATCGCCCGCACGAAGGCTGGGGGCCACCCGATCGCGAAGATCATGATCCCGCTCGTGGGCCACGTGAACGAGCTTGCCGCCACCCGCGCGCTCCTCGAGACCGAGGCGAAGGCGGTCGAGGCGAAGGCCGGGGTGGAGGTCGACAACAAGTTCGGGACCATGATCGAGGTCCCCCGTGGGGCGCTGACCGCGGACGAGATCGCGCGCGAGGCCGAGTTCTTCAGCTTCGGCACCAACGACCTCACGCAGATGACCTTCGGCTACAGCCGCGATGACGCCGAGCGCAACTTCCTCCTGAAGTACGTGGAAGACGGCATCCTGCCCAAGAACCCGTTCCAAACTATCGATCGTG
>JANNTZ010000432.1:0-6848 GCA_031394595.1 Acidobacteriota bacterium
CGGCTCCAGCCCCACCGGGATGGTCGCCTGCCGCGTCAGGCTCCCGTCGGGGTTCACGGTGAAGACCTCGAGGGTGGCATCCGGGGTGTTCACGGCCAGGAGCCTGCCTGCCGCTGGCGTCAGGTCGATCGGATGGACGTGGGACGATTCGAAGTTGACGTAGGCCGCCCGCTCCGCGTCGAGACCCAGCGCGGCGACGACAGCCAGGATGGGAGCGAAGCGTCGTGTTTTCACGTCGTTCGGATGAATCCCCCGCCCGAACGCCACCAGATTACTTAACGATGAACGACTGGGTGGACTCTACCACCAGACCGTGCGCGACGCAACGAACGGAATTGCCGGGAAGCCAGCGGCTTATCAACACACAACGTGGCCTCCAGTTGACAGTGTCGCTGCCGACCGGGAGCGGTTCGGAGGGCGTGGATGCAGGTGTGACGGCGCTCGTCAAGAAGTCATTCGCACGGGCGAACGCCTACCTCGGCCTGCGTGAAGAGTTCCTGTCAGAATACCTGCCGGGCGGTCGCGACACCCTCTTCAGCGCCGTTCTGGGCGCGTCCTTTGCCCCGGGCGCCCCCTCGTGGCTCACCTACGGGTCGAGCGAGCTACCATAACCACCTCTGCCTCGATCACGAAGATCCTGAAATCATCCGGATGGTCCGTCCGATCCGCTGCTTCCAAGGCATCGACGACCCGGGAAAGCAGCGCCTCGAGGATGATGCACTCGGATCTCGACGATCTCGATGCTGTCTCTTTCCCGGAGTCCCTGGCGGGAAGATTCGCGATCGCCGTCGGGACTCGGGAACCCGCGCACCTCGGTCATCGTGAACAAAGTCATCGACGGGACGGCGCGCAAGGCGGTGACAACGTCGTAAAGCCTGGCCGGACGGAAAACTGCTCTGACTTGTTTCAATTCATTTCCTCCTTGGACAGACCCTCTCCTCCTGATCGCCGCGCCGCCGCCTGCACTTTCACACATGGCTCTGGACGTCTCCACACCCGGCTCTCTCAACCTGCAGCGTCACGTGGCTGATCTTGAAGGCCGCGACGCATTGCCCAAGTTCTTCCATGACCTGTTCGTGCGCCGCGGCGTCAGCGAGCGCTGCGTGCGCGCTGAGCGCATACATCCCCGACGTGATGGTCCACACGTGGAGGTCATGCACCCGGGCGACTCCCGGAACGGACTCCATCTCACGCCGCACGGCGGAGAGATCGATGTGGGCGGGTGTGCCTTCGAGGAGCACGCCGATCGCCACGCGGAGCAAGGCCCAAGCCCTGGCCAGGATGAAGACGCCGATCGCAGCGGACACAGCCGGATCGGCCCAATACCAGCCGGTCGGCCACATGACAAGCGCGGCGAGGATCACCATAACTCCGCTTTAAGGTGATTCCCACCGACGAGAGCAGCGTCGCCAAAAGGGCGAGGTTTGTGTTGACAATTAATCTGGTTAGTGTATATAGATTCAGGTATGGTCTCCGACCGCGAGGCAACCGAGCGCCGCCGGCGCGCGTACCGCGAGCAGCTCCGGGCGCTTGGCGGGGGGCCGCTGATGCGGGGTTCGCTGGTTGAGCGGCTGCGCCGGTGCGGCCGCTCCAACTGCGCCTGTGCGCGGGATCCCGGGGCACGACACGGAGGCAAGTTCCTGACCGTCCAGCTGGATGGGCGGACCCACGCGGTGCACGTTCGGCCGGAGGACGAGAGGTCCGTCCGCCAGGCGATCGCCGCGTACCACCGGCTGTGGGAGGTCATCAACGGCTTGACCGCCTGCGAGCTCGGTGACCTCCGACGGCAGGTGCGTGAGCGCCGCCGGACACGGCAGCGGCGCCAGGCGTGAGATGCGCCTGAACCGGCGCCAGAACGGGCGACAGGGTATCCTGCCGTTCGTGTTTGAGCTGGGCGAACAGGACGAGGTCACCGCGCGCGCCGGTCTCCCCCTGGTGGTCGAGACGATGCGGGCACTCGGGCTGGAGGCGGAGGCGCGCGCGGAGCTGACGTTGGCGAAGCGCGCGAGCGCCTTCCCTGCCGCGCAGAAGCTGGAGGCGCTGGTCACCCTGATCGCGGCCGGCGGCGATCGGGTCGAAGACATCCGGATCCTCGGCGAGGACAAGGGGCTCGAGCGTCTCCTGGGCCGCCCATTCCCGTCCCCCGATGCGCTCCTGGACTTCTTGGGGCAGTTCCACGATCCGACCTGCTGGGCCAAGCGGCCACCGGAGAAGAAGGCGTACGTGCCACCCGAGTCGAAGGGTCTTGTGGGCCTCGCTGCGGTCAACCGCGCGCTGGTGGCTCGGGGTGCGGACCACCGGACGACGACGGCGACTGTCGACCACGACGGGACCATCATCGAGGCGCACAAGCGCGAAGCGCTGGTGGCCTATGAGGGAACGCGCGGCTACCAGCCGTTGGTGGCGGTGTGGGCCGAGGAGCAGCTGATCGTGGCGGATGAGTTCCGCGACGGGAACGTGGCCGGGGGCGACGACCCGCTCGCGTCGGCGCAACAGGCCTTCCGGAACCTGCCGGGGTGGGTGAAGACGCGCTACTTCCGCGGCGACTCGGCGTCGTACTACACGCCGCTGCTCAAGTACTTGGTCGCCGAACGGATTGGCTTCAGCATCAGCGCGGACATGACCCCTCAGCTACGAGCCTTGTGCCTGGCGGTGCCGAAGTGGGAGGAGCTGGAGCGCCGGAGCCGCGAGCAAGTGGAGATTGCCGAGGTGGAGTTCACCCCAGGCGACTGGTCCAGGGAGGCGGCGCCGCTGCGCTACGTGGCGCTGCGCATCACGCCGCTGCAACCCGATCTGTTCGCGGCGCCGGGGCCGAAGTACCTGGCGGTGGTGTCCAACCGCCGCGACCTGTTGCCGGCGGAACTGGTGAGATGGCACTGGGAGAAGGCGGGGACCATCGAACACGTGCACCGCGTGATGAAGGACGAGTTGGGCGCGGGCGTGTTGCCGAGCGGCCGGTTCGGCGTCAACGCGGCATGGTTCCGCATCAACGCGCTCACCTTCAACGTGCTCACGGTGCTCAAGCGCCGCGCGCTGCCGGAGCGCTACCGGGCGGCGCGACCGAAGCGGCTGCGCTTCGAGGTGTTCACCACCCCGGGCAAACTGGCGGTGCACCAGAGCCGGCTCACGGTGCGCGCCTCGGCCGCCGAGTTACGCCTCGAGGAGATCGTCGCGGCCCGGCGGTGTCTGCTGAAAATGCACCAGGCGCGCCGGGCCCAGCGCTAGCCGCGCAGCGAGACCCCCCCCCGAGCCTGCAGGCCCGCCCAATAATGCGTCCGCGTCACCCTGGCCGCCGGCACCGGCCAAGCCCGATCCTTAAAGCGGAGTTATGGTCAGAGTCCCGCGATGTTGCATTGATTTTCCGGCGGGTGATAAGATTCGCCCCCTTTCCACCCATCCCGGAGGACCGTGTGGCGTCCGAAAGCTCCTTCGATATCGTGTCCGAGGTCGACCTGCAGGAGGTGGATAACGCGGTGCAGCAGGCCCTCAAGGAGATCCGCCAGCGTTACGATTTCAAGGGCAGCATCGCGGACATCGCCCGCGACGCCGAGGGGTTGCTGCTGTCCGCGGAGGACGACTTCAAGCTGCGAGCGGTGACCGAGATCCTGACGCGCCGGCTGGCGGGACGGAAGGTGCCGGTCAAGGCCCTGACCTTCGAGACCCCGGATCGGGCGATGGGCGATACGCTGCGGCAGCGGGTGAAGATGCAGAAGGGGATTCCGCAGGACCAGGCGAAGGAGATCGTGAGTATCCTCAAGAGCAGCTCCTTGAAGGTGCAGGTGGCCATCCAGGGCGACCAGGTCCGGGTGCGGGGGAAGAACCGGGACGACCTGCAGGCGGCCATCCGGATCCTGCGCGACCAGGACCTCACGTTCGACATGCAGTTTACCAACTACCGGTGAGACAGGAAATGACGCGGCGTTTTCGGGGGGCGGGCGTGGTGATTGCGGCGCTCCGCCCGGCAGCGGCGGTCGTGGTGAAGGTGGCGGTCGCGGTGACGCTGGCGTTGGGGATGGCGGGTGCGGACCGGGCCGCGGCGGCTGAACCCCATGCCGTCGCGGTGCGTGGGTCTGTCAGCGACGTGTCCGGTGCGCCGGTCGTCGGGCAGGCCGTCCGCCTGCTCAAGTCGAGGAGCCTGATCGAGCTGCACGGGCTCAAGTCCCGGGATCAACATGTCGAGGAACTCCGCGTGACGACCGACGAGCATGGATTCTTCGAATTCGACTTCCAAGTGGACGCCGCGTTCCCGTATTATTACCTGCGCTTCTACGACCCCAAGACATTCGACGCCGTGAAGTACCTCCTGCCGGAAGACCAGGACATCTCGCGGCAGGTGAAGAAGGGGCGCCGGATCCAGTCCACGGTCGCGCTCAAGACGCACCCCGACTGGCCGCAGGTCCAGGAACTGGTCGATCGCTATGGCCCCGGCAGTCACACCGGGCAGATTGTCCGTTCGCTCGGTCTGCCTTCAAAACGAACGCCCCAGGGTCCGGGGCGCGAACTCTGGACGTTCGAGAAAGCGGGCGTCGCCTACCTCGTCGAGGGGGCGAAGGTCCTGGAAACACACCGCCTGCCGGGCCCCACCCCGGCCGGAGATTCGGCCGGCGCGGATCCGGTGATCCCCGCCGCCCAGGAGGACCGCCCGTGAGCGAGGTCGTGACCGGTCTCAAGGCGCCGCGTTTCAAGGACGCGACAGGCGCCCGACGGGGTCCCGGTCTGGAGCGAGGCGCGTCCGGCGATCGCGACGGGCAGCCGGTGCCGGTCCTGCCGCCGACGCTGCCGGCGGTGATCGGCCTGGTGGCGGACAAGTTGCAGGACGTGGAGGAGCACTGCCGGCGCAACCTGCGATCGCAGTACCGCGCCATCGACGAGCTGGGCGTCTACCTCGCGGATGGTGGCGGCAAGCGCGTCCGACCGGTCCTCCTGCTGCTGGCGGCCCGGATGTGCGGCTATCGCGGCGACCGTGATGTGCTGTTCGCTTCGGTGTTCGAGTTCATCCACACCGCGACACTGGTCCACGACGATGTGATCGACGAGGCCGATGTGCGCCGTGGACGCGGATCGCTCAACGCCCGCTGGGGCAACGGCCTGACCGTCCTTCTCGGCGACTATCTCTACATCAAGTCGATGAACATGGCGCTGGAGGCCGACGACCTCCGGGTCATCAAGATCCTGGCCGACATCACCCTGCGGATGATCGAGGGGGAGTTGATCGCCGACCGCCGCCGTGCCGACATCAACCTGACGGAGCAGGAGCACCTCGACATCGTGAGACGGAAAACCGCCTACCTGTTCTCCGGATGCACCGAGGTCGCCGGTGTCCTTGCCGGCGTGGATGCCGCGCGCGTCCGGGCGCTGGGGGACTACGGCGTCAGTCTCGGGATGGCCTTTCAGTTGATCGACGACCTGCTCGATTTCACCGCCGACCCTCGTGTGCTGGGAAAGCCGGTGGCTTCCGATCTCAAGGAAGGGAAGCTGACCCTGCCGGTGATCCACCTGCTGCAGCGGGGCGAGCCGCGCGACCGCGCCCTGGTCCAGGCGGTCCTCGACGAGCGGGATTTCCGGAGTGTCTCCCGCGAGACGCTGATCGGTCGCCTGCGCGAGGCCGGGACGCTCGAGCGGACGCGCGAGATCGCCGTCGAGTTCGCGCGCCAGGCGCGCGCCGCCCTCGAACCGTTCGATCCTTCTCCCGCCCGGACCGCTCTCGAACTACTACCGGATTTCGTCGTCAATCGACAGTACTGAGGGCCGGACCCGGCGTTCCTTCCCACCGCAAGGGAATGGGGTGAGACTCCCCCCAGGGCCCCATATCTTGGCGCGTGAGGGGGGGGGAATCGCCGACCGGTGTGCTAGAATCCCGACCGCGATGCCGCGTCTCCTGAAGCTCGATCGCATGGAAATCCTCGGGTTCAAGTCCTTCTACGGGAGGACCCGGTTCGACTTTCCCGACGGCATCACGGCCGTGGTCGGTCCCAACGGCTGTGGCAAGAGCAACATCGGCGACGCGATCTCCTGGGTCCTCGGAGAGCAGAAGCCGAGTTCGCTCCGTTCGGACCGCATGGAGGACGTCATCTTCAACGGCAGCCAGAAGCGGCGGCCGCTGGGGATGGCCGAGGTTTCGCTGCACTTCCGGAACCTGGCCTTCGGAATCGGGTCCGGACTGGTCGTCGGCGATGGCAACGGGAACGGCAACGGGCACGACACGGTCCTGGCGGCGGCGACCATCACCGAGACCCAGGACGGTGTCGCCGCCCCGGTGGCGATCCCGATCGTCGAAGGGATGGACGCGCCCGGCCCGCAGCCCCGCGTCTTCGCGATCGAAGAGATCCCGGAACAGGTGGTGGTCACGCGGCGTCTCTACCGGTCGGGCGAGAGCGAGTACATCCTCAATGGCGAGCGCTGCCGGCTCAAGGACATCCAGGATCTGCTGGCGCGCACCGACGTCGGCAGCCGGCTCTATTCGAGCATCGAGCAGGGGAAGATCGATCAGATCCTGACCGCCAAGCCGAAGGACCGGCGCGCCCTGTTCGAGGAGGCGGCCGGGATTCTCGGCTACAAGATCAAGCGCCGCCAGGCGGAGGCCAAGCTGGAAGCGACGCGTGCCAACCTGCTGCGGATCGCGGACATCACCACCGAGGTCGACAAGCAGATCCAGTCGCTCAAACGGCAGGCCGCGAAGGCGCGCCGCTACCAGCGGCTTCAGGAGGAACTGCGCGGCAAGCGTCTGCTCGCGGTGCATCGACGTGTCCGTCTGCTGGATGACGATTGCCAGGGCACGGCCGCGGCTCAGGAGGATCTGCGGGTCCGCGAGGCGGGGGCCGCCGCCGACCTGGCGCGGCAGGAGGCCG
>JANNTZ010000003.1:0-4104 GCA_031394595.1 Acidobacteriota bacterium
CCGGCGGAGTGACCGGGTGCGGGATCAGGGCCTGGCGGGGGGGCGGGGCCCTCTGCCGCGTGCCTGGGGCCCGCATCGGGAATGAGCAGAAGGCACGTGGCAGCGGAGCAGCGTGAGCCCCTTCGGGCACCTTGTTTTCGAGCGCGTCGCGTGCCCCGCCCCCCCGCCAGGCCCTGAGCCAGATGCGGGTCGGTGAGCCTGAACTGCGCTGCGAGGGGATCGGCAGGAGAGGCGCGTTCCACGGAGCGCGCCACGCCTTGCGGTTCGCGCGACCGTGCCGTTATAATCCGGCGTCCCTGAAGGATCCGAGGAGGAACCGTGCCCGTCGGAACCGCCGTCCACGACCGCACCCTGGCCCTTTGCCACAGCCTCAACTACCGCGAATGGTCCGGCTACTACGCCGTCAGCGCTTACGAGGCGCACATCGAGCACGAGTACAACGCCATCCGCGAAAAGGCGGCGCTGATCGACATCTCGCCGCTATTCAAATACCGGATCACCGGGAAGGACGCGGCCCACTTCCTCGACCACATCGTGACGCGCGACCTCCGCAAGGCGGCGGTCGGGCAGGTCGTCTACACGCCGTGGTGCGACGAACACGGCAAGGTGATCGACGACGGCACGGTCCAGCGGCTGGGAGAGACGACCTTCCGGATGACCGCCGCCGAGCCGAACTACCGCTGGCTGACGCTCAACACCCTCGGCCTCGACGTCAGGATCGAGGACGTCTCGACACAGGTGGCGGCGCTGGCGCTGCAGGGGCCGACTTCGGGGAAGTTGCTGATGGACGCGGTGCAGGGGGCCGACATCCGCAACCTGCGCTACTTCCGGATCACGTCGGGGACCATCGCGGGTGTGCCGGTCGAGGTGTCGCGCACCGGCTACACCGGCGACCTCGGCTACGAGGTCTGGATCCCGTGGAACGACGCCGGCAAAGTCTGGGACGCTCTGATGAGCGTGGGTCGCGCCCACGGCATTCATCCCTCCGGCATCCTGGCGCTCGACGTCGCCCGGATCGAGGCGGGGCTGATCATGCTGGACGTGGAGTACACCAGCGCCCATCACGCGCCGATCGCCTCGCACCGCTATTCACCCTACGAGATCGGTCTGGGACGCCTGGTGAGTCTGAACAAGACGGAGTTCCTCGGCCGGCGCGCGCTGGTCCAGGAGGAACGCCGCACCCCGGCGCGGGTCCTCGCCGGGTTGGAGATCAACTGGCCGGACGTCGAACAGTTGTTCGACTCCTACGGCCTGACCCCGCAAGTGTCGGCCACCGCGTCGCGCGCCGCGCTGCCGATCTTCGCCGGCAAGACCCAGGTCGGGCGCGCGACGTCGACCACCTACTCGCCGACGCTCAAAAAGATGATCGCGCTGGCCAGCCTCGAACCGGAGTACGCCCTCCCCGGCACGCGGCTGCGCTACGAGATGACCGTCGAGGCCGAGCGCCGCACCGTCGGCGCGCGTGTCGTGGACATCCCGTTTTTCAATCCGGCACGGAAGACCGCCACGCCGATCGCCTGATCGGCCGAAGCCGCGACCCGGGCCGCCTGCAGGCGGTCCCGCGGTTTCACATGTCGCACTTCAGGGCCGCCGGGATCCGGCCGCCGTGCTAATATCGGCGCACTTCACCCCTTTCCAGGGAGGATCCACAATGCGCCGCGCGGCATTCGTGTTCCTCGCCATCGGTCTCTTTTCCACCGCCATCCCATCATCCGTTCTCCTGGCCCAGACCGGCAGCTGCGAATTGCCGGCTCCGTCCGGCGCGCCGATCCTGGTCGCGCCGCGGCCGGGCGAGACTCCGGTCTCCCACTGGGGCCCGGCGATCGTCTGGACGGGAAGCCAGTATGGCGTCGCCACCTACGGCGAGCTGTCCCCCGAGTGGGAGATTTATTTCAACCGACTCGGGGCGATGGGCGAGCCGCTGGGGCCGCGGGTGACGGTGACTTTCGATCCGGGGGACTACGTCTATGACCCGTCCCTCGTCTGGACCGGGAACCAGTTCGGCATCTCCTGGGACAACGACATCGAGATCAACTTCGTGCGGCTCGATTTCGGTGGTGGGGTCGCCGCCCGGGCCGCCCCGGTCACGGACGAGCCGGCGCAGTCCTACTACCCCAGCCTGGCCTGGAACGGGACGGAATACGCCATCGCCTGGGAGGAGTACCGCCAAGGCGCGGCCGAAATCTACTTCCTCCGCGTCGATTCGTCCGGCTTCCGGATAGGCGACGACATCCGGGTCACCGACGATCCTGGGGAGTCGATCTACCCCAGCCTGGCCTGGACCGGGTCGGATTACGGACTTCTCTGGGTTGACGATCGATCGGGCACACCGCTCCTCCACTTCAACCGATTGGATCGAAACGGGGCGAAGATCTTGGCTGACGTACCGCTGGTCAATCTTCCGACCCCGGGGTCCAAGCCGACGATCGTCAGCGCCGGTTCGCAGTTCGGGATCGTCTGGCCGCACGAGGAGATCGGAACCGACGGCAACTACCGCTACGCCGCCTACTTCGCGAGGTTGAACCAGAATGGCAATCTCCTCGGGGCGCCGCTCCGCCTCGGAGCGGGGCGCGGCCAGGCCGACCCCTCGATCATCTGGACCGGTTCCGAGTATGGCGTTGCCTGGAGCGAGACCGACGATTCGTTCACGGGGCACCTGCGTTTCGCCCACATCGCCGCCACCGGAGCCCCGCTGGATCCACCGGGAGAGATCGTCACCGGTCCGGTGGTGTACGAGACCTCGATCGCATGGAACGGCAGTTCTTACGGGATTGCCTGGACCGATTCCAACTCGGATCTCTTTTTCACCCGGGTCGGCTGTCTCTGCACCGATACCACCGACTTCGATCGGGACGGCGCGACGATCTGCGTGGATTGCGACGACAGGCGCCCCGATGTCCATCCGGGCGCGACGGAAGTCTGCGACGGCGTAGATCAGGATTGCGACGGGGTCGCCGACCAGGGATTGGGGACGACGACCTGCGGCACAGGGATGTGCACACGGGTCGTGTCCAACTGTGTCGCCGGGGTGCCCCAAGTGTGCGAGCCGGGGCTCCCGGTGGAGGAATTGTGCGACGGACTCGACAACGATTGCGACGACGAGACCGACGAAGTCCCGGGCTGTGCCACCCTGTGCGCCCAGCCGGACATCCTCGGGTCGGGGGCCTATTTGCCGCCCGGCGGGCCCGCGCAGACGACCAGGCCCGATCTGATCTGGACCGGCACGGACTTCGGGATGTTCTGGCTGGACGAGCGGAGTGGCCAAACCCAGCTCTATTTCACGCGTCTGGACGGAAACGGATTCCAGACGGGTCCCGAGGTCGCGCTGACGTCGGAACCGATCATAGTCAGCGAGCTGTCCGCTGCCTGGACCGGTGCTGATTTCGCGGTGGTCTGGGGGGATGTAAGTGCAGGCAACCACGTCGAAGTCTATCTGACCCGGCTGGATGCCGGCGGCACGCGGCGCGGCCCGGACACGCAGATCTCCAACGACCCCGGCTACTCCGGCTTTCCCGCCGTCGCCTGGACAGGATCGGAATACGCCGTCGTCTGGGAGGGCGATCAGGACGGGAGTAGCGATGTCCTCTTCCGGCGCCTGGACGCCGCCGGCGCTCCCTTGGGAGAGGAGACCAGGCTCGCGAATTCGACGGGGTACTTGCACGATCCGCAAATTGTCTGGGTGGGAGACGGCTACCTCGTCGTCTGGGGCGACGAAACGAGCGGGATCTCCCAGATCCAGGCGCTCCGCCTCGATTCCTCGGGAGCGCCACACGGGACGCCGGTGGCGATCACCGATGGTCCCATGGGAGGATCTGTCCCGCACCTGGTCCGGACCGGTCCCGAGGTCGGGCTCTTCTGGGGCGAGTGGGAAGGGCCGATCGGCGACGTCTATTTCACGCGGCTCGATCTCCAGGGCGTGCCGATCGCCCCGCACGTTCGCATCTCATCTGGCACGGGGAGCGCGTTTCCGATGGACGTCGTCTGGATCGGCAACGAATGGGGGCTCGTCTATACCACGTACCAGGGTGGGGAGGCTCCTTACCAAAACTACTTCAGCAGACTCGATCCGACCGGCGCAAAGATCGGCCCCGAAATCCCACTCCC
>JANNTZ010000063.1:0-3112 GCA_031394595.1 Acidobacteriota bacterium
GGCGGGCGCGCCTCAGCGTTGCCTTGGATTGGCTCCACAGGCCCCTTTCCCACTTCATCAATCGCCTTTCCAGGGCAGTCTTGTCCTCTGAAGCCCATCTCTTCCTCTGCGCAACAACCTGTAGCCTTCACGCACCCCGGAAACCCCGATCACCTGGGCTTATCGGCATTCGATGCCGATAACCCTCTTCAGGCGTATTCAGAACGCCTTGCCGTGACTTAGGCCAAGCACCGTAAACGGAAACAAGCGTTCATGGGCTCTGGCCTGGCCGGATTCCTACATCAAGTGGCCTCGACGAGATCGACCGATGGGTGTAAGTTGCTGAGACACTTGAAGCAACAGCCCTGCGGGGGATGGAGAGAGGCCATGGCCGACAGGATGGGAGCACAGAACCGCCCTCGGGTGCACATCGCCCGGAGCCCGACGCCGTTGGCGGACGGAAAGATCTACCACTACGCCTACTTGCGCTACGAGGTGTGGGAGCCGGAGAAGGACCGTTACCAACCCAAGCCGCTGGCATCGCTGGGCCGAGTGGATCGGCTCGAGGAAGGCCGGCTCCAGACGCTCGGAGGCTTCCTCCAGGAGTGGCTGCGCAAGGATAGCTCCTTGCCCTACGAGGCGCTGGAGGAGCGCTTCCGGGTGGCCGAGCCGATGTTTCAGATCCTGCTGTCCCGCGACTTCGGGCTGCGCTGGGTCATGGAGCAGGCCTGGGCAGAGCTTGGATACAAGGATGTGGTGGCGCAACTCGGGGAGAGACTCAGGGACGGCTCGAAGGTGGAGCTGGCGATTTTCGCCATGGTGCTCGTGCAGCTCGTCGCGCCGCAGAGCAAGCGTGGCATCGCCGAGTGGAAGGGCATCGAGCTGTTCTTCCCCGAGGGACAGGAGCTTGAACTCGACGACCTGTACCGGGCGATGGACGTGCTCGAAGCTGGCTACGAGGCGGTGGAAGCCAGGCTCAGCGCTCAGCTGCGCCACCTTGGCGTCGAGACCGAGCAACTCTCGCAAGACACCACGACCGTGGGACTGAGTATTCGTTACGACGACCGGGAGCGAGCGGCCATCGAGCAGGAGAGGCAAGAGCGCGGTGAGGCGCAGCGGCGCGGCACAGTCAACGACCCGCCGCTGCGGCTGCGTGGCAAGAGCAAGGCGAAGCGCGACGACCTGCCCCAGATCGTGCTCGAAGCCATCGTGGGCAATCACGGCGTGGTGGTGCACCACGAGGTTCATCCGGGCAATACATCGGACAAGACGGTGACTGAGCCAACTCTCCAGAGGCTCGAGCAGCTCGGATACAAGGAGGTACGTTGGGCCGCGGACACGGGCTTCAACTCCGTGGAGACCCGCAACGCCCTGCGGGAGGCGCGCTTCGAATTCGTGCTTGGCGAGGGGGTGTCGCGCACCGGGACGGTCAAGAAGGTGCTGTCCTACCCGGGCCGCTACGAGCAGCACCCCTCGCGGCCTGAGCTGTCCTACAAGAGCGTGGTGGCCGAAGCCGAGGAGGAGCGCAAGGAGGGCAAGCCGGGGTCGGAGCGTCTGTACGTCATCCGGCGCAACAGCCACGAGGAGGCTCGAGAGCGGCGGCGCGTCGAGGCGAAGGTAGAACGCATCGAGGCGGTGCTGCGCCAGGGCACCGAGGCGCAGAAGAACAAGCTTCTCAAGCACAAGACGCTGAAGCGCTACGTCAAACGCGACGCGAGGAAAAAGGACGAGAAGGGCCGAGCCGTGGGGGCGGTGATGCTCAACCGAGCTGCGGTGGAGCGAGCCCGACGAACAGCGGGCAAGTCGGTCATCGCCACGGACTCGCTCGAACTCCTTTCCTGGGAGGTGGACGCTATCTATCGAAATCTCTTCGACGTGGAGGCCGCGTTCAGTCAGCTCAAGTCCACGATTCGTGTGGGGCCGATAAGGCATCGCCGAGCTGACCGCATCCGGGCACACACGATGATAGCGATCATGGCGCTGAATCTGGGCCGATGGCTCGAGCGCAGGAGCGGGACCTCTCTGGAGCGCCTCCAGCGGCTGTTCCGCAACCTCAGGGTGCAGCAGGTCAAGATGGGAGAGTCGTTGTACTGGGAGCGGGTGGATCTGGAGCCAGCGCAGGAGGCGATGCTCGAGAAGCTTGGCTACGAGCGGCCGCCGAAGCGATTCACGGTGTCGGTCGTGGGCTGAAGGCTGCACTTCAGCCCCCAGTGCTGGGCCGTTGCAGGCCTCGATAGCGCAGAGTGAACCCGGCAGCATTGCGAAACCTCTTGGACAATCCGCCATCAGTTTGACACGGGAGGCAGCATCCCGGATGCACAAGCAGGCAGAGAGCAGGTTGATCGGCCTCAGAACGCCGGATCGAGCGCTGGAGTTCTACCTTGTCCATTGGTTGGTTCTCAGCTCCACTTGATGTCTTTGCAGACCATCGCAAATGCCGGTGGCAACGGCCTCTCCATACGATCGAGTGCTTAACTCACGTCAGGGATGAATCGGCCGTCAGGAGAAATGTCAGTGATTCGTATATAAGCTGGTAGTCTGTCTGCAAAAGGGACTGCAGCCGAATTTATTCCATAGTCGGGTCGAGAACGGAGACAGTCGTCGAGCAATTTCATATCCCATTCCCCGTGGAAGCCGGGAAGGCGGTGCTGACCGGTGAGGAGCTGCTGCATCGCGGCCTGCTTGAGGTCGCGCTTCTTGGCGATGAGCCGGTCCACTCCGCGCAGCAGCGCATCCGCATCGCTCAACGCCGCCGCGATGGCGCGTTGTTCGGGGAGGGTCGGAACGGGCAGCCACAGCCTTGCGATGTTGGTCTTGCTGATCCCTTTGACCTTTGTGCCGACCGCGTAGTAGAGGAACTGTTGGCGAATTACGCGGGTCTGGAAGCAGTAGCGGCGATATTGTGTGCTCAGCTCATCCGTCAGGCCTTTGGCCACTATAGTGTGCAATCCGGAGATGAATGGCACGTCGGATCTATTCACTACCACAACATGCTTGCTAGCACCTTCGTCATCTTCAGACGCATCAACAAACACGACGTCGCCGTCCTTCAACAGAGACTTAGGCGACACGTCCTCTAGTGACACACTGAGCCGGGGAATGTTCTGTTGATCACTTGTCGTGTCGATCGTCG
>JANNTZ010000129.1:0-8522 GCA_031394595.1 Acidobacteriota bacterium
CCGTGACGCCACCCCGGATCCCGAACCCGTCGATGAAGAAGAACCGGGTGAACAGCTGCAAGGCGACGCGGCGATGCGGGGCGATGTCGATCTGCACGCCGACCAGTGGCACCGGCAGGGCGATGTTGCCCTCCTCCTTCACCGCTGTCGTGACGGGCATCATGTTCGAGTCGAGAACATTGCCGGTGGCCGCCAGGCTGGCGGAGAGGTCCATGTAGCTGATGCCGAACGACCCGGAGATGCGCACCTGATCCTGGTGCATGAAATCGTAGCGGTAGGCGGCGTAAATGAACTCGGAGCCGATGCCGGCCTCCACCTGCACGCCCGTCGGGAAGATATAGTCGCCCCACTCGATGTCCCGCTGGATGACCCGCCCCGCCAGTCGGTCGAAATCGACATAGCCGAAGTCGAGGAGGTGACGCCCCGTCATCCTCCACGAGCCATTGAAGAGGATCGTCTGATCGTGAATCGGCAGATTAAAGAAGTCCTCGAACACCACGATCGCCCCGATCCCGCCGCCCGCGGGACTCAGCCCCGCTTCGGTGTCGAGGGTCGCCGCCATGCCGCCGATCTGGAGCTGCCACCGATCGGGGACATCCTGCGGGAACTCCGCCCGCGCCGTGCCAGCGAGGCCCCACAGCACTACCATCAGAATCGCATTCCGTGTGAGTTGTCTCATGAGGGTCACGCTCCCGGCGGGATGATCAGCGATCCCGGGGGCGCTTTGCAAGAATCACCCCCTGCCGGGACCGGGCGGGCGGCCCACGGCCCGGCACCGGCGTAGAATGCAGCCATGCCGATTCGCAAGCGCTACATGCTCGTGGGTGTCCTGGTCGCCGTCGGCGTGGCCCTGCTGCTGACGCGCGAGGCGGGCCAGAGCGACTACGCCGCGTCGATCGAGCAATGGCGCGCCCGGCGCCTCCAGCGACTGACCGCCGATGACGGCTGGCTCACGGTCGCCGGTCTTTTCTGGCTGAAGGACGGCGACAACCGTGTCGGGACCGGCCCCGGCAACGACATCGTCCTGCCTCCCGGCTCGGCGCCGGAATCGGTCGGCCGGTTCTCCTTCCGCGATGGCCGGGCCACCTTCAGTGCCGACCCCGCGGCGAGGGTCACGTCCGCCGGCCAGCCGGTCACGACGCTGGCGCTCAAGGACGACTCGGCGGGCGCCCCCGACCAGTTGTCCGTGAACCGCCTCACCCTGTTCGTCATCAAGCGCGGCGCCCGCCACGCCGTCCGGCTGCGCGACCGGAACCGGCCGGAGCGGGGGCAGTTCGCCGGCCTGACCTACTTTCCGATCGACCCCAAGTACCGCGTGATTGCCGAGTGGGTCCCGTACGACCCGCCGAAGACGATCCCGATCCCGAATGTCCTGGGCGGGACCGAGAACCTCCCCTGCCCCGGCTACGCGAGCTTCACCCTCGAGGGCCGGGAGATGCGGATCGAACCGGTCATCGAACAGCCGGGCGACGACGAGTTGTTCGTCATCTTCCGCGACGCCACCAGCGGTGTCGAAACTTACGGCGCCGGCCGATTTCTCTACGCGCCGATGCCGGAGGGAGGCAAGATCGTCCTCGATTTCAACAAGGCCTACAACCCACCCTGCGCCTTCACTCCCTACGCCACCTGCCCACTTCCCCCACCCCAGAACCGGCTCCCGGTCCGCATCGAAGCCGGCGAAAAAGCCTACGGAAAGCACTGAGGCCTCCCCGAATGCGGGATCAGGGCCCGGTCACCCCGCCCGACCGGATTCGAACCGGCCCGGCGGCGCCGCGTCCCGCCCCCGCGGGGGCCTGCGGAAGCGAGCGGGGTACCCGCGCTTTCCGCGGGTCGCGAGCGCAGCGGAGGCGAGACGCGAGAGCGTCGGAGCCGTCCCCCGCGGGGGCGGGACGCGGCGCCGCCGCACGGGGATCACTTCGGCCGCGCGCGCGTTGACCGCGCCCGTCCGCGCGGACTATCATCGCGTCGTTTTTCCGCAGGCCACGATGCATTCCGGGGAGAGGTGTCCGAGTGGCTGAAGGAGCACGCTTGGAAAGCGTGTGTGGGGGAAACCTCACCGTGGGTTCGAATCCCACCCTCTCCGCCATCCTCCCGCTCCATCCGGCGGCAGGTTGATCCGGTTTCTCGAGGCCCGCTTCGGCGTCCGCACCGCCGGGTCGAGTTTCGACCGCGAGATCCTCGGCGGGCTGACCACCTTCCTGACCATGTCGTACATCTGCGTGGTCAACCCGGTCTTCCTGTCGGCGGCCGGGATCCCGCGCGATGGCGCGATCCAGGCGACGCTCCTCGCCAGCGGCTTCGCCACCCTCCTGATGGGGCTGTGGGCCAATGTGCCGGTGGCGCTCGCCCCCGGGATGGGGCTGAACGCCTTCTTCGCCTACACCATCTGCCTGACCCACGGGGTGCGCTGGCAGACGGCGCTCGGTCTGCTGGCGCTGGTGGCGGTCGTCTTCGTGATCCTGACGGTGAGCCGCATCCGGGCCCTGATCACCGAGGCGGTCCCGACCACGCTGCGTTACGCCGCCGCCGTCGGGATCGGCCTGTTCATCACCACCATCGGCCTGCAGCACGCCGGCATCGTCGTGGGGCACCCGGCGACCCTGGTCACCTTCGGTGACCTGACCGCACCGCACGCCCTGCTGGCGCTCGGCGGTCTGGCGGTGACCCTGGCGCTGGCCGCCCGCCACGTCCGCACGGCGATCTTCGCCGGCATGCTTCTCACCGGGATCGGGGCGGTGATTCTCGGCTTCGCCCGCGTCGAGGGACCGTGGGTGTCGATGCCTTCGGGGTCGCTGCCCGGACTGCAGATGGATCTCATCGGGGCGCTGTCCCCCGACCTCCTGCCGCTCGGGATCGCCGTGCTGTTCTTCTCGATCTTCGACGCCATGGGGACCCTGTATGCCGTCGGGTCGGAGGCGGGTTTGCTCGATGCCCGCGGGAATTTTCCGCGCCTGGGACGGGCCCTGTCCGTCGACGCCACGGCGGGACTGGCCGGCGCGGCGCTCGGCACCTCGACCGTGACCTGTTATATCGAGAGCGTCACCGGTGTGTCGGTGGGGGCGCGGACCGGTCTGGCCAACGTCGTCACCGGTCTCTGCTTTTTCCTCAGCCTGTTCTTCATGCCGGTGGTCGCCGCCATCGGCTCCCCGGTCGTGGTCGACGGGCGGCATTACTTCCCGGTCACCGCGCCGGCGCTGATCGTCGTCGGCGTGCTGATGGCGCGCAAGGTCACGCACATCGACTGGGGGGAAATCAGCGAAGCGGTGCCGGCCTTCCTGACCCTGGCGGTGATGCCGGCGACCTTCAACATCTCGCACGGGCTGGCCGCGGGGTTTGTCAGCTACGCCGGCATGAAGCTGGTCTCCGGGAAGGCAAAGCAAGTCCACTGGCTGGTGTACGTCATCGCCGTCCTGTTCGCCTGGCGCTACCTGGCGATCCCTCTCGGCGGATGAACACCGCTGGGGCGACGGCCCAGCCGAATCCCGGCACGGCAGCGGGCACCGATGCCCCGGGTTCCCCGTGGACGCCGCTCCGGCATCCCGTCTACCGGGCGATCTGGATCGCTTCGTTCGTCTCGTTCCTCGGCACCTGGATGCAGGAGATCGGGGCCGCCTGGCTGATGACCTCGCTGACCTCCTCACCGGTGCTGATCGGGATGGTGCAGACGGCGGCCACCCTGCCGATCGTCCTCCTGGCACTGCCGGCGGGGGCGCTCGCCGACGTCGTCGACCGCCGCCGGCTGCTCCTGGTGACACAGGGGTGGATGCTCGCGGCCAGCTTCCTGCTCGGGGTCTTCGCCATAAACCGGTCGATCGGCGCCCCCGGTCTGCTGGTGCTGCTGTTCGCCGTGGGCATCGGCACGGCGCTCGCCGCGCCCGCCTGGCAGGCGATCATCCCCGACCTGGTCGACCGCCACGACGTCGCCGGGGCGCTGGCGCTCAACGGCATCGCCATCAACTGCGCCCGCGCGGTCGGCCCGGCGATCGGTGGCTTCGTGGTCGCCTCGCTCGGAGCAGGCGCGGTCTTCCTGCTGAATGCCGTTTCGTTCATCGGCCTGATCCTCGTCCTGGCCCGCTGGCGCAACCCGCAACGCGTCAGCCTGCTGCCGGCCGAGCATCTCCTGGGCGCCATGGCGGCCGGGGTGCGCTACGCGCGCCATGCACCGGGGCTGCAGGCGGTCCTCTGGCGGAGCGGGCTGTTCATCCTCTCCGGCAGCGCGATCTGGGCGCTCCTGCCGGTGCTGGTCCGCTTCGATCTCGGCGGCGACGCCACCTCCTACGGCCTGGCGGTCGGCTGCCTCGGAGCCGGCGCCGTCGCCGGAGCGCTGGCGCTGCCGCGGGTGCGGCGATCGGCCGACGCGGGTCTCATCGTGGCGTTCGCGACGTTGATCTACGCCGCGGCGTCCCTCGTCCTGGCGCTGGTGCGCTGGCCCGGGGCGATCGCCGCCCTCCTCGGCACCACCGGATTCGCCTGGATGCTCATCCTGACGAGTCTGCACACCGCGGCGCAGAGCGCTCTCGCCCCGTGGGTCCGTGGTCGCGGTCTGGCGGTCTACTACCTGGTGTTCTTCGCCGGCATGGCGGGCGGGAGTTTCCTCTGGGGATCCGTCGCGAGCTTCGCCGGGGGGCCACGACCGGCCCTCATCCTGTCGGCCGCCGGCCTGGTTGCCGCCCTGGCGGGGACGGCCCGGCTTCGGTTGCCCGGGAGAATCCCCGAACCCGGCCCCCCGCGCCACCCGGCCGGGCCGCCGCATCTCGAGGCCGACGACCCCGAACGCGGACCCGTCCTGGTCACCGTCGAGTACCGGATCGCCCCCGCCGACGCCGAGACGTTCGGCCGCGCCATGCAGGAGGTCCGCCGGTTCCGCCTGCGCGACGGCGCCTTTCGCTGGCACCTGCTGACCGATGCGGAGGAACCGGAGCGTTTTGTCGAGTCGTTCCTGGTGGAGTCCTGGATCGAACACCTGCGACAGCACGAGCGGATCACCGCGGCCGACCGCGAGATGGAGGCTGCCGCGCGCCGCTTCCACCGCGGCGGCGGCCCGCCGCGCGTGACCCATTTCATCGCCAAGGATCTGCGGCGCTGACCGAATCGGGCGACGCTGGTATGATGCGGAACCGAGGGGCAATCCAGATGGATCGGTCCGGCCCGGCACCACGCACGCTCATCGTTCCCGTGCTGGCGTTCGCAGCCCTGGTCGCGATCGGCTCCGGATGCGGGCGCGCGCCCGGAGAGGACACCAGGGGAGCCGGCGGCGCCGGGGACATGGACCCCGCCGACCGGACTGGATCGCCTGCCGATCTCGCGGCCATCGATCGGCTGCGGACGGCTTACGTCGAGGCGCGCAACGAGGGGAATGTCGATCGGCTCGAGCAACTGTGGACCGAGGACGGCGTCCTGCTGCCGATCGACGAATCGCCGGTGGTCGGGCGGGACGCGATCGCCGCACACATCGAGGACTTTCTCGACCAGACCCCCGGGACGATCGAAGTCCGGCCGGACGAAACCCGCGTGGCGGGCGACTGGGCCTTCGAGCGCGGCATCGAAACGATCACGCTCGATGAGGACTCGACCGGGGAACACATGTTCCTCACGATCAAGTACCTTGCGATCCTGGCGCGTCAGCCCGACGGCACCTGGAAGGTCGGTCGCTACATGTACAACCTGGATGAGTCCGAACCGGAGGAGGAAGAGGAGACGGCCGAATCGCTCACCAGTTGAGCGGGCCCGCCGCGCCCGCTTCCCACGCCAGAATCGCCCCGACCACGAGGCTGGCGATTCCCGCCGAGGTCGACAGCCACCGGTAAAGCGGCGGGTAGCGCCGCCGGGCCACGGCGAGCGGGGCGCCGACCGCCAGACTCACCATCCCCATCCCGACGATCGACCCGGCGCCGAACAGGATCAAGAAGATGATGCCCCCCGCGACACTCGGCACCGCGGCGAGGGCCAGGAGCGCCGCGCCGGAGCTGCCGGCCAGACCGTGCATGCCGCCCACCAGAATCGCCCGAAGCACCTCGCCTGCCGAGTGCGGATGCAGGTGCGGCGCGGCGTCATGCTGGCCGTGAGTGTCCGCCTTCGATCGGTCCGCCACGTGCGCGTGCCAGTGCGCGTGGTGCCTGCCGTCATGCAGGTGCTCGTGGGCGTGAAGTCGCATCCGTGCGGCCAGTAGGATCGCCCGCAGGCCGAGCCCCGCCAGCATTAGGCCAACCAGTCCTTCCAGGATCAGCGTCGTGGCTTCGGGGACACCCAGCCGCAGCACCAGGATGCCCCCCCCGGCTGCCGCCAGAACCAGCGCATGCCCCGTCCCCCACGCGAGGCCGCTCCGGATCGCCCGCCGCGCGCCTCCGCCATCGCCGAGAAGCGACGCCATCGCCGCGACATGATCGACGTCGAGGGCGTGCCACATCCCGATCAGGAACGCCAGGGCGAGAGGGGCGCCGGGGGCCGGGTTCATGATGCGCGGAACTGTAGCACGAAGCAGGCGCTCGCCACGCCGGGCAGCAGACGCCTGGCTGAGGCAGCCCCAGGTTCGGGTGGCGGGCGGCAGCGCGGCGCCGCTCCGCGCTCGCTCGCGAGGGCCACAGGGCGCCCATCCAACGCGCATGGCGCGGCTCGAGGTCGCTGCGTCGCGCTGCCGCCCGCCACTTGAGCCCGGGGGCACCTCCGAGTGCCGGGCTGAGACGCCGCGCGCGTTGACACCCCCGGGGGAATCCGTTAGCATCGCGGCGCAGCCGACAAGCCGTTTGGAGTTCGTTCCGGAGCGGCGGCAGGCCGGCGTGACGGCCGGTTCGAGCCCCGCGCGATGCGAACCTCCAAATCCGGTCAGGCCCGGAAGGGAGCAGCCGTACGGAGGAGCTCGCAGGTGCCGCGGGTCACCTTGAACCGGCCCTCAGGCCGGCCTGGCGGGGCGGCAGATTCGCGGACGCCGCCCGACCCGCTCCCCTCTCAGTCCCGGATGTGATGCGACCGTGAGCTACCAGGTTCTCGCCCGCAAGTACCGCCCGCAGACCTTCGAGGAGGTCGTCGGCCAGACGCCGATCGTCTCCACCCTCAAGAACGCCGTCGCCCAGAACCGGATCCACCACGCCTACCTGTTCTCCGGCCTGCGTGGAGTCGGGAAGACCACCGTGGCGCGGCTGATGGCCAAGGCGCTGAACTGCACGCAGGGGCCGACCGCCACCCCCTGCAACGCCTGCGCCTCGTGCGCCGAGATTGCCGAGGCGCGATCCCTCGACGTCCTGGAAATCGACGGCGCCAGCAACCGCGGCATCGACGCGGTGCGCGAGCTGCGCGAGACGGTGCGCTACTCCCCGGCTCGCGACCACAACAAGGTCTACATCATCGACGAAGTCCACATGCTGACCCCGGAGGCGTGGAACGCGCTGCTCAAGACGCTCGAAGAGCCGCCGCCGCATGTCATCTTCCTGTTCGCCACCACCGACTACCGCAAGATCCCGCTCACCATCCTGTCGCGCTGCCAACATTTCGAGTTCCGCAAGATCGCGGCGGCCGACATGGCCCGGCACCTGCGCAAGGTGGCCGAGGGCGAGAAGGTCGCCGTGCCGGAACCGGTCATCGCCCTGATTGTCCGGGCCGCCGAGGGGTCGCTGCGTGACGCCCAGAGCGCCCTCGACCAGATCATCGCCTTCTCGGGCGAGGCGGTCACCGAGGAGCAGGCGCGTGCCGTCCTGGGGGTCATCGACGGCGACCTGATCGCCGGGTTTTTCACCGCGGTGCGCGCCGGTGATTGCGCCCGGCTCGTCGGCATCGTCGACACGGTGTTCGAGAACGGCTACCAGGCGGTGCAGTTCCTGGAGGACCTGATGAGTTACGGACGCGACCTGCTGCTGGTGCGGGCCGTGGCCGATGTCGGCCGTTATCTCCCCGGCGGGGCCGATCAGGCCCGCGAACTTCAAGCCGCCGCCGCGGCCTACAGCGAGGATGAACTGCTGCGCATCCTCGAGCTGCTGACCCGCGAGGAGCAGCGGCTCAAGAACAGCTCGAACCCGCGCGTCCTGCTCGAGGCCCTGGCGATCCGTCTGGCACGCCTCGCCGACCTGACGCCGATCGAAGATCTGATCGCGCGGCTGGAGAAGGGCGGTGCCGCGCCGACGCCGGGTGGCAGCGTCTCCACCACCGGTGCCGGCCCCGGCGCGGGGACCGGTCCGATCCCCGGCCCGTCCCGTCGTCCGGGACCGGCCATCGGGATGAGCCCGTCCGATCGCGCCGATGCGGCCCCCTCGTCCCCCACCACCTCCGTCCCCGACCCGTCGGCGCTCGAGGGATCCGACATCGCCGGGCCGGCGCAGGTTGAGGCCATCCTGCAGAGGATCCATGACGAACGCGCCCCGCTGGGCGGCATCCTGGCCCAGGCGGCGTGGGTGGAGATCGCCGATGGCGCGCTGCTGATCGCCTTCGACGACCGGAACAGCTTCTTCCGCGAGAAGGTCGAAAGCCGCGACACCTCCGACTATGTAAAGAAGGTCGCGCGGGAGATCACCGGGAAGAACATGCAGGTCCGG
>JANNTZ010000226.1:0-1800 GCA_031394595.1 Acidobacteriota bacterium
AGCTCGTGCCGCAGTTCGAGGAGCTCGTGAAGAGGATCCGCGACTCGAAATCCGGCCCGTCTTCATCGCCCGTTCCGAGGCTGTAGGCCACATAGACCCGGCCCCCAGGGAACGTCTGCCCGCCGGGCGCTGGCGTCTCGATCTGGCAGCTCGCGGCGTTCGCGCGCGGGATGTCCACGGCGAGCGTCGGCTTGTCGATGAAACTCGTGCCCGGGTTACTCGCCACGACCGCGACACCGGTGTAGGCGATCGGATTGCCGTTCTCCTTGTCGTTGTTGTCGATGTACCGCGCGACGAAGAGGGCGCTCGATGCGGGCGCCGTCCGGTTGAACACGATGCCGCTGTAGTAGAAGAGGCCATTCGACCCGGCTCGCACCATCGGGTCCGCCGCCGCACTGTAGCCTTTCAGCGGCGAGTCCGCGAGATCCTGCGGATATCCCGGAAGCAGCGTGCTCTTCCAGGTCTGGCCGCCATCGATCGACGAGAAGACTCCCATCCACGCATCGCCGGTGACCTTGCCATCCGGCAGGCCCGGCAGGTCGACCGTCCGGTAGTCATTCGCGCCGGCCAGCATGTGAAGCGGATTCCGCGTCGATATCGCGATGGCCGGTTCGTTCTGGCGTTGCAGGAACGGATCGCCATCGGGCCACTCCTGACCGGCGACCATGTTGACGTTGGGACCGGGAATCTGGGCCGAGAGCCTGGCGAAGGCCGTGGCCAGCGCAGCAGACACGAGGACGGCACCAGCGAGCGCGCGAGGGGTCCGCGCTGCAAAGATGCGCAACCTCATAAGCAACCTCCTGAGAAGACGACAGGGCCGGACCGTCACGACTGGGCCCAAGGGACCGGGGACGCGTCAGGAAACGCTGCATCGTGCTATGGCCGGGCAGCCAGAGCAAGCGATTTCGTTCGCCCGTGCCGAGGCGAATCACCTACCCGTTGCGCGCAGTGCCATCGTGTGAATCTGGCGCCCGCGCCCGCCTGTTTTGTGCGACTATCCCGCGTACCCCTACATGTACTGCCCGCACTGCAGACGCGAGACGCTATCCGCCGCGACGCTCTGCCCGGATTGCGGCGGGCGCCTGACCAGCTCTGGCGGAGAGCCCGCGGTCGGCGTCCGAACACCCCTGCGTCCGGCACCCGAGATCACGTCGAGCATCGCCGACGCGGAGACGGTGCCTGGAGATGTCGACGTCGGGTCGGACACCGCCGCGCGTCGATGGCACGCGGGCCAGACCCTTGGATCGCGGTACCGGGTCATCCGGAGGCTCGGCGAGGGCGGGATGGGGGTTGTCTATCAAGCGTGGGACGAAGAGCTGGGGATCGCCATCGCACTGAAGATGATTCGACCCGAGGTCATAGCCGATCCCGTGTCCGCCCGCGCGGTCGAGGAGCGGTTCAAGCGCGAGCTGCTCCTGGCGCGCCAGGTGACACACAGGAATGTCGTTCGGATTCACGACATCGGCGAGGTCGAGGGCGTCAAGTACATCACGATGCCCTTCGTTCAAGGGGAAGACCTCGCAACGGTGCTCCGGCGCGAGGGCCGTTTGCCGCTGGCGCGCGCACTGAGCCTGGCGAGGCAGATCGCCGCCGGGCTGGCCGCGGCCCACGACGCCGGGGTGGTCCACCGCGACCTCAAGCCCGCCAACGTCATGGTCGACCGGCAAGACCAGGCGCTGGCGATGGACTTCGGGATCGCGCGGTCGACCGCGGCTGCCCCGACAGCCGGTGGTCTGCTCGGGCGCCATGTAGTCGAGCGTCCCGATCACGCCACCGGCTGTCGGGGCAGCCGCGGTCGAC
>JANNTZ010000153.1:0-5808 GCA_031394595.1 Acidobacteriota bacterium
GGGGCGCCCAACCGACGTGCCCGGCGCGGCTCGAGGTCGCTGCGCCGCGCTGCGGCACGCCACTTGAGACCGAGGTCATCTCCGTGCGTCATCGTCGCTGTGTGGGCGAGGGGCGAAGGGAGGGGAGGCGTCGCGCAGCGACGCCGGACCCGTGCCCGGCAATTGCAGGGCGCGGCGTCGCACACTGGGGACACCTCCCGGCCTGCCGTCATTGCTATTTCCCGGTCAGCCTCCTAGAATGCAATCCCGCGCGGGGCCGGTCCCGCGCGCGGGCCCCCTGGAGTGCCGATGGACTGGAGCCTGCTCCTCCTCAGGGCCGCGCTTCTCTTCTACGTCCTGGGCCTGATCGTCACTTTCGTTCCCCTTCTGACCGGCGCGCACCGGCCGCCGCGTCTGACCGACTGGCTGGTGGGGGCCGGGGCGGGGCTGCACACGGCGGCGGTCGTGGCGCTCGGCGTGCGTCTCGGGCGCTGCCCGCTGGAAAGCCTTCCGGAAGTTCTGTCGGCGGTCGCCTGGACGAGCGTCATCGTCTACCTGGTGGTGGCCTGGCGCTACCGACTCGCGGTGCTGCATCTCATCGTCCTGCCGCTGGTCCTCGTGGTCCTGTTCATCTCGAACCTTCTGCCGCAGGGGTTCATGCCGGTGTCGGAGGGGCTGCGGGCGCCGGTTCTCCGCGTCCATCTGACCGCCATCATCCTGGCGGTGGCCGGGCTGTTCGTCACTTTCGCGGCGAGCCTGGTTTACGTGCTCGTCGATCGGACCCTCAAGCTGAAGCGTCCGGCGCGGTTCTTCCTGACCCTTCCGTCCCTGGAGAAATGCGACGCCGTCGGACAGGTGTCGCTCCTGTGGGCCTTTCCACTCCTGACGTTCGGCATCATCAGTGGTGCGGTCGTGAGCGCCAGCCTGTACGGGACCTACTGGGCCTGGCAGCCCCGGGAGAACTTGGCGATCCTCGCCTGGGGCATCCTGGCGATCGTCGTGGTGGCGCGCCTGGCGTGGGGCTGGCGCGGGCGCAAGCCGGCGATCCTCACCCTGTGCGGCGTCGGCGCGATCCTGCTGCGGATGATCGGGGCCTACCTGGGGGCTTGAGGGGACATGGCGATCCTGGTCCATGGAATGAACCACCTCAGCGCGCCGCTCGCGGTGCGCGAGCGGGTCGCGTTCCTCGGCGACGAGATTCCGCCGGCGGTGGCGCGGCTCGTCGTCCTCGCGGAGATCGAGGAGGGGGTCATCCTGTCGACCTGCAACCGCACCGAGATCCTCGTGAGCGCGTCCTCGGAGCGAGCCGGCGGCGCGCTCGCCGAATTTCTGTCGGCGGAGAAGGGCGTGACGCGCGAGGAACTGAACCCGCACTGTTACACCCACGTCGAGGCGGCCGCCGTCCGTCACGTACTCAGGATCGCCGCCTCGCTCGACTCGATGGTCCTCGGGGAGGCGCAGATCCTCGGGCAGGTCAAGCAGGCGTATGGAATCGCGGTCGACGCCGGTGGAGTCGGGACCGTCCTGGAAGGGCTCCTGCAACGCGCCTTCAAAGTGGCCAAGCGTGTCCGCACCGAGACCGGCATCGCCCGCAACCCGGTCTCAGTGGCCCACGTCGCCGCCGACCTGGCGCGCGAGATCTTCGGTGACCTGCGTGACAACTCGGTCCTGATTCTCGGGGCGGGGGAGATGTCGCGTCTTGCCGCCCAACACCTGCTCGGCGGTGGGGTCCGGTCGGTTGTGGTGGCGAGCCGGACGTTCGCGCACGCCACCGAACTGGCGGGAGAGCTCGGAGGCCGGGCGGTGCCCTTCGATCGGATGATCGAAGAGCTGCAACAGGCCGACATCGTGATCACCTCGACGGCCTCACCGCGGCCGATCCTCAGTCGCGATCAGGTCCAGCGCGTCAGCCGAACACGCCGGGGCCGGCCGCTGTTCCTGATCGACATCGCGGTGCCCCGGGACGTCGATCCGGAGGTCAACGCCATCGACAACGTGTACTTGTACGACATCGACGACCTGCAGGGGATGGCGCAGTCCAACCTCGAGGAGCGGCGCAAGGAGACCGACGCGGCGGAGGCGATCGTCGAAGCCGAGACCGAGGCGTTCCTGTCGTGGCGCCGGACGCTCGAGGTGGCCCCCACGATCGTCGAACTGCGCCGCCGGGTCGAAGCCCTCGGCCGGGCGGAGATGGAGCGCCACCAGGGGCGGCTTGCGGCGCTCGGACCGGAGCCGCGGCGGCTGGTCGAGGAGATCGTGGCCGCTCTGACCAACAAGTTTCTCCACCCTCCGACGGTGGCCCTCAAGCACGCCGCGCAGACCGGTCTCGGCGGGCTGCGGGTCCGGCTGCTGCGCGAGATCTTTGGGCTCGACGGGCATGCTCCCGGGACGCCGTCCGGGGAACCGTCGGGATCGAGCATGGAGGTGGCGGGAGCGGCCCTCTCCAGCGAGGGGCCCGGGGGCGGGAGCGAAGCGCCCGTCCCGGATGCCGCGGAGACCACCGCGGCCGGCGTCCCGGCCCGACGGGACAGGTAAGGCGGCGTGCGGACATTCGTCATCGGTACCCGCGGCAGCCGTCTGGCCCGCTGGCAGGCGGAATGGGTGAAGGCGCGTCTCGAGGAGCTCGGCCACCGGTGCATCCTGAAGATCATCCGGACCTCGGGCGATCGGATTGTCGATCGCCCGCTCGCCTCCTTCGGTGGGAAGGGCGTTTTCGTCAGGGAGATCGAGGAGGCGCTGATCGGAAAAGAGATTGATCTCGCGGTTCACAGCCTGAAGGACCTGCCGACCGCCCAGCCGGAGGGCCTGACCATCTGCTGCGTGCCACCGCGCGAGGACCCGCACGATCTCCTGGCTTCGGATCAGGGCGCGGCCCCCGGCGGTCTGCCGGCCGGGGCGGTGATCGGGACGGGGAGTCCACGCCGCGCCTGCCAGATGCGGGCGCTGCGGTCCGACCTCACCATCCGCGACCTGCGGGGCAACGTCGACACGCGTCTGCGGCGGCTGAGGGAAGGGGACTACGACGCGATCGTGCTGGCAGCCGCCGGGGTGCGCCGCCTCGGCGCGACGGTCCGGGGGCACGTTCTAAGTTTCGACGAAATGGTGCCGGCCGTCGGTCAGGGGGCCCTGGCGGTCGAGTCGCGGCGCGACGACGGCGAGATCGCCATGGCCCTGGAGCCGGTCCACCACGCGCCGACCGCGGCCGCGGTGACGGCGGAGCGCGCCTTCCTGCGCGCTCTGGGCGGGGGATGCCAGGCGCCGATCGCGGCTCACGCGGAGATTGGGGAAGGACGCCTTGTCCTGCGCGGCCTGGTGGCCGATCCGCGGGGCGAGCAGGTGATGCGGGATCGGTACGAGGGATCGGTGGGTGAAGCGGAGACGATCGGCACACGACTGGCGTCGGCATTCCTGGATCGGGGGGCGGCGGCGCTCCTTGCGGAGGCGCCTGCTACCGTGACCCGGTTCCGGCCACCGGCGCACCGGTCGGACACCTGATGGCCCGTCGGGGCGGTGGTGGCATCCCGATCCGTCGCGGTGGCCGTGTCTATCTCGTGGGGGCAGGCCCGGGGGATCCAGGCTTGATCACGGTGCGTGGCCGCGATCTTCTGCAGCGCGCCGACGTCGTTGTCTATGACGCACTGGCATCCCGGGAGCTCGTGGACCTCGCCCCACCGGCGGCCGAGCGGATCGATGCCGGCAAGCGGCCGGGCGGTCCGCGGGCCGCCCAGGATCGACTCAATCGTCTGCTGGTGGCGCGGGCCCGGCGCGGCGACACGGTTGTCAGGCTCAAGGGAGGCGATCCCTGCCTGTTTGGCCGCGGTGGAGAGGAGGCCGAGGCCCTGGAGGCGGCCGGCGTGCCGTTCGAGATCGTTCCCGGCGTCACCGCCGCGCTCGGGGCGGCTGCCTGGGCCGGCATCCCGCTCACTCACCGCCGTTGTGCTTCAACCGTCGCCTTTGCGACCGGCCATACCGGGCCAGATCGCCGGCCAATCGACTGGCGATCACTGGCCGGTGCCGACACCCTCGTTGTGTACATGGGAACCCGGAGGCTGCCGGCGATCGTGCGGCAACTGATCGCTGCCGGCGTCGACGCGCGGACCCCGGCGGCACTGGTGGAGTGGGCGACGCGGCCGGACCAGCGGGTCGTGGAGGGCGCGCTCGGCACGTTGCCACGCCTGGCCCGGCAGGCCGGTCTCGTCCCACCCGCGACCCTGATCGTCGGCCCCGTGGTGCGGCTCCGGCGGCGGCTGGACTGGGCGTCGCGCCGCCCGCTCGCGGGCCGCACCGTCGTGGTCACGCGGGCGCGCGGCCAGGCGGAGGAGTTCTCGGCGCGGCTGCGGGAGGCCGGGGCGCGCGTCATCGAGGCCCCGGCCATCGCCTTCGAACCGCCCCGTTCGTGGGCGGCGGCCGATCGGGCGCTGCGGCGGATCGCGACCTACGGGTTCGTCATCTTCACCAGCGTCAACGGCGTCGATCGGCTCTTCGAACGCCTTCTCGATCGCGGTGGTGACCTGCGGGACCTGGCCGGTGCGCGCCTGGTGGCGATCGGACCGGCGACGGCCGCGGCCATCCGGGCCCGTGGTCTGCGGGTCGAGGGGGTTCCCGAGGACTATCGGGCCGAGGGGCTGATCCGGCTGATCGGACAGCGGGCCGGGCGGTCGGGGATCCGGGGGATGCGGATCCTGATCCCGCGGGCCACGGTGGCCCGCGACCTGCTGCCGCGCGCACTGCGGGCCCGGGGCGCCCGCGTGGACGTGGCGCCGGTCTACCGCACCCGCACCGCGCGCGAGGGGACGCGCGAAGTGAGGGCCGCGCTGAGGCAGGGACGGGTGGACGTGATCACCTTCGCTTCATCATCCGCGGTCACCGCTTTCGCGAGGAAGGTGCGCGACCGCCGGCTGTTGCGGGGCCGAGGGGTCGCGGTGATCGGACCGGTCACGGCGGCGACGGCGCGCCGTCATGGTTTCCGGGTGCGGGTGATGCCGCGGGAGTTCACCATCCCGGCGCTCGGCGAGGCGATCGTGCGCGCCCTCAGAAGTTCCCCTTCTGGAACTCCTCGAGGGTGGTGAAACCGGCGCCGACTCCGGCCAGGCAGGCGGCGCGCAGCGGGCTCATTCCGGATCGGCGCGCCTCGCGTTCGATCTCGCCCGGGGGCGAACCCTTCGAGACGAGGATGGCAGTCTCGGGGGCGATTTCCAGGAGCTCGAACAGGGCGACGCGACCGGAGTAACCGGGACTGAGGGCGCTGCAGCGATCGCAGCCGGAACCCTGGGAGACCTTGAGATCGAGGGCCTCGTCGCCGGTCAGCCCCATCATCTTCAGAACCTTGTCGGCCACCTGCACGACTCCCTCGCAGCCGGTGCAGATCCGCCGGACTAGGCGCTGGCAGACGACCAGCCTGAGCGTCTCCGCCAGCAACGCCGGGTCGATCCGGTGCCACAGCAGGGCGCCGGGGACCTGCGCGGCGCGGCGCGCCTGGATTGAAGTGACCACCAGGCAGGCGACCGCCTTCTCCACCGCCAGCGCCGCCAGGGCCGCCTCCTGGATCTCGGGGAGGAACAGGACTTCGGTCCCGTGGATCCGGCTGGCGGCGTCCCGCAGGGTCTGCGCCTTGGGAGGGAAGGGGATCTCCTCGATCCGGACCCCGTCGATCGGCAGCAGCGCCTGTGGCTCGATGGATGAAACCCGCCGCCCCTCTTGCGCCAGCGCCGCCATCAGGGCCACGCGTGTCGACTCGAGGCCGTTGTGGGGCGGGGCGCAGAGGACGACAAGACCGTGCGGTTGTTTCAGGACCGCGCGCAGCCGGCGCAGGTCCTGACTGCTCAGACC
>JANNTZ010000229.1:0-3991 GCA_031394595.1 Acidobacteriota bacterium
CGAGCCCCACATAGGCGGTCCCCGAGGCCGCGTGCAGGTCTTTGGAATTCTGGGAACCGGAGCCCGAAGTAGTGAGGCCGTTCTTGAGGGCGAGACCGCCAGCGATCAGATCGACTTCGGACGAAAGCGGGACCCGGGTGCGCAGCAGCAGGTCCGCGTAGTCCGGGACGCTGAGCTGATCGATGTCGTAGAGGGAGGCGTACAGTGCGAGATTCGAGTACCGGCCGGCCGCGATCCAGGTCCCGGTCTCTCCCGCCGGCCCGACTCCCGTGAGGCTCGACGTGAGGGTCCCCACCGAGACGTCCACGGCGCGGCCCGCGGCCCCGCGCTCGGCGGGGGAGAGATCGATCACTCCCGAGATCGTGTCCCCGACCTCGACCGGAAGCCCGGTGGTCCGGACCGTGAGCCTGTCGAAGGCGTCGAGGTTGAGCGCGGCAGCCGAGGCCCGGGTCCACCGGAAGTGATACGGATTGGCGATATTCACTCCGTCCAGGCGGTAGACGACTTCGTCCGGCTCTCCCCCCTTCAGCCTGAGGTCCGATTTGTAGTCGTTGACGCTCGCGACTCCCGGCAGGACCGTCAGGGCGCGCGCCGGGTCGCCGAACGTTCCGGCCGTCCGCGAGGCTTCCTCGCGGACCAGGACGGTCGACGCCCCTCCTGCCGGCCGCGCGACCGGCGCTGGAGGGGACGATCGGACCACGATGGTCTCGACGCGCAGAGCGCGATGGAGGCGCAGCTCCCCCGTGGTCGCATCTCCGGAGCCGACCGTGAACGGACCGAACGAGGACGCTTCGTAGGCGACGTGCTGGACCTGGATGTACCACGGCCCGGCGGCGAGCCCCACGAACGAAAACTGGCCGTCGCCCCCTGTGACCGTCACCTGCGTGCCGGGAAGGAGCACGACCACGCTCTCCTGCACCGGAGCCCCGGACTCTGCGTCAACGACTCGGCCGTTGAGGGTCCAGCCGTCCTCTGCCCGCCCGAGCGGGAATCCGGCCAGCAAGACTGCGGCGACGAGAACGCTCTTCCTCATCCCTCTCATGGCGCACCCTCCTTCGCCGCATCGCGACCGGCTCTCGCATCCGGCATGAGCAACCGACGTGCCACTGCGCGGGAAACTTCTAACTTGCTGTGGAGGCTGACGATTCGAGGGATGGACGGCCGACCCCGCGAAGGAGATTTCTCACTTCACGGGTGCAGGCGAGAATGAAGCTTCGCACCCTGGGATCATTCAGGGCTAATTCCCTGGCACGCGGAAGCGAAGGCCGAACCGGAAGCCCACGCCGCCCGCGTCGATGAATTCTCGCGTTCGGCGGCCCGTTACAGGATCATCGGCGTTGCGGCTCACCTTGGCCTCGTGGAACGACACCTCCAGCGACAAGGCTCTTCCGGTCGACACACCGTACGGCCGCAATTCGTACCCCAGCCCCGCCCAGGCCCCCCAGCCCCAGCTGTCGTAGATCTCGGTGTCGAAATCGCGGGCCTCGATGAAAGCGAGTTGATACCCGGCGCCGGCGCCGAGGTATGGAATGTATCGGGATCCGGGGCCGCTCTCGAACTGGATGTAGCCCATCATTGGAAAGAAGTCGAAATGCGCGTCACGTAGGGACCGATTCGTTCCACCCAGGACCGTCGTGTCTTCTGAGGAATGATGCCAGTCCACATCAATCCCAATATGGAGATGGGGCCGGACTTTCATTCCGCACATCTCGCCGGGGGTTCACTGACGGCGCAAGCGCAGTAGTGGCGGTCACTTGCGGGGATTCTGAGCTTTGATGACGCGGGTGGTCTGCACCTCCCAGGCGCGCAGAAGGCGGCGGACGGCGCGGTAGTTGGCGATCGCGCGCCGGATGAGGATGGCCTCCTGCGTGGAGACCATCCGATTGACCAGCCTGCCGTTCTTCATGTGGCCCCACTCGTAGTAAGGGCCGTGGCGGGCGCCTTTGTCCCGGGCGCACCGGCAGCCCGGTCTGCCACAGAGCTTGGTCCTCCTCGCCAGGGTTCCCGAGGCGAGATCGTCGAGTGCCCGGATCTGCTCCTTGATCCGTGCGATCCGCTGCCGGGCGAGCCTGAGGATGAGTTCCGGGTCGGTTCGCGCCATGGGTCTTGACACCATCCTTGTCTGTCTATAATACTACAGACATTATGAGCCGCACGCAAGGACCTTCCCGGCGAGCGGGTTGCACCCTCCGGACCGAGCGGCTCGGACCGCTCCCGGTCGTGAACCACTTCCTGCACCGCATGGGCCTGGAGGAGCTGCTCGAGAAGTACATCCCGACCCTGGACCGGCGGGTGGGATGTTCCTATGCGCGCAGCCTCGGGGTGCTGCTGCGTTCGATCATCGTGGAGCGGGAGCCGATCTACCGGCAGCAGGAGACCGTCCGGACCTTCGCCCCGGCGATGTACGGTCTCGATCCACGCACCGTGGAGAGGCTCGACGACGACCGCATCGGCCGGGCCCTGGACCGGCTGTTCGACGCCGACCGGGCGGCCCTCTTGACCGAGGTAGCGGTCGCGGTCGGCAAGCGGTTCGGGGTCCGCTGCGAGCGGCTGCACAACGACTCGACCACGATCCGCTTCTGCGGCCAGTACCGCCTGGCCCGGGGCCGAGGGATGCGGGGCCACAGAGCCCCCGCCATCACCTATGGCTACTCGAAGGACCACCGCCCGGACCTGAAGCAGCTGCTGTTCTGCCTCACGACCAGCGCCGATGGCGGGGTGCCGGTGCAGTTCCGCTGCGCCGACGGGAACACCAACGACTCAACGACCCACATCGAGACCTGGGAGGCGCTCGGCGCCGTCTCCGGCAGGACCGACTTCCTGTACGTGGCCGACTCCAAGCTGTGCACGCGGGAGAACATGGACCACATCGACCGCCGCAGGGGGCGGTTCGTGACCGTCCTGCCCCGCTCCCGGCTCGAGGACGCGGAGTTCCGCAAGTGGGTCCAGACGAACGAGCCGGCGTGGGAGAAGGTCTGGGACCGGCCCAACGCCCGGAGGAAGGGCGGTCCGCGGGACCGCTGGTACGTCTGCCGCGCCTCTCTGCCGTCGCGGGAGGCGTGGCCGGTGACCTGGGTCTTCAGCCACCTTCTGGGTCTGCGGCAGGAGCACGGCCGTCGGGAGCGGATCGCGGCGGCGGTCGAGGAGATCACCGACCTGAAGGTGCGGCTCGGCAACCCGAAGTCGCGCCTCCGCAAAGCCGCCGAGGTGGACAGGAAGGTCGAGACGATCCTCGCCCGGCACAAGGTGGGACGCTACCTCAAGGTGCGTCGCACGCCGCGCGATGAACACCGGTTCCGCCAGATGCGCAGCGGCCGGCCGGGTCCGCAGACCCCCTACCGCAGGATCACCCGCCGGCGCTGGGACCTCGCCTGGGCCCACGACGACGAGGTGATCGCCTACGACCGCAAGAGCGACGGGATGTACCCGCTGTTGACCAACGACAAGTCGCTCACACCGGCACAGGTGCTCGAAGCCCACAAGGGCCAGCCGACGATCGAGAAGCGCTTCGAGCAGACCAAGACGGTCCACCAGATCGCCCCGGTCTTCCTCAAGAACGAGGGCCGCATCGAGGCGCTCTTCACCCTCTACTTCCTCGGCCTGCTGGTCCAGGCGCTCATCGAGCGGGAGCTGCGGGCGGCGATGCACAGGCAGGGAACCAGCGAGTTGCCCCTCTACCCCGAGGAAAGGCGCTGCAAGCGGCCGACGACCGAGCAGCTGCTACGGCTGTTCAGCCACGCTCAGCGGCATGTCCTCCTGCGTCACAACGAACTCGTCCAGGTCTTCCCACACGAGCTCACCGATTTGCAAAGGTCCGTCCTCCGCCTCCTCGGCGTCCCGCAACGCGCCTACCGGCCACCAATATAGTGGCGACCACACCCGACCCGAATCGCATGCGAGATGTGCGGAATGTAAGACCTGAGATCTGACGGCGACCCGGGTCGCGGGGAATTCAAAGTGCGGCTGCGGTTCGGCAGCGGGCGGCGACCGG
>JANNTZ010000184.1:0-2015 GCA_031394595.1 Acidobacteriota bacterium
CGCCCGGAAGGCAGGCAGCCCGGATCCCGACTCGCATCGCCTCGGCAATTGCGGGAGCGGTGAGTCCGTCGATGACGATCTCGTAGACTGCGCCGGTCCCCTCCGGCAGGACCGACTCGACACGGCCGCGGATCGTCGGGCAGTACGGCGTGTTGGTCGACGCCTTGAGGAACTTGTAGGCCGACCCGACCTTGCTGCCGCTGCGGACGACGCCTCCCGGGAACGGCAGGATGATCCCGGGCACCTGGCGAATCGCCACGACGGCGCTCTCGGCCGCTGCCAGCGCCGATTCAGGTGAAGAGCCGAGGATCAGGAAGTTGCCGCCCGCTATCGCGCTGGCGACGCCGAACCGGTGCTCGACCAGGAACTCGCCGTCCATCACCGGGACGCGCCACAGCCGTCGGGCCCGCCCGCCCGGGTCGAGGGCCGCCTCGATCCGCTTGCTCGACTGGAAGCCATCGCCGAAGAAGCGCAACGTGCCGCCGACCTTCATCCACTCCGTCGAACCCTCGAGGGCGTCGTAGCAGGCGGTGGTCGCGCAGGTCAGCACCGACTGGCCGACGCGCCGGATGACCTGGTCGGCGAGCCCTTTCTTCCCCATGGCGAAGATCAGGACGTGGACCCCGGGCCGTCCATCCGGCGTTTCGCCCGCCGGCGCCCCGTCTTCGATGGCCGCCTCGCAGCCGCAGCCGATCACCGAGGTGGCGAAGCCGGTGAACGACACGGCCGCCGTGCGGGCCCACTCCGGGGTCGCCGCCGTGATCAGCAGTCGCGCCGCCACCGCCGGGAACGCTTCGGCGTAGGTGTCTTCGACCGGGACGCCGTTTAGATCCATGACGCGATCGCCGCCTCCGCGGGCCTGCTCACCGCTTCCCCGGGCGCGCTCACCGCTTCCCCGCCGGCACCGACTGCCAGGCCTTCAGGTCCTCGACCGGGATCGGGAAATGCTCCAGCTCGACCGTGTAGTAGCTCTTGAACGGGGCGCGCAGCTCGGCGGTGAACGCATCGTCCGGCGGCAGACCGACGAAGATCGTCCGCCCCGGCACCGACTTGATCACTTCGCCGTCGCGCACCACCACCTCGCCGTCCTTGATCCCGTAGACCGCCTTCTCGAACATCGCCTCGCGATCGGGGTTGTCGGCGTACAGGGCGATGTCGGCATCGGCCCCCACGCCGAGATGCCCCTTCTGCGGCAGCCCGAGCGTGCGGGCCGGACCGGCGCGCGTGATGATGGCGATCTCCTGCAGGCTGTACTCGCGGGCGATCTGCGGCAGCAGGCTGCGGGTCAGCACCTTCTTGTGAACACGGCGCATCATGTCGTCGCGGAAGGCCCGATCCATCAGCAGCCGGATGACCCACGGGTAATACATGAACGGGCCCCCGTTCGGGTGGTCGGTGGAGAGCGACACCCGCCACGGGTCGTCGATCAGCAGGAAGGTCTCCAGACCGATCGCCCATTGCAGCGCGTTGACCGCGTTCTTCTCCCGGTAGGTGTACGGCACGATGCCGGAACCGGTCTCATTCTCGACGTCGGCGTTGTACCACTTGTTGCCGGTCAGCTTGTGGAGCCGGTACTGCCACGGGCCGTCGGCGGTGATCGTCGTGGCGTCGCCGAACACCACCTGCCCCACGTCCACCGTGACATTCGGATGGGCGTTGACGTAGTCGGCGATCTCCTTCGCCTTCGAGGTGAAGCCGGCGTATCCCTTGCCGCCGTAGGAGTGGAACTGCACGTGCGCCAGGTGGACGCGCTTCCCTTCCAGGGCGCGCAGCGTGTCGAGCGTGGTCTCCCAGTTGCCCGGAACGCCGAGACGATTGGCGTGGACGTGGATCGAATGCGGCAGACCGAGGTCCTCATTGGCCTGCGCCAGCGACTGGAGGATCTGCCGCGGCGTCACGTCGAAGTGCAGAACCCGGTCGTCGAGCCCCTCCATGTCGCGCCCATGTTTCCACTGCTCGACACCGCCTGGGTTGACCAGCTTGACCGCGTACCCCTTGAGCGAACGCAGCAGCCA
>JANNTZ010000240.1:0-1746 GCA_031394595.1 Acidobacteriota bacterium
CTACCAGTTCCGCCACCCCGGCGTTGGCGGTAGTGTCGTCCGGTGGGGCCGCGGCGTCAACCCGATCGACGCGCTGCCGCGCTGTGCGGTCAGTAGACGCTGCCGTTGTCCTGGGTCGATGACAGAACTCCCTCTTCGGCGGAGACGGTGTACGCGGTCCCGCCCTGGCCGGTCCAGGTGTTGAGACCGAATGTCGCGGCGCCACTCAGTCGGTAGACCGAAACGCCGCGGCTGGTCAGCGGCGTCTTGGGGCGGCAGACTTCGGGCGGGCCGCTTGCGCGAAGCATGTACGCGGCGTGTCCCGGAGTGCCGCGCAGCGACGCGGTGCCGTCCGATTCGATCAGCACGACGGTCTCGCGGTCGACGGCGATCCCCCTCACCTCGGGGGCCCAGCCGTCCTGCAGGATGCGGGCCAGGAACGCCATCGAACGGCCGAACCGGTCGCGTTCGACGAAATGGCTGTCGGTGATTGTCCGCGCGAGGTGCGGGAGGACCAGGAAGTCGCGCCCCAGGGCGACGCGGCGGTGATAGGGGTTGGGGAGCGCCTGGGCCGAGGTCACCGTGTCGTGCCGGGCCGAGAACGAGAACTCCCCGAGGATCGCCAGGCCGGCGCTCGTCCCGCCCAGCGGGGCGCCCTTGGCGACGACCGCGTGGATGGCGTCCTCGACCGGCGTCCCCTTCCAGAGCCGCACGTAGTTCCACTGGTCGCCGCCGGCGATGAACAGGGCCTCGGCGTTGCGGATGCGTTCGATGACGAATGGATCGGCGGCGGCCCGCCGCGACTTGATCACCAGGGTCTCGACGGAGTCGACGCCCCCGAGGTCGTGGACGTAGGCGTTGTAGTCGTCGGAGCCACGGGCCCGGATGACGACGAAATCACCGCCGCCGGACTTGGCGATCATCCAGCGGAAGGCGTCGTCCACGTCGGTGCCGCCCCCCATCAGCGCCAGCCCCGCGGCAACCGCCGGCGATACATCGGCGGCGTTGCCGACGATGGTGTGCTCGTAACCCCGGCCTGCGGCGACCGGCGGCGCGATCGCGAAGGCCACGATCAGCACTGCCGTCAGGTAGGCCACGGGCAGCAGGGTCTTCATCGTCCACATGGTGATGCGTCTCGGCTTCCATGTCTGCACCGTCCGTCGTATCATGCGCCCCCTTTCGGGACCTCGAGCTGAAGCTGCGATCCATGACACATCCTGCGGGGGCAGGTCAATTCTCCCCGCGATTCCCGGCGCGCTTCCTGGCGGCGCTGGCTGCCGGGCTGATCCTCTTGTTCTCCCCGACCCCAGCGCGGGCCGAGGACCCGGCGCAGTGGTGGAACGCCTTCACGGGAACGGTCAAGACCCGCATCGGTACGATCGAATCGAAGGCCGAAGCGCGCCTGTTCGAGGGGGGCGACATCAACCTCTGGAACGCCGAGGCGGTCCTCATGATGGAGGCCGGCAAGCGGTTCGCCTGGGGGCCGGGCTTGAAGTACCAGGAAGCGCGCCTGCCGACGACCCGCTTCTTCGGCGAAGATCGGTATCTGCTGGTCGGCCGCTGGGCCGCAGGCAAGACCGGCCCGTGGCGCTGGACGGTGCGCGGCCTCGTCGAGTACCGCGTGATCGAAGATCGCGCGGGGTTCTGGCGCTATCGCCTGCGCCCCGAGGCCAGACGACCGCTGGGATCATCCAAATGGGAATTCGGGGCCTCGATCGAGGGGTATTACGACAGCGTCAGAGACGCCTACGGTCAGAACCGGGTCCA
>JANNTZ010000296.1:0-12673 GCA_031394595.1 Acidobacteriota bacterium
CGTGGCGCCGTCCGCGTCGTTGCCGCTTCTCCGCGATGGAACCCCATCGCGTCGTCGTGGCGCCTCGCGTCCGACGCCACGGCGCTCCGAACGCGACCCAACGCAATACCCGGGCAGGCTCCCAGGCGAGGGGCGGGATCCGAGGTGTCGCGTGACCGAAATCTACCGCGTTCCCAAGCGTCAATTCCCGGCCGAGGTGACGCTCGTCGGCCAGCCGCCGATGCGGCTCACCCTCTTTCTCGCCGGCCAGGCGGCCCACCACACCGGCTACGAACGTCCCAGCGATCTGCTGGCCGGTGTCGACGTCTTCCTGCCGGCCATGAACGGCGACGGTCACGTCCTGTTTCTGCAGCGGGACGCCGTCATGGTCCTGTCGGTGCCGGCCGAGGCCGAGGCGGACCCGACCGCATCCGGGGAGGCGGCCGGCGCCCCCGGGTCCCCCGCACGCCGATCGGCGGTACGGATGACAATGGAGAGCGGACGGGTCATCGACGGCAGCATCGAATACCTGATGCCCGAAGGGCACGACCGCCTGCAGGATTTCCTCAACTCCACCGGCCGCTTCCTGGCCCTGCACCAGGACGGCACCGTGCACCTGATCAACAAGCTGCGCATCGCCAGTATCGCGGCGCTCTGAAGAGGACGGGACAACGATGGCGCGGATCGACAAGTTGATCCAGGCGATGCACCAGGCGAAGGCAACCCGGCTGGCCCTGGAGTCGGGTGAACGCGTCGTCCTGTACACCGGCGGGGAGGCCCGCCCGGTCACGCCACAGCCGGTGCCGCTCGATCACCTGGTTCAACTGGTCGCCGAGATCGCTCCGAAGGAAAGCCCGGCCATCGGCACGACCGAGGGGACGCACCAGTTCGCCTACACCGCCCCATCCGGCTCGGTGGCGATTACCGTGGTTCGCTCCAACGGTTCCCTGCGACTGGAAGCGGTCCCGGGCGGCGGGACTGGCCGGACGACCGCGCGCACCGGTGCCTCGGTGGCGGCAGCACCCGGAATGCCCGCTCCCGGTGCGACCGCGCACGGGGCCTCCGCGCCCGTCGCCGGAACCGCTCGGGCCACCCGATCCGCCGGCGGCCAGGCTCTCGCCACCATGCAGGCGTTGTTCTCGAAGATGGTCAAGGAGGGATGCTCCGACCTGCACCTGTCGGCCGACAACCCCCCGCTGTTCCGCAAGAACGGCGACATCGTCCGTCTCGGCGACGCGCCGGTGTTCTCCGCGGATCAGAGCCGGGAGGTGCTCTTCTCGATCACCCCCGAAGACAAGCAGGCCCGATTCGAGGAGGATCACGATGTCGATTTCTCCTACGAGATTCCCGGGCTCGCCCGCTTCCGCTGCAACCTGTTCCTCGACCGCAAGGGTGTGGGCGGGGTGTTCCGCGTCATCCCCACCGAGATCGCGACGGCGGAACAACTCGGGATACCCCCACACGTCCTGCAATTGTGCGACCTGCAAAAGGGGCTGGTCGTGGTGACCGGACCCACCGGGTCGGGCAAGTCGACGACGCTGGCCGCCATGATCGACCACATCAACCGCAACCAGCCGGTGCACATCATCACCATCGAGGACCCGATCGAGTTCGTCCATCCGCCCGCGCAGGCGCTCATCAACCAGCGCGAGATCGGCAACCACACGCGCGGCTTCAAGAACGCGCTGCGCGCCGCGTTGCGCGAGGACCCCGACATCGTCCTGGTCGGCGAGATGCGCGATCTCGAGACCGTCGAGATCGCGCTGGAGACCGCCGAGACCGGCCACCTGGTGTTCGGGACGCTGCACACCAACACCGCGCCGTCCACCGTCGACCGGATCGTCGACCAGTTCCCCTCCGACCGGCAGAACCAGGTGCGCGCCATGTTGTCGGAATCGCTCAAAGGGGTCATCGCCCAGACCCTGTGCCGGAAGAAAGGCGGCGGCCGGGTGGCGGCCCTGGAGATACTGCTGATCACCCCGGCGGTCTCCAACCTGATCCGCGAGGGGAAGACCTTCCAGATCCCGTCGATCATGCAGACCGCCAAGTCGATCGGGATGATCACCTTGTCCGATTCGCTGTTCGACCTGGCGAAGCGCGGGGTGATCGAGGTCGACGAGGCCTACGCCTGCAGCGTCAACAAGCAGGAATTCAAGGGGCTGCTCGATCGTAACGGGATGAAGCTGGCGGCTTGACGGGACGGGCAGCCCCGCCTAGGACGAGAAGACGGGCGGCGCGAGCGCTCTCAGGACGATGGCCGAGGCGTCCTGGATCTCGGCGTGCAGCGACCGCCCCGAGGCGTCCATCGTCACGATCGCCGGCAAGTCCTTCACCCGCAGGTGCCACATCGCCTCGGGTAGCCCGTGTTCGATCAGGTCCACCTTCTCGACCTTCTCGATGCAGCGGGAATAGAACTGGGCGGCGCCACCGATGGCGTTCAGGTAGACCGCCCCGTGTTCCTTGAGGGCCTGCAGGGTCTTCGGCCCCATCCCGCCTTTGCCCATGACCGCGCGAATGCCATGGCGACCGATGATCTCGGCCTCGTACGGCTCCTCGCGCATCGAGGTGGTCGGCCCGGCGGCGGTGATCCTCCAGTTGCCGTTCTCCTTCAGGACAACCGGGCCGCAGTGGTACAGCACCTGGTCGCGCAGGCTGACGGGCGGATCGTGCTTCATGAGGTGGTGGTGCACCGCGTCACGGCCGGTGTAGATCATCCCGGTGATCATCACGACGTCGCCGACTTTCAGGCGCCGGGCCTGGTCCTCGGAGATCGGCGGCCGGAGCGGCACCTCGCCGCCCAGCCGCGGGAACCCTTCCTGGCGGGCCATCGTTTTCACCGGCGCGTCGTCCTTGTACAGCCAGCGCCGGATCGCCCCGGTGCGCGCGTCAAGGATGACGCCCAGCCGCCGGAACGCCCAGCAGTCATAGGCGACCGACACGAAAAACGACGCCGGCAGCCGGTTGATCGCGCCGATCTTGCAGCCGATGAGCGTCGCATTCCCGCCGAACCCCATGGTGCCGATCCCCAGAGTGTTGGAGGTCCGGAGGATGTAGTCCTCGAGATCCCGGAGCCGCGGCTCCGGGTTGGTGTCCTCGAGGGTGCGGAACAGCTGCAGTTTCGCGTGCTCGTACCCGGTGGTCCGATCGCCGCCGACGCCCACGCCGATCGCCCCGGCGCTGCACCCCTGACCCTGGGCCTGCCAGACGGCGTGCAGCAGGCATTTTCGAATGCCGTCGAGGTCGCGGTCGGCGCGCCCCAGGTGCGGCAGTTCCATCGGCAGGGAGTACTGGATGTTCTTGTTCTCGCAGCCACCTCCCTTGAGCAGCAGCTTGATCTCGACCTCGTCGGTCTTCTCCCACTGGTGGAAGTGAAGGGTCGGAGTCCCCGGGCCCAGGTTGTCGCCGCTGTTCTTCCCGCTCAGGGAGTCGACCGAGTTCGGCCGCAGTTTGCCGGTGCGGGTCGCTTCCTGGATCGCTTCCCGGATCGCCGCCTCGAGGCGCAGCTGGTCGTGGCCGACCGGCGTCCGCACCAGGAACGTGGGCCAGCCGGTGTCCTGGCAGATCGGCCCCTTGCAGTCGGTCGCCATGTCGATGTTGCTGGAGATGACGTCGAGGGCCTGGGCCGATCGGGTGCCGGGGGTCTCGTCCTGCATCATCCGGGCCATTGCCCGGCGGACATCGGGGGGCAGGTTTGTTGAAGTCTCGACCACCAGGTCGAGGAGACTCTTCGTCCAGGCGTCCATGTCTGCATCATAGCACCGGGCGGAACGGCCTGTGCTAGGCTCTCCCGCCCATGGAATGGATCACGTATGTCATCGACCTGTTCCTCCACCTCGACCGGCACCTCGGATCGCTGATCGCCGACTACGGCGTCTGGACCTACCTGGTCCTGTTCCTGATCGTCTTCTGCGAGACGGGACTGGTGGTGACCCCGTTCCTCCCGGGCGACTCCCTGCTGTTTGCGGCGGGGGCGTTCGGCGCCGTCGGGTCGCTCGACCCGTGGCGGCTGTTTCTTCTCCTCAGCCTGGCCGCCATCCTCGGCGACACCGTGAACTACTGGATCGGCAAGGCGATCGGGCCGCGCGCCTTCAGCGGCGAGTACCGGTTCCTCAAGAGACGCCACCTCGACCGGACCCGCGAGTTCTACGAGCGGCATGGCGGTAAGACAATCGTGCTGGCACGCTTCATCCCCATCATCCGGACCTTCGCGCCGTTCGTGGCCGGGGTGGCGGTGATGAGCTACGGCCGCTTCCTGGCCTACAACATCGCCGGCGGCCTCGCCTGGGTGGGGATCTTCGTGTTCGGCGGCTTCCTGTTCGGCAACCTGCCGGTGGTGCGCGCCAACTTCTCCTACGTCATCGTCGTCATCATCGTCTTGTCGGTCCTGCCCCTGGTGTACGAGATCCTCAAGGAACGTGCCCGATCCCGCAACGCCGCACCCCGCGCGGCCGGCGACGGATCCCTGTAAACTGCGTCTCCGATGATCCGTCTGCAGGGTGTCACGCGCGCCTACGGCGTCCACGAGGTCCTCAAAGGGGTGGACTTCGGCATCCCGCCGCGCTCACGGCTGGGCCTGGTGGGGCCGAATGGCGCCGGCAAATCGACCATCCTGAAGCTGATAGCCCGCCTCGAGGAGCCGGACCGCGGCACGGTGGACCTGACCCGCGGCATGACGACCGGCTACCTCCCTCAGGAGGGGGCCCGGCTCGCCGAAGGGACGGTCCTCGACGCACTCCTCGCGCCGTTCGCCGAGGTTGCCGCGATGGAGATCGATCTCGAGCGCCTGCACCACGAGATGGCGACCGCCACCGGCGATCGGATCGAGAGCCTGACCCGCCGGGCCGGCGACCTGCAGCACCGCTTCGAGGTGGCGGGGGGGTTCGTGCTGGAGTCCCGCGCCAAGTCGATCCTGGGCGGGCTCGGGTTCGGACCCGAGGACCATGCCCGCCCCCTCAACGAGTTCTCCGGGGGCTACCGGATGCGCGCCGCCCTGGGGGCGCTCCTGCTCCGCGAGCCCGACTTCCTGCTGCTCGACGAGCCGACCAACCACCTCGACCTGGAAGCGGTGGCGTGGCTCGAACAGTTCCTGTCCGATCTCCCGTCGGCGCTGGTCATCGTGTCGCACGACCGGACGTTTCTCAACCGGCTGGTCACCACGATCGCCGAAGTCGAGAACGGCAAGGTGCGCGTCTGGGCCGGCAACTACGACCGCTACCGCGAGGAAAAGGAACTGGAGCGCGAGCGGGCCCTGAAGAAGGCGGCGGGCGAGGCGCACCGGGTCGCCGAGATCGAACGCTTCGTGGAACGCTTCCGCTTCAAGGCCACCAAGGCGCGGCAGGTGCAGAGCCGGATCAAGATGCTCGAGAAGATGGAGCGCACCGAGGTGCTCTCCGAGGAGCACACCTGGAGGTTCTCCTTCCCGCCGGTGACCCGGTCGGCGCAGCGGGTGGCGCTGTTGGGCGGGGTCCGCAAGACGTTTGGGGCCAACGCGGTGCTGCGTGGCCTCGATCTCGAGATCTGGCGCGGCGACCGGATCGCCCTGGTCGGGCCGAACGGCTGCGGCAAGAGCACCCTCCTCAAGATCGTCGCCGGCCGCGAACCGGCCGACGATGGGCACTTCGAGATCGGCGACAAGGTCGCCCTGCACTATTTCGCCCAGCATGTCCTCGAGACCCTGACCCCGGGGCGCACGGTGCTCGACGAGATGCAGGCCTGGGCCCCCGGCCGGGCCCCCGGGCAGCTCCGCAATATCCTCGGGATCTTCCAGTTCTCCGGCGACGATGTCTTCAAGAAGGTGGAGGTGCTGAGCGGCGGCGAGAAGAACCGGCTGGCCCTGGCGCGGCTCACGCTCGACCCCGGCAATTTCCTGCTTCTCGACGAGCCGACCAACCATCTCGACCTGCCGACCCGCGAGGCGCTCGAGGACGCCCTCGCCAGCTTCGGCGGGACGCTCCTGTTCGTGTCGCACGATCGCTACTTCATCAACCGGGTGGCGACGCGGGTCGCGGCGTTCGGCGATGGCCGGCTGGCAACCTTCGACGGCGGGTACGACGACTACTTGGCCGCCGTGCGCGGCGGGCCACAACGCCGCGTGGCGACCCCGGGCCGCACCATGCCCGGGAAAGCCACACCCGGGAACACGACACCCGACGCCCCGCGCGATCGGGCGCCGATCCCCGACGCCCCGCGTCCCGCCAACCACGCCCGGGGTGGATCGGATAGGCGGGCCGACGCCGAGGCCCGCAACCGCCGGAACCGGGAGCTGCGAGTGGTCCGCGACCGGATCGCTGCGGTCGAGGGGCGCATCCTGCCACTCGAGACGCGGCTCAAGGAACTCGACACGGCGATGTCTTCGGCCGACATCTACAAGGAGCCCGGCGCGGCCCGCCGTCTCGGCGAGGAGAAGAAGACGATCGAGATTGACCTGGCCCACCTGTACGACGAGTGGGACCATGCCACATCCGAACTGCAGGAAGAGGAGACCCGGCTCGGCCGGGACGTCCGGCCCTCCTGATCAACGCTCCAGGGGAATCCCCTCGAGGCTTGCAAGGCGGGCGACCGGGTACAGCCCGAGACGCGCGTCCCACCAGGGGGACCGCCGGTAGAAGAAGTCGAGCCGGGCCTGCGGGCTGGCCGCGAACGCCGGGTCGCCGGCGACCCGCCGATCGAACTCCGCGCGCAGGGCCGGATCGGCCGCCAGCAGGTCGCGGGCGATCTTCTCCATGACGTACGGTTCGGCGTACTCCTTCTGCTCGAACATGGCGTTGAAAAAACCCCAGGTGACCGCCGAATCGGGCCCCTCCGGCTCCAGGAAATGGATGGCGACCTTTGCGGCCCGCTGATCCAGCGGCACCACGACGGACCCGGCGGGAAAACGCAACCGCTCGCGGACCGGGCGGCAGCCGCCCAAAGTCGCCGTTGACGGCGGCAGCCCCTCACCGGGGAAGAACATCACCTGCCGCCCCTCGTAGGGACGATCGAGCCAGCGCGGCAGGTCGCAACGGTAGGTGGAAACCTCCCCTTCCCAGGCCGCGGTGGTGCGCGGGAGCCACAGTCCGTGCGCCTGCAACACCTCGATGACCGCGGTCCACTGGGCCGGAACCAGGTAGGCACGTGGCGGGGCGATTGCCCTGGTGACCCGCAGCCCGACCTGGCGTGGCACGGTGATCGTGGTCGGCGTCGGGCCGTATTCGATCCGGGTCGCCCCGGAGACAGCGCTGGGCGTCCTTTCGAAGGCAAAAATCCGAAGCGGGTACGGCTCGGTCGTCCCGTCCGCCTCCAGCCGCAGCGGGAATACCGGCTCGGACGAAGCGGCCCGACCCGCCTCGATGGTGGCGGCGTCGGCCTCGCGGTTCATGACCGCGATCCGATCGGCGTCGCGGTTGATCACTTCCAGGAGTGCACGCATCAGCTCGACATTGCCGCGCACCCGGGTCCGGTAGTCCTTCAGCATGTGCATCTCGACCAGCATCGCCGGCCGGTTCTGGAGGATCGCGTAGCCGGTCGAGAAACGCGGCTGGTCCTGGCCGGTCACCGCCCCCTGCGCCGGATCGGTCTCGTCCTTCAGACCGAGGTACGGCCCGATGACATGGCCCGCCTTCGAGACCGCCTCCTGGATCCACGGGATCAGGATTTCCCGGCTCCAGCGGGCGTGATCGGGCCGGACGTCGGGCCCGGTGTCGACCCCGTACGTCGTGTCGTAGACGAAGTCGGCACCGTCGGTCACATGGTTGTCGACGAAGTAGTCGGGCAGCCAGCGGTTCCAGAGCCCCAGCCACGCCCGAGTCTCGGGCGCGTCGGCCTTCATGTAATCGCGGTTGAGATTCAGGTTCCGCGCCTGCGTCCGCCAGCCGGTCTCCTCCGGACCGTTCTGGTTGACCCGGTTGAACCGGCCAACGCGCTCGTGCCCGTCGGCGTTGTAAATCGGGATCACCAGCAGGACGACCCGGTCGAGGAGCCGCGCGTCAGCGCCGGTGATGACCATGTCGCGCAGGAGCGCCAGGCTGGCGTCCTTGCCGTCCATCTCGCCGGCATGGATGGCGTTCTGCACCAGGACCACGACGCGCCCGGCCCGGCGGGCCGCCACGGGGTCGAACAGCCCGCCCTTCGAGGCGATGACGACGTGCAGGTCGCGTCCCTCGCCGGTCTTCCCGAAGGTCTCGATGCGGATCCGGCGCGGGTCGGCGGCCGCCAGCCGCCGGAGCCAGCCGATCGTCTCGTCGTAGCGTGGCGTTGACCGGTAGTCGCCCGCCTCCGACGGAGTCTTCCAGTCGCCGGGATCCGCCGTGGCCGCCACGCCGACGCATCCCCAGACGATCGTCAGGGCCGCGAACCAGGTTCCCGGCCGCATCACGTGTAGACGATTCCCGGGTAGAGCGCTTTCAGGAGCAACGCGAACGCCGGCGCGTGGATCAGGTCGAACACCCTCCAGGCGACGAACAGCCCCATGAGGGACAGCGCCGGGTTGGCGGCGAGCCGCCGCAGAAGTCCTCCGACCGTGCCCGGCATCAGTCCCTGGACGACACCCGCCCCGTCCAGCGGTGGCAGCGGGATGAGATTGAACAGGAACAGGAGGAGATTAAGGTTCAGCAGCACCGAGAGGAAGAACGCCAGCGCGTGCAGGATCGATCCATCGCCAACCCCCGGAGACGCCACCACCAGCCGGCCGCCGCTGTTCACGTTCGAGGGGGCGGCGAATGCCCCGGTCGCGAGGTACGCCTTGATGATGACGAACGCCACGATCGCCAGGATCAGGTTGGCGACCGGCCCGGCCGCCGACATCGCGGCGAGCCGGCGCGGGTGGCGCTCCCCCCAGGACGGGTTGTACGGCGCCGAGGCCCAGCCCATCATCCAGCCGGAAGTGAAGTAGGTCAGGATCGGCACGATGACCGTGCCGATCGGCTCGCGGCGGATGTGGGGCCATGGGTTGAGCGACACCTGCCCGCCACGATAGGCGGTGTCGTCACCCCCGAGGTGGGCGACCAGGGCGTGCGACGCCTCGTGGACGGTGAGGGTGAACAGGAAGACGACGAACCAGATGCCAAAGCCGCCGATCCAGCCGGTCATCTCCATGTCACGCCCCCGCCGCCGGCCCGCCGAGGTTCAGCAGGGCGCACAGGATCCAGGCCTGGTAGAGCGCGTCGTAGTCGGCGCGGTGCACCTGCGCCGCGTCCTGCGCCGGGAGACCCGGCAGCAGGGCCTGGAGGTTCTCCTTGTTGGTGTCGAACCAGCCGATCCCGAGACGTCCCATCGCCAGCGATTTGACCTCGAGCGCTTTGTAGCCGAAAGGATTCTCGATCCCGAACCGCACGTAGTACCAGGCGATGTACGACCAGTCGAAAACCGCGTTGTGCCCCGCGAACACCGCGCGTTCCCGACCCTGCCGGTGCCGGGCCACGAACGCCGTCAGTCCGCGCAGCGCCTCCTCCGCGGCAACACCGTCGCGCTCCAGCCGATGGCGCGGGATCCCATGGATCGCCATGGCCTCCGGATCGAAACCGTCGCAGACCGGCTTCAGTTCGACGTAGAACCGGTCCTCCACCGGCCGCCAGCGGCCGATGTCGAGCCGGACCGGCACCGCGCCGATCGACACCAGGTTGTAGAGGGCAGGGACCGGCCCCGAGGCCTCGACGTCGACGCTGAAGTAAACCAGATCCGCGCGGCTCATGGCGTCTCCGGCGGGCCGGCCGGAACGATCGGCAGCACCCGCTGGTCCGTCGGATCGAAGGCGGTCAGTAGGATCTCCCCGCCGCTGACCTGGAACGAGACTGCGGCGCGGGCCCGCGCCTCCGGTCCGGCGCGCAGGCCGCCGATCCGGACCCACCCGAGCGACCGGTTGCCGGCGATCTCCGGCGACATCCCACGCAGCAGATGCAGCCGGATCTCCGCCTGGCCGTCGATGGCGGTTCCGAAGTTCAGGGTCCGGGCCGCCGGCACCGGCATGCCGCGCGGCAGGATCGGCGTGAACTGGCCGCCGGAGGTCTCGATGCCGAGCGCCTCCACCAGCACACCGTCGGCGCCGGCGATCGGCGAATCACGCTCGACGACGTGCTGGGCCGGCACACGCGGGCGCGTCAGGTCCCGGGGGCCGAGGCGGACCGCCGCGGCCCCGATGACCAGAATCGTTCCACAGGCGATCAGGAACCCTCGGCTCATCCCGGCGTCTCCATGGGCCGGGTCATTCTAATTCAGGCACGCGGCCGCCGGTCGACACGGGCGATCCAGTCGAGCAGGCGTGGGTGAGCGATCCCCGGCCGCTGGTGGTCCGCCAGGACCCGGTGGAACAGGTAAGGCGATTCGGGATCGGGAATGGCCGCGTACTTGAGGAAGGGGTAGGCGGCGACATCGGCGGCGGAGAACTCGCCCAGCAGGTGATCGCGCCCCGTCAGCATCTGTTCGAACAGGTCGAGGTACCCCTGCATCGCCTTCCCCAGACGCCCCACCCAATCGGCGTTCCGTTCGGCCGCCGGCTTCTCCAGTTCGGCGTGGATGTCGTTGGGGGGCCGCTTCCAGACCCGGTTGAACCATTCGATGAACACCAGGCATTCGGCCCGGCGGGCCGGTTCGACCGGGTAGAGACGCGGGGTCCCCGGGAATCTCTCCTCGAGATCCAGCACGATGTCCATCGAGTCGATCACCACCCGATCGTCGTGCACCAGCACCGGCACCAGGTCCTGACCGCTCACTCGTCGGACCTCGGACCGATCGTCGTACGGGATCTCAATCGAGTCCACCCGGATCCCTTTGTGGGCCAGGGCGAGGGCGACCCGCTCGCAATTGGTGGAATGGTCCAGCCGGTAGAACGTCAGCATCGAGCCCTCCCTCCAAAACTTGACCCGGGTGGACGCGCCGCTTGCAAAGCACCTACAATCATGCCATCTTCACCGGCGGGAGGAACCGCAGTCATGGAAAGTCTGAAGCAGGACGAGGTCAAGGACAAGATCCAGAAGATCCTTGATGAGATGATCAATCCCGCCGTCGCCGCCCATGGAGGCTTCGTCGAGGTGCTGGACGTCAAGGAAAACATCGCCTACCTGAAACTCGGCGGCGGCTGCCAGGGGTGCGGGATGGTCAACGTCACCCTGAAGCAGGGCATCGAGGCCACGCTCAAAGAGGAAATCCCGCAACTGGCCGGGGTCATCGACCAGACCGACCACGCGGGGGGCAACAACCCGTACTACCAGCCGGCGAAGTAGTCCGACGTCGTCCCTCCGTATGTCCCTCAAGGATCCTGGCGCGGTCCTGCTGATCTCCTGTTACGAACTCGGCCACCAGCCGTTTTCGGTCGCCTCGCCGCTGGGATGGCTGCATCGCGCCGGGTACCGGCCGGCGGCGATCGATCTGGCGGTCGACCGGCTCGACCCGGACCGGGTCGCCGCCGCCCGCTTCATCGCCATCTCCGTCCCGATGCACACGGCGCTCCGGCTAGGAGCGCGGGCCCTCGACCGGGTGCGCGCACTCAACCCGGGGGCGTTCCTCTGTTTCTATGGACTGTACGCGGCGCTGAACGGCGACCACCTGCTGGCCCGCGGCGCCGACGCCGTCATCGGTGGCGAGTTCGAAGCGCCGCTTTTGGCCCTGATCGAGGGACGCGAACAGGACCGGGCCGCGCCGGTGCCCGGCGTCCGGACCCGGCGGGGTGATTCGGGCCCCTGGATCGGGAAGATCGATTTCGCCGTCCCGGCGCGCGCCGGGCTGCCCGCCCTCGACCGCTATGCCCGCCTGGAAGCGGACGGGACGACCCGGATCGCCGGCCAGGTCGAGGCAAGTCGCGGCTGCCTGCACCACTGCCGTCACTGCCCGATCCCGCCGGTGTACGGCGGCCGGTTCTTCGTCGTCCCACGCGACGTGGTCCTGGCTGACATTCGCGCCCAGGTGGAGGCCGGCGCCGCCCACATCACCTTCGGCGATCCCGACTTCCTCAATGGCCCGGGGCACGCGCTGGCGGTCGCCCGCGATCTGCACGCCGACTTCCCCGGCGTCACCTTCGATTTCACGGCGAAGATCGAGCATCTCCTGAAGCACGCCTCCGTACTGCCGGAGTTCCGCGGCCTCGGCTGCCTGTTCATCGTCTCGGCCGTCGAGTCGCTGAGCGACCGGGTGCTTGGGATCCTCGACAAAGGGCACACGCGAAACGATGTCGTCCAGGCCCTGCGCTTGACGCGGGAGGCCGGGATCGCCCTGCGTCCATCGTTCGTTCCGTTCACTCCATGGACGACGCTGCCCGACTACACCGATCTCCTCGACTTCATCGCCCGGGAGGACCTGATCGATCACCTCGACCCGGTGCAGCTGGCGATCCGCCTGCTCCTCCCTCCCGGTTCGCTGCTCCTCGATCGCCCGGAAGTCGGACCGCACCTTGGCATCCTCCACCCCGATCGCTTCACCTGGACCTGGATCCATCCCGATCCGGAGATGGACCGCCTGCAGGAGGAGGTCTCCCAGATCGTGGAGGAGGCGGCACGGCCAGCCGGGGTCGCGACGCAGCAGGGCGGGTCGGCAGCGCCATGGGGCGACGTTGCGCGCGTGACCTTCGAGGCGATCGTCGCCCGGACGGCGGCCGCCGGGCGCGCGGCGGGCCAGGAGATCGACCTGCCGCGTCTTCCCCTGCCACCGTCCCCCGCCGACAAGGGGCGGCCGCCACGGCTCACCGAGCCGTGGTTCTGCTGAGCGGAGCCGACCGAGGGTCAGTTGG
>JANNTZ010000329.1:0-1631 GCA_031394595.1 Acidobacteriota bacterium
GTGCGCCCCGACCAGGACTTCGCCATGACCTACCAGGTCGAGGGCAATGCCGCGAAGCACCTCAAGGCGATCGCCCGCGCGCTCGCCAAGGCGGACCGGCTGTACCTGGCGACCGACCCGGACCGCGAGGGCGAGGCCATCTCCTGGCACCTGTCGGAGATCCTCAAGGAGCACGGCGCGCTGACCGGAAAGGACCTCAAGCGCGTGCGCTTCTACGAGATCACGAAGAACGCGGTGCGCGCGGCGGTCGCGCAGGCCGAGGACGGCCTCAACGACAACCTGGTCAACGCCTACAAGGCGCGGCGCGCGCTCGACTACCTGGTCGGCTTCAACCTGTCGCCGCTCCTGTGGAAGAAGATCAAGCCGGGCCTTTCCGCCGGGCGCGTGCAGAGCGTGGCGCTGCGGCTTATCTGCGAGCGCGAAGACGAGATCTCGCGCTTCATCCGCCAGGAGTACTGGACGGTCGAGGCGGACGCGGCGAAGGAACAGTCCCGGTTCCCGATGCGCCTCATCGAGTACCGCGGCGGCAAGGTCGAGGCCGACACGCAGAAGGGCCGCTTCACGATTACCAACGAGGCGCAGGCGCGCGAGGTCGAGCGTACGATCATCGCCGCGGCCGGCGGCGTGCTCACGGTCGAGAGCGTCGAGCGCCGGCCGAAGCGCCGCAACCCGCCGCCGCCGTTCACGACTTCCACGCTGCAGCAGGAGGCCGCGCGCAAGCTCGGTTTCACCGCGCGGCGCACGATGCAGACCGCGCAGCGGCTGTACGAGTCCGGCCACATCACCTACATGCGCACCGACTCGGTGACGCTGTCGAAGGATGCGGTCACCGAGATCCGCGACATGATCAAGGCGACCTTTGGCGACCAGGCGCTCTCCGACGGCATCAACGAGTACAAGACCAAGTCGAAGAACGCGCAGGAGGCGCACGAGGCGATCCGCCCCACCGTCGCCGCCGAGACGCCGCAGAAATCCGAGCAGGACCTGCACGACGAGGACCAGCGCCGGCTCTACGCGCTGATCTGGAAGCGCGCAATCGCCTGCCAGATGGCGCCGGCCGTGTTCGACACGGTCGCGGTCGATCTGGTCGCCGGGGCCGGCGTGCAGGCAGCGTCGCTCGCGCCCGCCGAGCGCCATGTGTTCCGCGCCAACGGCCAGACGCTGCTCGAGCCCGGCTTCCTCGCCGCCTATCACGAGGACCACGACGAGGACGAAACCGACGTCGAGAGCGAGGATGAAGCGGCACTGCCGCCGCTCTCCGCGGGGGAGCGCGTGACGCTCGAGCAGCTCCGCCCCGAGCAGCATTTCACGCAGCCGCCGCCGCGCTACACCGAGGCCTCGCTGGTCAAGTCGCTCGAAAGCCACGGCATCGGCCGGCCGTCGACCTACGCGTCCATCATCGAGACGCTGCGCTACCGGCGCTACGTCGAGATGAGCGGGCGCGCCTTCGTGCCGACCGACATCGGCAAGATCGTCAGCCGATTCCTGGTCAAGTACCTCGGCACGTACGTGGACTACGGCTTCACCGCCCTGATGGAGGACGTGCTCGACGAGATCAGCAACGGCGAGAAGGAGTGGCAGCTCGAGCTCGGCAAGTTCTGGAAGCCGTTCACCAAGCTCGTGGAGCACGT
>JANNTZ010000330.1:0-4276 GCA_031394595.1 Acidobacteriota bacterium
CACGACCAGCGGCACCAGGCGGCCACGGAGCTGATCAACCGCGGTGCGACCCTGTACGACGTCCAGGGGTTCCTGCGGCACCGGACGCCGGCCATGAGCGCCCGGTACGCCCACCTGACCGACGATCGGCGGGAGCAGACGGCCCGGCTCCTGGACCTGCCGGCCGCGTCCCCTAAAACGGCCACCGGAAAGCGGGCGCGCCCGTAAGTCTGGCGTCCCCAACGGGATTTGAACCCGTGTTACCGCCTTGAAAGGGCGGTGTCCTAGGCCAGGCTAGACGATGGGGACCTGTGTCCGGACGGCGCGGGATCCTACCGCAAACGACGCCCTGTTAGAAGCAGTCTTGTGCCTCTTGCGCCCGCGACCGGACCCGGCGCAAGATTCGGGCCCGCCCGGGCCGGCAACCCCGGCACCCGGAGCGAGACCTGTATCGTTTCGGAAGGAGACGCTCCATGGCCATGTTCAGAAAGATCGCTCTCGTCCTCATCACCGTGGTCGTCCTGCTCGCCGTCGTCGGTCTGGCTCTGCCGCGACAGGTCCACGTCGAGAGATCCGCCGTCATCGAGGCTCCGCAGGCCACGGTCTACGCGGTCCTGAACGGCTTCCGGCTGTTCAATCGCTGGTCGCCGTGGGCGGATCTCGATCCGAACGCCCGGTATACCCATGAAGGTCCGGCCCTCGGCGTGGGTGCGAAGATGGCCTGGTCGGGCGACCCGGAAACGGCCGGAACCGGCACCCAGGAGATTGTCGAAAGCCGTCATCCCGATCTGATCCGGGTCAACCTGGAATTCGGGGACCGGGGGAAGGCGATCGCGGCGTTCACGCTCTCGCCGGAGGGCAACGGGACGAAGGTGACGTGGAGTTTCGAGAGCGACCTCGGCATGAGCCCGGTGGCCCGGTATTTCGGGCTGATGTACGACCGTTGGGGCGGGCGGGATTACGAGAAGGGGCTCGCCCGCCTGAAGACGTTCGTGGAGGGGCTCCCGAAGGCCGATTTCGCCGGTCTTGACGTGGAGATCGTCGAAACCACGCCGGCGACCGTCGCCTTCGTCGAGGCAACCAGTAGCAAGGACGAGCAGGCGATCGCCAGCGCCATCGGCGGTGCTTACGCCGAAGTTGGCCGGTTCCTGGCGGCCAACCGCCTGAAGCAGTCCGCTCCCCCGATCACCATCACCACGAAATGGGACGACACCGGCTACAGCTTCGACGCGGCCATCCCCGTGGACCGCACGCCGGTCAAAGAGATCCCGGCCACTTCGCGGGTCCGCATGAAAACCACCTATGCCGGCAAGGCGCTGAAGGTCGTCCATCGGGGCCCCTATCGCGAAATGACCTCGACCTACGATCGGCTGATGGCGTACGCCGCCGCGCATGGATACGACCACAACGGCGCCCCTTGGGACGAGTACGTGAGCGACCCGGGCAGCACCGCCGAACCCGACTTGATCACGAACATCTACCTTCCCGTCCGGTAACGACGTCGGGAGCCCGCCGGCGGCCCGCGCCCCCATCACCGCGCGACGACGCGGTCATTCCTCCGCGCCTTCATGGCAGCCATTCTGGATGAGTGTCTCCGGAGGGCGTACCCTCGTGAAGGCCGGATGTTTCCCTTGAGAGGAGGCAGCCTTGGAATCTCGCGCTCTGTTCCAGGACCTCGTGATCTCGCGTCGTCGCGGCGCCGCCCGCAGTCGCCGTCCGGTATGGATCGTGGCTGCGGCCGCGGCCCATGCCGCGGGCGCGATGATCGCGGTCATCCTGCCGCTGTTGATACTCGAGAGCGTCCCGGCTCCGCAGGCGATCGTGCAGGACTTCATCGTCCCACCTTACACACCGCCCGGTTCGCGACTGCCCCGCCCCCACCGGGGCGCGCCTGCAGGGACGGCTACCGCCACCGATATGGCACCTGCCGCGCCCCTCAGCAAGAGCGCCGCACGGAGCCGCCCATCGACCATCCACCCGCCCGATGAGGATGAGATCCCCGCAGCATTACCTCACCCCGGAACCACCGGTACGGCTCAGGCCGGTGGCGGAATCGGGCCGGGGGGGTCGGGTGAGGATGGCGCGCGTGGCTGCGACGGCTGTGGACCGGGTGGAACCGGATCGGACACTGGTTCCGGAGAGTGGGCACCGTTCGGCGACGGTGTCCTCGATCCGTCGACCCCCAACCTCACGCAGCCAAGCCTGATCCCCGGGAGCCGCGCCCTGCCGCATTATCCGGACCTGGCACGTCGCGCCCGTATCACCGGTCTGGTGGTGCTGACAGTTGTGATCCAGGCGGACGGGAGCGTCGGTGCCATCGAGGTGGTGCGCTCTCCCGACCCCCGCTGGGGATTCGACCTCGAAGCGATCGAGGCGGTGAAACAGTGGCGCTACCGCCCCGCACTGCTGGGTGGGACACCCGTCTCGGTCTATGCGCAGGTGATGATCGAGTTCACGCTGAACATGTAGTTCAGGGTGGTGAGCCGTGCAGGACTCGAACCTGCGACCCTCTGCTTAAAAGGCAGATGCTCTAACCGCCTGAGCTAACGGCCCCCTGGGAACTGCCGGAGTGTATCACTGCGGGCGGGCCCGGCAATGATCCGCCCGCTGAAACGGGGCGCTTGACAGGGTGTCCGACGATGCTGGCATGATCGGGACCGCCATGAGCGGTTCGGAGACCCACCTGCCTGCAGTCCGCCGGGAGACCCTCGATGGGCGTGCCTACTGCGATGCCGCGACGCTCGAGCGCGAGTACGAACGGGTCTTCGCGCGATCCTGGCTGTGTGCCGGCCGCGAGGAGCGGCTTCAGGAGCCGGGCGACTTCCTGACGGTTGAGATCGGCCGCGACAACGTCCTGGTCCTGCGCGACCGGGCCGGGATCCTGCGGGCCTTCCACAATGTCTGTCGCCATCGCGGCACCCGCCTGTGTGATGCCGAGTCGGGCCGGATCAAGGGTTCGATCGTCTGCCCGTACCACGCCTGGAGTTACGGGCTGGACGGGCGGTTGATCGGGACCCCGCACCTGCACGGCACCGATCTGCCCGACCGCGAGCAGCGCGGTCTCCTGCCGGTCGGCTGCGCCACCTGGGGCGGGTTCGTCTTCGTCAACCTCGAGGGCCCGGCCGCACCCCCGCTGTCAGCGGCGATCGGCGACATCGCCACCCGGCTGAGCCGCTACCCGCTTGCGGATCTAAGGGGCGCCGTGCGCCAGGTCCACGAGGTCGAGGCCAACTGGAAGATCCTGAACGAGAATTTCATGGAGTGCTACCACTGCCCCGGCGTCCACCCGGAGCTTTGCGACCTGGTGCCGCTTTATCGGAGCGGGACCGTCGACATCCAGGGGGGCGACGTGGTGGCGGAGTTCCGTCCCGGCGCATCGTCCTTCACGCTCTCGGGACGGACCGCGCGGGCGCCGTTCCCGGGACTGAATGACGCGGAGAAGCGGCGCTATGACGGTGAGCTGATGGCGCCGGGGATGATGCTCAACCTGGTTCCGGACTTCGCCTATTTCCGGACCCTGTGGCCGCTCTCACCCGGTCGGACCCGAATCTTCTCGGAATGGCTGTTCCATCCAGACGAGATGGCCCGCCCCGGCTTCGATCCGTCCGACGCGGTCGAGTTCGCGATGCTGGTCGCCCGCCAGGATTGGGCCGTTTGCGTGGGGGTCCAGCAGGGGGCTGGGTCGCGTGCCTTCCGCGGTGGTCTGTACCTCCCGCTCGAGTCCGAAGCGGCCGGGTTTGCTTCCTGGTACCTGGGCCGGATGGCCGACTGATCCGGACCCGCACAACCTGACTTCTGCACCCACAAGAAAAACGGGGGGCCCGAGGGCCCCCCGCGAGTGTCGCTGGTCCGGCGCCCCACCGGGCGCCAGGCCCTTACGGACAGGAGATGACCGCGCTCCTGGTTGTGCCGTCCGACCGGAAGCCGAACGAGACTTTGGCGCCCGGGCCGGCGGCGTGGTACCCGGCCAGGTAATAGTGCGCCGAGCCGACGGCCGGCGAGTCGGTCGTGTTGTGGACGATGTTCTGTCCCACCGGCACGGCCGCGTCGGTATTGCACCGCAGGGGCACGATGGTGCTGAGTGAGGTATCAGGGGTGCTCGGCGTCGTCGGCAGGCCATCATCGACGCGTGTGCCGCGCACCAGGTCGTAACCGCCGGTCAGCGGCGCCGGGGGCGCCGGCTGGGCCGGGAAGCTGATCGTCGTCGTATTGGTGGTGCGGTTGTGGGTCACCGTCAGGGCGAAGACCCGCGGATCGCCCGTGTAGACCTGGACCGTCTGGCTGACGCCGGTTACCG
>JANNTZ010000243.1:0-2284 GCA_031394595.1 Acidobacteriota bacterium
CGCAAGTGATTCGCTGGTGGTCCGAGGTGCTGTTCCCTTTGCCGATTCCGGTGGTAAACACGCTCGCCAACCGGTACTTCGTGAAGCTCGCCCTCTTCAGGCAGCTCGCGTTGACAAGCATGGTGGTCGCGCAGCCACAGCCCCGCCCGCGGACGTCGGAATCAGTGGTGTCGGTGATTGTGCCGGCGCGGAACGAAGCCGGCAACATTTCGCGAATTTTTGCGGAAGTTCCAGAAATGGGAGCAGGAACCGAGCTCATCTTCGTTGAGGGTCATTCGAGTGATGACACATACGCCGCGATCGAGCGTGAAATGGCGAGGCATTCTGGCCGGAACTGCCGCTTGTTCCGGCAGGGCGGGAAGGGGAAGGGCGACGCCGTGCGCCTTGGCTTCAAAGAGGCGACGGGCCAGGTGTTGATGATTCTGGATGCGGATCTGACCGTACCACCTCAGGATCTGCCTCGTTTCTATGACGCCCTGAGCTCTGGCAAGGGCGAATTCGTGAACGGTGTGCGGCTGGTGTACCCGATGGAAAAGCAGGCGATGCGCTTCTTCAACCTCGTGGGAAACAAGTTCTTCAGCCTGGCGTTTTCGTGGCTTCTCGGTCAGCCCATCAAAGATACGTTGTGCGGCACGAAGGTGCTGTGGCGCGCCGACTATGAACGCATCGCGGCCAATCGGGCCTACTTCGGGGATTTCGATCCGTTTGGCGATTTCGATCTGCTGTTTGGCGCCGCGAAGCTGAATCTCAAAATCGTCGAGATTCCGGTCCGCTACCGGGAACGCACCTATGGCGAAACCAACATCCAGCGCTGGCGGCATGGATGGGTGCTCCTGAAGATGGTCGCGTTCGCCGCCGGCCGAATCAAGTTCACGTAGCATCGGCTGACGTAGATGGGCTTACATGCGGGGGTTCTCGCCGTCAGGTCAATGATTCTCGCGAAGGCCAAAGCATGGTTGAGTCACCCCCTGATTCGGGGGCTTGACCTCGATGATCCGTATACAATCGAGCAACGGCGGCAGTTAATCCAGAGCAAGCCTTCCCTCCGGGCCATCTACGGAGAGTGGTATGGGGCCATCAGTCGGGCGTTGCCCGTCGGCGACGACCCGGTGCTCGAGGTCGGATCCGGGCCTGGTTTCCTCGGCGAGTTCATCCCCGGTCTCATTACCTCTGAAATTCTCGCCTGTCGCGGCGTGCACATCGCACTGGACGCTACACGGCTGCCATTTTCAGCCAGAGCATTGCGGGCGATCGTTATGACCAACGTGCTCCACCACCTCCCGCAACCGCGGCGGTTTTTCGCGGACGCCGCTCGGTGTGTACGTCCCGGTGGCGCTGTCGTGATGATCGAGCCATGGGTCTCGACCTGGTCGAGCTTTGTTTACGCCCGGCTGCATCATGAACCGTTCAAACCAGACGCTGAGGGATGGGAGTTCCCTGCGACCGGGCCGCTCTCAGGGGCGAACGAGGCGCTGGCGTGGATCCTCTTTGCGCGAGATCGCGTGCAGTTTGAAGACGAGTTTCCTGAGTGGCAGATCGAGAGTATTCGCCCAGGCATGCCATTTCGTTATCTACTCTCAGGCGGTGTCTCTCTACGAAGTCTGGTGCCGCAATTGAGTGACGGACTGTGGCGACGTTTCGAGCAGATCATTCAGCCGTGGATGACGCAGTGGGCGATGTTTGCGGAAATCAAGCTCGTAAGGCGCGGTTGACTGTGCGGCTCAGTCGATCATATTCCGCTCGTAGGCCCGAATGAAAAACTCCTGTTCGCCAAACCGCAGTTCGCGGCCCTGCACGGCACTAAAGGTTGCGACCGGGTGGTAGTGGGCGTCAATCCACCGCATGAATTCCTGGTTGTAATCAACGCCGAAGGCCCAATCGCGGTACTCGGGTGTAAGATGGTTAGCCACGAGAATCAGTCCTACACGTCGCGCCGCCACCCGTCGGATCGCGTCGGCCTCCCTGTCAGGCGTGAGGAAACCAGGAACGATGATTTCCTCTCTCAACGGATTCCGGCGGTCAGACAAGAAGTTGATAATGGTTCCCTGGGGCAGGTTCAGCAGGTACTCGCCAGGCTCCGTGCGTAACGTCGCGAACCGGATGGCCTCTTCCAACGGCCGACCGAACGCGGCTGTCGTCAAGAGCCGACCGCGTGGCGTAATGATTTCATAGACGTTGCGGCGCGCCGACTCCGCATGTTGGACGCCGAGTCTCGCGACACCGATGGCGACCAACACCATCGCGATAATCCTGGCGTAGTCGCGCGACCGACTGCTCGACAGCA
>JANNTZ010000341.1:0-12044 GCA_031394595.1 Acidobacteriota bacterium
GCGGCGCGCGGCTTCCGCGACCCGACCCTCTCCGACCGCTATTACGTCGGCACGACCGGCCGGGGCTTCGTTACCGGCAACCCGGACCTCGACCCTGAGACGTCCCTGCAGTTCGACCTGGCGGCGCGTTATGGCGGGGAACGGGTCCGGCTGGCCCTCTACGCCTATCAGTACCGAATCGAGGATCTGATCGAGCGCTACGAAGCACCCGACGACATGGACCCGCTCACCCCGCCGCAGTTCTTCTTCCGGAATCGCGGCACGGCACTCCTGCGCGGCCTGGAGTTCGAGGTGCGGACCACCCTGCCCCGCGGACTGGCGATCGAATTTGTCGCGCAGGCGGCACGGGGGGAGGCGATTGACGACGACGCGCCGCTCGCCGACGTCCCGCCCGAGGGGGCGATCCTGACGCTCCGGCAGACGGTCGGCGCAAAGGGAGACGTGATGTTCCGCGCCGCCGGCTATCTGGAAGACGACGACGCCGGGCCAACCGAAAAGCCGACCCCCGGATACGCGGTGCTGGATTTCGGGGGGGGCTGGCGGTTCTCCGGCAGGGCCGAGGTGCGGGTCATCCTCCGGAACCTTCTCGACCACACGTATCCCGGAAGCCCCGACACCCAAGCGGCCACCGCCCCTGGGCGTTCGGCCTCTCTCACCCTGTTTTTCATATTCTGAGACAAACCCCGCCCCCCGAAATTCCCGACTGGGATAAGATTCAGGCTCCCCATCGGAGTCGGTCGGCCCTTGTGTGCGCCATTAAGGAGTCCCACATGCGAAGCCTCCCGCTGTCCTTCCGCAGAGTCGTGCTCGCCGTCCTTGGGTTCGTCGCCCTCGCAGCGCTGCCCATCCTGGCCTTCACCGAGGCCTACGATGCGAAACTCTACGGGGGTCTCAAGTACAGACTGATCGGACCGTTCCGGGGCGGCCGCGCTTTGAGCGCCGTCGGAGTCCTCGCCGATCCGCACACCTATTATTTCGGGGGGGTGGGTGGCGGTGTCTGGAAGACGACCAACGGCGGTCTGACATGGACACCGCTCTTCGATACCCAGCCGATCTCCTCCATCGGCAGCCTGGCGGTCGCGGACGCCGATCCCAACGTCGTTTACGTCGGCACCGGGGAGGCCTGCATCCGCGGCAACATGTCGCACGGCGACGGGGTGTACAAGTCCATGGACGCCGGCAAGACCTGGGTCAATGTCGGTCTCAAGGAGACCCGGCAGATCGGCAAGGTGATCGTCCACCCGAAGAACGCCGACATCGTCTTTGTCGCGGCGCTGGGTCATGGCTACGGGAACAACCCGGAACGGGGGGTGTTCCGCAGCGGCGACGGGGGCCAGAGCTGGGAGAAGGTCCTCTACAAGAACGAGAAGACCGGGGCGATCGACATCGCCTTCGCGCCCGGCAACCCGAACGTCCTGTACGCCGCGCTGTGGGAGGCGGGCCGGACACCCTGGAGCATGACCAGCGGCGGCCCCGGCAGCGGTCTGTACCGTTCAACCGACGCGGGGGCAACCTGGACGCAGCTCACCAAAGGGCTGCCCGATCTGATGGGGAGGATCGGCCTGGGCGTTTCCGCCGACCAGCCGCAGCGCGTCTACGCGATGGTGGAGGCGATCGAGGAGAAGGGCGGCCTGTACCGGTCGGATGACGGCGGCGAGACCTGGGAGCAGATGACCGACGACCATCGTCTGCGGCACCGGCCGTGGTACTACACTCACGTCACCGCTGACCCGAAGGACGCCGACACCGTCTACGTCCTGTGCGTGGACATGTACAAGTCGACCGACGGCGGGAAAACCTTCGCGCCGCTGGGCGGCATCCCGCACGGCGATCATCACGGGATGTGGATCGACTCGAAAAACCCGAAGCGGATGATCCTGGCCAACGACGGCGGCGCGACCATCTCGATCGACGGCGGCGAATCCTGGACCCGGCAGGACAACCAGCCGACCGCCCAGTTCTATCACGTGATCACCGACAACCAGTGGCCGTACCGGGTGTACGGATCGCAGCAGGACAACTCGTCGGTCAGCATCGCCAGCCGGGCGGACGACGGCGTCATCGGCCGCGACGACTACCACGCGGTCGGCGGCGGCGAGGCCGGCTACATCGCGCCGCACCCAACCGACCCGAACATCGTCTATGCCGGGGAATACTTCGGCATCCTGACGCGCTGGGACAAGCGCACCGACCAGGCGCAGAACATCTCGGTCTGGCCGGACGACACCGACGGGCACGAAGCGGCGAACCTGAAATACCGCTTCAACTGGACCGAGCCGATCGTCGTGTCGCGCCACGACCCGAACACGGTCTATTACGCCGGCAACCTGCTGTTCAAAACCACGAACGGCGGAATGTCGTGGTCCCCGATCAGCCCGGACCTGACGCGCAACGACAAGAGCAAACAGGGACGGTCCGGCGGGCCGATTACGGGCGAGAACATCAGCATCGAGACCTACAACGTCATCTTCAGTGTGGCGGAGTCCCCCGCCCAGAAGGGGATGCTCTGGGTCGGGACCGACGACGGTCTCGTCCACCTGACCCGCGACGAGGGGAAGACCTGGCAGAACATCACCCCGCGGGGGATGCCGGAAGGGATGGTCAGCATCATCGACGCCTCGCCGCACGCGTCGGGGTCCGCCTACCTGGCACTCGACCGCCACAAGTTCGACGACTTCCGTCCCTACATCTACCGGACGCGCGATGCCGGACAGTCCTGGACCCGGATCAACAATGGCATCCCGGACACGACCTTTGTCCGCGCTGTACGCGAGGACCCGGCGCGGCGTGGGCTGCTCTATGCCGGGACCGAGACCGGGGTCTACGTGTCGTTCGACGACGGGGCCAACTGGCAATCGCTGCAGCTCAATCTGCCGACTTCGCCCATTCACGATCTCGTGGTGAAGGACAACGACCTGGTCGTGGCGACGCACGGCCGGTCATTCTGGATCCTCGACGACCTGACCCCGTTGCGGCAGATGAACGCGCAGGCCGCCGCGGCCGCCGTCCACCTGTTCACCCCGGCGCCCGCCTGGCGCTACCGTGGGGGCGGCGGTTGGGGATCGTCGCCGACGACCGCGTCGAATCCGCCCAATGGCGCCATCCTCTATTACAACCTGAAAGAGAAGCCGAAGGGGGAGGTCCTCCTGGAGATCCTCGACACCTCGGGCACGCTGATCCGCAAATACTCGAGCGTCGAGAAGGTTGTCACCGGCAAGCCGTTGCCGGAGGATCCCGTGTCGAAGGAGAAGCCGGACGTGCTGCCCGTCGAACCCGGAATGCACCGGTTCGTCTGGAACCTGCGTTACGAGATGCCGGAGTTCGTCCCGAACGTGATCTGGGACATGGGGGCGCCGGACGGCCCGCTGGCGCTGACGGGCCGGTACCAGGCCCGATTGACCGTCGCCGGCAAGGCGCAGACCGTGCCGCTGGAAGTGCACCTCGACCCCCGCGTGACCACGTCGAGCGCCGACCTGCAGGCGCAATTCGACCTGATGATGAAGATCCGCGACCTGGTGGCCTCATCGCATGGCGGCGTGATGGAGATCCGCCAGACGAGGGATCAGTTGGCGGGTCTGCGCAAGCGCCTGGGCGCCTCGCCCGAGATGAAGGAGCTCGTCGAGGCGGCCCAGTCGATCGACCGGAAGATGTCGCCGATCGAAGCGGAACTCATCGAAGTGCCGGCGCTATCCTCGCAGGACATGTGCAACTACCCGACGAAGATCAGCAGCAAGATCGGCTGGCTCGCCAACGTCGTGGACAGCGCCGAGACCGCTCCGACCCGGCAGTCGGTCGAGTTCTACGAACACCTGAAATCGCAGGTGGATGCGCAGATCGCCGCCTGGCGCGGCGTGCTCTCCCGGGACATCGCCGACCTCAACTCGCGGGTGGCGCGCGACAACATCCCGGCGATCGCGATCCACGCCCAGGGTGGGGCCCCCACGGGGGCCGCCGAGTAGCGACACGGGGGGCGTCAGCCGCCCGCCGAGTTGGCGAGCGACACGATCTCGGGCCGGCGCGCCAGCCCGAGGCGGCGCATGATCCCCTCGACCACGCGCTTCCCGGTGTTGAAGCTGGTGATGATCGAACCCTTGCCCGCCGGAACCGCGAGCTCGCCGGCGACGAACAGCCCCGGAACCGAGGTCTCGTTCCACTCGTCGAGGCGTGGGTCGCCCCGATCGTCCAGCGCCATCCCGGTCCCCTGGAGGAATGCCGCCGGGGCGCTTCCGCCGATCGCGTAGACGATCGCGTCCACGGTCATCCCGGGGTGCCCCGTGAAGCGCACCAGCACCCGCTCACCCTGCTCCTCCACGGACGCGATGTTCGAGTTCCGCAGGACTGCCAGTCGGCCCTCGGACTCGTCCCGGGCGAGCAGGCCGGCGTTCATCGGGTTGACACGGGTGAACTCCGCCCCGCGGTAGGACAGCGTCACGCGGCCCTTCGGCGCCAGGGCGAGTGCGAATTCGGCCGCCGCGTTGCCGCCGCCGACCACCAGGATCTCCCGACCCGCCGGGTCGACCCGGCGGAGGTCGAAATGGATCCGCTTCCGGGCGGCCGCCGGAATGGTGTCGAAGTAGTCGGGACGGTTCGGGCGTCCCATCCGCCCGATGGCGATGACGATGTGACGCGCCCGAAGGGGAATCGCTGCAACATGATGTCGGCCAGCGACAGGAAGTTCGACTTGGTGGTGTCGCGGAAGCAAAGCACCCCCGCGCAGACCGCTTCCTGTCCCTTGTAGGCGGCGTCCACCCGCTTGTCGTCCGGATAGTAGAGGTGGACCGTCTGGTTCGGCGCCGGCCCCTTCTCCAGGGCCATCACCTCCGGAACCTCGTGATGCATGCATTCGACCCCGACGCTGAGACCGGCCGGTCCGACGCCGACGATCAGGACGTTCGCCACGCGATCGGTTGACTTCACGATCCACTCCCGTCTTCTCGTTGGATGCCGCGGATCCTGGGGAGGGTGCCGGAACTGTCATGCCCGATTCTGGTCACCACGACCCGGCGCCCTCGTCGCCGGGCCGTCGCCGCGACTCGACGGCGGCCTCTTCAATGTGGCGCCTGCCAACTTTCGGCGCCATCTTTTCCAGCGAAGGAGAACCTCGCCATGCCGAGACCCAAGCAGATGAACCACAGGGCCCGCCGCCGGGTGGAGGTGCGGTTCGGGCCGGAGGGGCCACGCTACCTCGGATTCTCGCGCAACCTGTCGAGCACCGGCATGATGATCGGATCGCTGAAGGTGTTCGCGCCCGGCACGGTGCTCGATCTCCGGCTCACCCTGGGAGACCACACCGTCGCCCTCAAGGCCCTGGTCGTGTGGGCCCGCGAGGGACCCATCCAGTGGCTCAATAACGGTCGTGTCGGGATGGGGATCCGCTTCCTTGGCGCGCCGCCCCCGGAAATGCCCCTGCTAGCCGCCTGATCGCGGTACAATACCGGCTTCCGATACGAGGAGGTCCCATGGCCGGGGGAGCCATTCCGCGCTGCGAGTTCGATTCCGAGGATCTGATCGTCAGGTACGAAACCATCCTGCCCGGTGATGTGAAGGAGATCGGTCCCGCCGTTGCCGGCGCCATGCAGCTTGTCCGGATGATGGGATGCGCCGCCGGGAAGGAGGGGGACGTCGAACTGGCCCTCCAGGAGGCCCTGGCCAACGCGGTGGTTCATGGCTGCAAGGGCGATACGAACAAGAGGGTCCAGTTCTGCGTCACCTGCGACGAGACGCGCGGCATGCTGATCGTCGTGCGTGACCCCGGGCCCGGCTTCGATCCGGCCTCCCTCCCCAGCCCGGTCCAGGGGCAGCAGATCTACTCCACCCACGGCCGCGGCATCTACCTCATCAATCAGCTGATGGACGAGGTCCGCTTCGAGAAGGGCGGCACCGAGATCCACATGCGGAAGCGGTAGCCCTCACCCCGGCTTCAGGCATCCTCTCGCAGGCCCCGGTAATCGGCTCGCAGGGCGCGGCGCATCAACTTGTTGCTGGCGGTCCGCGGCAGGGCCTCCAAGACCACGACGTCGTGGATCCGGAACAGCGGGTTGAGGTCGGCTGACACCCGTGCCTGGAGGTCGCGCTTCAGCGTGGCCGGTTCGGTCTGTGCCCGGGGCACCGCGAAGATGACGAGCCGGTCGGACCCCTCGCCATCGGGCTGGACTGCCACCGCGGCGCACTCATGGACCCCCGGGTGCCGATCGAGCACCCTCTCCAGTTCCAGGGCGCTCACCTTGATGCCTCCGAGGTTCATGGTGTCATCGGCGCGGCCCTGCGCCCGGTGGAAACCGCCCGGCAGGACCGTGAACAGGTCGCCGTGACGGCGCAGCACCGCTCCGCGCGGGCCGGGCGGGCAGCCGGCGTAGTAGGCCTGGTGATGGTCCTTGTTCAGGAGGCGCTGCGACAGCCCGATGGATGGGGGAACCAGGAACAGCTCGCCGGTCCCTCCCGGCGGCACCCGCCGGCCGCGCTCGTCGAGGATGACCCAGTCGAGAGCGAGCGCGGGCGTCGTAAAGGTCGCGGGGGAGGCGGGCTGGACCACCGTGCCGGTGATGTGGCCGCCGCCAATCTCGGTTCCGCCGAGGTATTCGATGACCGGGGCACGATAGGCAGCACGGCTCATGAGCCAGAGGTAGTCCTCGCGGTTCGACGGCTCGCCGGTGGATGAGAAGAGGCGCACCCCCTCCCAGTCGCGATCGCCGACCAGATCGGCGGTCCGCCAGGCACGCACCAGGGACGGCACGACTCCCAGCATGGTGACCCGCGCATCGCGGACAAAGCGGACGAAGCCCGCCTCGGTGGGCGATCCCTCGTACAGCGCCATGGTGGCACCATTGATCAACGCCGCGTAGATCAGCCACGGCCCCATCATCCAGCCAATGTTGGTGGGCCAGGCGGCCACGTCTCCCGGTCGGAGGTCGTGGTGGAAATGGCCATCCATGGCGCATTTGATCGGTGTGAGGTGGGTCCAGGGGATCGCCTTGGGGTCGGCGGTCGTGCCGGACGAGAACAGCACGTTGGTCACGTCGGAGGGTTCGAAGGATCGGGAAGCGAAAGTCGTCGAGGACCCCAGGAAATCCTTCCACCAGAGGTCGCCCCGGCGGAGCGTCGCGGTCCCGGCTGACTCCGGTTCCGAGGTGGGGATGACGATGGCCCGATCCACGGCGGCCTCCCGGACCTTGGCATACAGCTCGAGGACCTTCCCCGAACGCGTGGACGTTTCGACCGTCAGCACCGCGGCGGCCCCGCCAATCTCGCAGCGGCGCGCCAGCTCGGCGGGCGAAAAGGAATCGGCGATCGACACGACCCGGCAGCCGGCCCGGATGGCGCCGAGATAGGCGGCAACGCACTCGACGGTCATCGGCATGTACAGAGCCAGGCCGGCGCCGGGAGCGAAGCCGAGATTCACCAGTCCGCCGGCGACCCGGTTGGCCAGGGCTTCGAGATCGCCGACGGTCGTGACACGCAGACCCGCCGAACCTTCACGTCCCGAGAGGATTGCCGGGCGTCCGGCCTGCGCTCCGAAACAGCTGTCCACGATGGAGAACCGGGCGCCCGGCAGCCAGCGCGGGTCTTCGGCGCCGGAAGCCGGGTCGAGAACCGCGTCGGGCCGGCGGGTGAAAACGATTCCGAGGCGGTGGATTGCCTCGCCCCAGAATGCGGCCCTGTGGCGGGCGGACCAGGCATGAAGCTCGCGGAAATCCGCCATACCGCGGGCCGCCATCAGCCGGCCAATGTTGGACGCCGCGGCCTGCGACGGCTCCGGCCACCAGGCTGCCGGCGGACCGTCGTCCGGCCTTCCGCCGGCAACGATCTCCTGCCAGATCTTCCAGTGCGCCTCGAACGACGGCCGGCGCCGCGCGGCCCGGATCCGGTCGACGAACTTCTCCCAGCCGGGGTCGATGCCGGCGGGCCGGGGGCGAGTGCGAGACCGGGCTCGATCGGGAGACGAGGACCGGGCGGGTCCCCGCCCCGATCGGCGGATCGGGCGCTTCCTGGATGTTTGTCTCACGTGGGGGTTGCCATCGTTGTCCCGATCACTAGATTCATCCCGGGCGCCTCCGTTCATGCCTCATCCGGCATGACCGTGCGCATGACGGAATTGTAAGACGGGATGACGATCGGCGGCCTCGAACTCACAACTTACTTCTGGGTCTTCACCCTTTTCCTTCTCATCGACGCGATCAAGGTGTTCGTCGAGATCGGCAATCGGCCGATCCGGCGCGCCTTCACGAGCGACCTGGGGAAGGTCACGGCGCTCATCCCGACGCACAACGGCCGCGGCGTGATCCGGGAGACGATCCAGGACCTGCTGGCTGCCGGCATTCCCCGCGACCAGGTGCTCGTCGTGGACGACGGGTCGACCGACGGGACCCCCGAGATCCTCAAGGAGATGGGGGTCCGCTTCTACAGCATCCCGAACATGGGGAAGGTGTCGGCGATCAACTTCGGCATCCACCGCGTGCAGACACCCTACGTGCTGCTGCTCGACGATGACACCCGGATCGGCGGCGCCCGGATCCCGACGTCGCTCCTGGACACCTTCGACGCGGTCGCCTTCAACGTCATCCCGGACCGGCGTGACCGGCACGGGCCGCACGGGTCGGGACTCATCTCCTGCATCCAGCGCTACGAATACTGCAAGTCGATGGAGATCGGCCGCCGGTTCCAGGACGGGACGGCGAGCATCAGCTGCATTTCCGGCGCTATCGGGCTGTTCAAGAAGGAGCGCCTGCAGGCGTTCCACCACCGGCACACCGGGGTCTTCCAGGGCGAGGACCTGCAGCGGACCATCATCGAGCTGCTCAATGACGGCAACGTGGTGTTCGTGGACGAGGCGGTCTGGACCGTGGTGCCCGACCGGGTCCGCGGTCTGGCCCGGCAGCGGGTCTTCTACTGGTACCCGGCGCACTACCACATGTTCTTCTCGTACCTGCGTCTCCTCTTAAGGAAGGGATCGCCGTGGCGGCTGCGGTACGAGATGCTCTACAACATCTTCGTCGTCCTGTCGGAACCATTCCGCCTCTGGTCGCTCGTCGTCATCCTGATGCACGGCATCTGGCCGGAGCTCGTCTTCATCTATACGCTTTACCTGCTGCTCGAACTGTGGCCGTTCATCGTCATCCAGAGAAAGATCGCCAGCGGCTACAAGTATCTCGTCTTTCTCCTCTACCCGTTGTTCGGCTTGAGCAACGTCGTGATGCGCGTTCTCGCCTGGTTCGTGTGGGTATGGCAGCGTTTCGTGACCGGCCAGATGCGGCGCAAGTCGGAAAAGGATCGCAAATGGAACGCACCCGCCAACCTCTGATCCCGATGACCCGAACCCCGAAGCCCGCGGCGCGGATCGCGGGGATCGCCGCGCTGGGCGCTTTGCTGTGCGTGCTGGCAGGAACGCGGTTGGCCCTGGCGCAAGCGTCGACGCCCCTCACAACCGACGAACGGCGCGAGGACCGGCGGAAGGCGGAGGACCCGGGCCGCTGGCCGCCCGGGCAGCGCGGCAAAGCGGTGGTCATGTGGGAGCATCTCGAGGACTCGAACGGCCAGGAGTTCGAGGATTTCTCCGCGTTCGTGTCCTACAAGCAGGTGCACGCTCAGATCTGGGGCGGCGAGTATACCGACGGCTTCCAGTTCGGCGGTTACCTGCGCGACCACCGCAAGTCCACCTATGCCGGGCTCTACCGGTACCGCGACGATTTCGACCATGTCGTGCAGTTCGACACCGAGCAGGTCCTGCCGAAGGGGTTCGTTCTCGCCGGTATGGCGCGCTTGATCCGGATCACCGACTTCGAGGCCAAGGAGCAGGCGGCGTTGATCTCGGGGGAGGAGATCGGCGGCGAAACCCAGATCCAGGTGGGAGCCGGTTTCGACCGGTACTGGGGAGACTACAACTTCCTGTCGTTCCGCGCCGTCAACGATTCGCGCGAAGCGGGCCGGTGGTCGTTCATCGTCTCGCACCGCTTCCAGAAGGATCCGGGGTTCTACATCCAACCCGGGATCATCCTGCGCACCGACGGCGAGCAGGGCTGGTTCCTGCGCGGCAAGATCAAGATGTTCGTCTGGTCGGTGGGCGACTTCGACCGCTTTGACTGGGCCGACGTCGACCGCACGACCTACATGGCGGGTGTCGAAATCCCGTTCTGATCGGGCCCGTCGCCGCGCCGGGCGCCCCCCGGTCCGCCGCGCGCCGTCCTATTGCCCCGGCACGAACCGCGTTGGCTCACCCTTCGACCAAGGATCGTAAGCGCGGGCGAAGACGATGCGATCGCTGATCGCCGGGTGGCTGTAGAGCCAGAACTTGATGAAGGCCGGTGGGTCGGGGTCGGACAGATTGACCTCTCCGAGGATCTGGAACGCCTCGGGCCCGGCGATCCGGGTGTCGTCCACGATCCCGTGGATCACCTCGAGCCCGTAGATGTCCGATTCGTGCTCGAGGGCGCGGCTGTAGGCATTGTCGATCGGCTCGCCGAAGAACTGGAACACGGTCATGAGCAGCAGCAGGACCGGCAGCGATGCCCAGTCATCCGCGCCGCGGATCCGCCAGCGTTCCCCCCGGCACGCCAGCAGGGCGTTCATCCCGCGGTAGCCGAGGTAGAGAAAGCCGAGCAGCAGCACCGACGAGAATGCGATCGACTTCGGGATGTGACCCAGGACGTAATGCCCCATCTCGTGCCCGAAGACGAAAAGCGTCTGCGGCGTGGTCATCCGGGCGATGGTGTTGTCCCATACGACGACCCGCTTGCTGGCCCCGAAGCCGGTCACGTAGGCGTTCACCGATTTGAGCTTGGTGCTGGCGTTCATCTCGAACATCCGGTCGCGGGGGATGCTCAGGCCGCCGCGCTCGACCACCTTCTCGATCGACGCCACCAGGTCGGGCTGTTTCGCCTCCAGGGGGGAGAAGGTGTAGAAGAGAGGATGGATGATCACCGGGGTGATAAACAGGATGAAGATCAGGATCGGGATCGACGCCAGCCAGAAATAGAACCACCATCGTTTCGGGCTGCGCCGGATCACCGCATAGAGGATTCCGATCAAGATGGTCCCGATGATCAGTCCGATGATCTGCCCCTTGGCCCAGTCCCAGGCCCACGAACCCCATGACTGGATCGACTGGTTGTACTTGAGCGACAGGCTCTGGCCGTAAACCTCGAGCGGCAGCCCCAGGACCGCCAGCGTCAGGAGCAGGAGGGGGGCGTAGACGAACACCTGTGCGAACCGTTTCGAGACGACCTTTTCGGCCCAGTCGCGGAACCGGGGGGCGACCCCCAGGGCGAGCAGGACCACCAGCACCACCAGGCCGTAAGCGACATTGAGGAAGTGGAGGCCGTACCGGGCCCGGGCATAGTTCACGGCGTCCTGGTATTTCTCCGGCGACAGGGTGTATCCCTCGACCTGGGCCGGCGCCGCTGCGGCCGCGCCCTCCGGGGCCTGCCTGGTCCTGACCGTCTCGTCCGTCGCCTGGGTGGCCGGTTCCGCCGCGGCGGGGGCGGGGTCTCCGGCCGGCGGGGTGGCGTCCTGTGCCCCGGCCCACGTCACCCCGAGGGCGGCGAACATCAGGAGAAAGGGGAGAACCAGCCCCGACAGGGGGGGCGGAACGGAACGGGACCGACGTGCGCGGGTCAAGGTCACGGGGCACCTCCGGAAGGCGCCCGATTGTAGGCCAGGTCGACGCCAGCGGACCTCCTGGAAATATCCCTTGACAGCAAGGCTGCGCGGAGGACAATTAGCGTGTTCCGCCAACTGTCCGTCTGTATTCACTGCAACGATGTCTATTGCGCCCGGCCCGGGAGGGGCGGCCTGCGGTTCTGCAGCCGTCCGGGGCACATGGGGGTCAACGCTGATGTCAAACCAGCATTATCACGACGATAGATATTCTCGCCTGTACGCGCGTCACCTGGTGGCAGTGGCTCTTGGACTGGGCCTCGCCGCCGCGAGCATCGGCTCCGTCCAAGGAGCGACTCTGACCACGTACCCCGATGAGGCGACGCTGCGCGCCGCCCTGGGGTCGGGCGTGGTCACGGTCCGGGAGACATTTGACGGGTTCGCTTCGGGGACCG
>JANNTZ010000357.1:0-2636 GCA_031394595.1 Acidobacteriota bacterium
TTGCGCCAGGCTCTCGGCCGACAGCGACTCCGCCGCCTCGAAGGTGCTTTCCTGAAAATTGCGCGTCGGCAGGACGGCGAGACGGTTGAACACCAGCAGGTTGGCCACCGTCCCGAGCTCGCGGTATTTCTCCGTCGCCGGGCCGAACGATCGCGCCGACAGGTCGCGGGCAAAGGCGGTCACCGCCGCCACGTCGGCCAGCGGCACGGCGTGGCGGCCGCGCACCGCCACCGCCTTGAGCCGTTTCGATCCGAGGACGGCGCCGAGACCGCCCCGCCCGGCGTGCCTCCCCTCGTTGGAAAGCGAAGCGAACCGCACCAGATTCTCCCCGGCCGGCCCGATGGCGGCGGTGGCGAACGGTGGATCGCCACTGCGCTCCGCGAGCCTCTCCTTCAGGCCGCGCTCGGCCGCCGCGGCCGACAGCCCGCCGAGGTCCGCCGCGTCGAGGATCTCCACGGAATCGGACGGTGCCGTGCCGGGCGGCAGAACCCGCGGGTGCGCGGCTGAACCGGAGGGAATCCGCAGCCCGTCGATCACCAGGGCCGACAGCGTCCGACAGGCGCCAACAATTACAAGGGCGTCGAATCCCGCGCGCTTGGCGGCGATGGCGAAATGGGACGACGACAGTGCATCGTTGATCCGGTAGGTCAGCGGAGACTTGGCGACGACGACGAACTTGGCGGAGGTGGTCAGCGGCGTGCCGACCAGCGGGCTGAGGGCGAACACGATCGGCGCTTCTGGAGCCAGCGGATCGACTCCGGCCGGCGCTTCCCGCAGGAGGATCCAGACCCCCAGCCCGACGCCGCCGATGGTGCGACGTTGCACCTCTTCCGGAATCGGGATGAAGCGGGCCGTCCCGGTGGTCAGATCGACCCGCAGATAGCGCCCGAACAGTCCGCCTGCCGCCATCGGACGCCTACCCCCCCGCTTCCGCGGACAGGACGATCAGGCGGTCGCCGTCCTCCAGCAGACGATCGGGGTCGGTGACGAACTCGCGCGCATTGAGCGACAGCCGATAGTGCGGCGAGATCCGGCCCCCTTCGAGGACCGACCCGGACAGCCCGGGACACGTCTTCTCCAGCGCCTCCAGGGCGGCTCCGACCGACCGCGCTTCGACCTGGAGTGTGTCGCAGCCGGATCGCCTGCGGGCCAGACCGAAGAACTCGAACGTGACGTTCACCGGGATCCTCCCGGGAGGCCACCCCCGGCGCCACCAACCGCTCCGCCGCCCGCCGTCCCGCACCTGGTCGGCCCGCCGCCACCCGCGAGGCGCGCCAGCAACTCATCGTACTCCGAGGGGGAGTTGAAGTTTTTCAGGCTGTCGAGATCGGGGTCGACGGAACGCAGCTCCTCCGCCGTCACGACCAGGGTGCGGGCCCGATCGAAGAGATCGAACGGCCGGCGGCGGCCGGTGGTGAGCAGGTCGCCGATCACCGCCCCCAACCGCGTCCGGTAGACCCCCGCCAGCGGATGATGCCGATCATCCACGAACGGCACGGCGATGTCGTGATCCCCGATCATGGAGATCATCCGCGCCACGAATGCCGGCCGGATCATCGGCGCATCGCACGACGAGACGAACACTACGTCGGCCCGGCCTGCGATCAGGTCGAAACCCGCCTGCATGCCGCGCAGCGGCCCCTCCCCCTCGACCGTGTCCACGGCCCGGTCCACGCCTGCAGGCAGCGACGGCAGTTCCTGGTCGGGCGCCGCCACCACCACGATCGGCGGATCCGATCGCGCGCCCGGAGCCCGCAACTCCGCGCCCGCCTCACGCAAATCCGTGACCGCCTGCCGCAGTCCCGCGCCGACCGCGTCGAGGACGATTTCCAGCATGGTGCGGCCGCCGATCGGCAGCCACGCCTTGGGTCGCCCCATCCGGCTGCTCCGCCCGCCGGCCAGGATGACGCCCCCGAGACGGACCACGGGCTCCATGGTCAGGTTCCGACGGGCAGGGCCGGCGCTTCGGCTGGCAGGGCCGGCGCCTCAGCGGGAAAGCCTCGGCCGACGATCGACGCCACCGTCAGGTCAGCCGGGCGCGCAAATACTTCCGACACCGGTCCCCATTGGAGGATCCGGCCGGCGTGCAGGATCGCCACCTCATCGGCGATCTCCTGGGCCTCGACCCGGTCGTGGGTCACCAGGATCACGGCAGTCCGGGCGTCGAGCGCGGCGCGGAAATCCCGCAGCAATCCGTCGCGTGTCGGCGGATCGAGTGCGGCGAACGGCTCATCGAGAAGCAGGACCTCCGGGTCGGCCGCCAGGGCGCGTGCGAGGCTGACCCGGCGCGCCTCGCCGCCGGAGACCTGCGTGGCACGGCGATCCGCCAGCCCTGCCACTCCCAGGCGATCCAGCCAGCCGGCCGCTCGACGCCGCGCTTCGGCCACGGCGATCCCGCGGAGCCGGAGCGGCAGCGCCACGTTGTCGATCACTTTGCCGCGGAGCAGAAACGGATCCTGCAGCGCCAGGCCGAGCCGCAGGCGCATCCGGCGGCGAGCCGCCGGACCATCCGCCAACTCGCCATGGACACGCACCTCCCCGGAGTCCGGGGTCCGCAGCAGGGCCAGCACTTCCAGCAGGGTCGACTTGCCGGCGCCGTTGACGCCGAGCACGGCGAGCATCCTCCCGGCCCCGAC
>JANNTZ010000368.1:0-1535 GCA_031394595.1 Acidobacteriota bacterium
ATCGGAAGGAGGGCGAGCCGCGACTCTCCCATGCGGGTGCGGATCTCCGCGAAGTGTTCACCGAATCCCGAGTCCGCTGCAAAGCAGATCGAGCCGGAGGGCGTCTGGATCACGAAGCCGGACCATAGCGAGCGATCGCGATCGAACAGTCCGCGTCCGGAGAAGTGCCGCGCGGGGACCGCCGTCACTGTGACGTCAGGTGAGATACTCGTCGTACTCCACCAATCCAGCTCTTCGAAGACCGGGATGTTGCGACGTTCGAGAAAGCGCTTGTTGCCCAACGGAGCAATCAGTTTGGGATGGTGCGACCGAGCGAGTCGCTTGAGTGATGGCAGGTCGCAGTGATCGTAATGGTTGTGGCTCAGCAGGACGACGTCGATTGGAGGAAGGTCCTGGAACCGGATTCCCGGGGGCCGGGCGCGCCGAGGACCGAACCATGACACGGGTCCACAGCGATTGGACCAGATCGGGTCGGTGAGGATGTTCACGCCGTGCGTCTGCAACAGCACGGTCGTGTGATTGATGAAGGTCACTCGCAGTTGGTCGCCCACACCTCGCTGCGGTGGCGCCGGTCCTGCGGGCTCATCACGATACGGGCGCCAGAAACCTTGCTGCCGGTGGCTCGCCCATTTCGCCGCGTCGCGGAAGTCATTGTGAGGCGTTGCGCGCTGGTTCCGGAAGCGTTTGCCGTCGAAGTGGTCGGTGACGGGACCGCTATACGGTGGCGTGGAGGCGAGCCAGCCGAGCGTGGCGATCAGGGCGACCATGATGACGGCCACCAGGACTACCGAGAGCAACAGGTTCAGCACAAACGCCACTGTGATCCCCCGCCGAATGAAGCCGTCAGCGGAAGTTACGAAGACGAAGGCCGGGGCCAGTACTGGCAACCCCTGAGCGAAGTGTCACTCGCTTTGGGCAACCAAACGCCGATGAGGTTATTCGCTTGAAACGGCAAGCGTGGACCATCTTCGTCGGGGCGATTCTGCCAACCCTTGCCTCGGCGCAGGGAGCGACTACCGGCCGAGTTTTTGTGCGCAACCGCCGAACTACTAGTCTTGGATCAATTGGTAGTTCATTAGTAGTTCGCCTGCAGCACGGCGGGACTTTGTCGGCTCAGTCCGTCGGTGGGTCATGGTTCAACCCGGTGACATCAAGTCGTGATCGGGACGGAGTCCGTCCAGGAAGTCGTGTGCGGGAACACACCGCACTCCCTGCACGACGAGCCGCTTGTCGCCACGGTACACGAGGAGCGGTTCGCACGACGGATAGTCTTCCCTGAAGGTGCGGAGTGCACGAACGTCTTCGGCGCGGACGCTCGACGCATTCTTGACTTCCACGGCCCAGAATCCGTCCGGTCCGTAGATGATGAAGTCGATTTCGCTGCCGGCGCGAGTGCGCCAGTAGGAGAGTTCGAAGTCGCTTCGGCCATAAGCGACCCAGGCGCGCAGGTGCTGCGCGATCAACCCCTCGAGGGCAGCTCCTTCGATTTCCTGCGGCCGGTCCAGCGGCCCGGCTGGTCGCAGTGCGCGGTAGAC
>JANNTZ010000393.1:0-1505 GCA_031394595.1 Acidobacteriota bacterium
TCCGGCGGCTGCGGACTGTCGTCAAGGATGGGGTCGTTCATGACCCGGCAGAGATCGACCGGTTCCTGGGGATCCGGCCCAACCAGCCCTAGAGTGGGCATCCTCATCCCTGGCGGCAGCTCTCCGAGAGGTTCCAACCTCGCAGGCGTTGACGCCGGCACCGGGGCGCGATAAGTTATCGGTCTCACGAGTTCGCCTGGGGCCGCACACAGGGAGATCGGATGACTAACAGCCGGCGGCCGGTGGCCGCCCTCAGGACGATCTTCTTCTGCACCATCGCCGTCGGTCTTGGGCTCGCATGCGCGACGGCGCAAACGCCGGAGCCTGAGCCCAGGGTGACTCCGGCGCCGCCGGCACCGCAGCCGGGATCGCCGACGCCCGGCCCCGTCGCGCCCGGTCAGGCCCCGTCAGGCCAGGCCACACCCGGTCAGGCTGCGCCCGCCGCGACCATCCCGGACAGTCCGGCGCCCGACGATCCGCGGCTGACCGCGGGGGGGGCGCTGCGGGCCTTCATGGCGGCGCGCGACTACCGGACGATCCGGGCCCTCAAGGGGACGATGACCAACGACCTGATCACCCGATTCGACCGGGACTCGACGCCGTTCTGCGGCAAGCGGGGGATCCGGATCGTCGCCTTCGATTTCACCGAGAGCGATCTCAGGGCCCGGGTCGCGAAGACCAAGCCGGGGACCGCCGCCACGGCGGGGATCGGAGCGCCAGGGGGAGGGGGATCGGTTGGCGCCGCGGTGCCGGCGGTCGCCGGGCCGACCGCCTATACCGGCAGCGTCCGCAGCCTTTGGGCCGAGCAGGGGGAGGCGTTCGAAAAACGCACGGAAAACGTCAGCATCGTGCGCGGCGCGGACACTCTCTGGCGGGTCGCGGGGCTGGAACGCGGCGCGATCGAGCGGCTGCGGTACGCCGAGGCGATCGACGGGGTGACGACGGTGCGGATGGTCCTGCGCGCCTGGCAGACGGGGAACCTGGAGGCTGCTCGTCCGCACTTGTCGACGGCTTTCCTGAAGAAGTACGCCGGCCGGGAGGATCTCCTGCGCGCGCTGTTCGTGCCGGCCGAGGGGACGCCGCGCCACGCGGCCTACCAGATTGTCTCGCTGACGCCCCAGGGCCCGGTCGCGCCGGTCGCGCCGACCGCGGCGGCCGCGGAAGTCCGGCTCTACGAGGCTCCGGTCGGGCAGCCGGCCCCGATCGGCGGCGTCGCCCGCCAACTGAAGCTGGTCAAGTCCGGATCCCGCTGGTTGATCGAGTCCTGGAACTGAAGATCCGCGGCCGGGGCGACCCGGCTATAATGCATGGTTCCGGAGGGTGAGGCGGGTGTCCCGAATTCACTCCACAAGCGAAGCCGACGACAAGTTTCACGACGAGTGCGGTCTGTTCGGGATCTTCAATCATCCCGAGGCGGCTCACCTGACCTATCTCGGTCTGCACGGCTTGCAGCACCGGGGGCAGGAATCGGCCGGCATCGTCTCCTCGAACGGCGAGCGGCTGGT
>JANNTZ010000249.1:0-1536 GCA_031394595.1 Acidobacteriota bacterium
CGGCGGCTTGCCTTTCAGCGCGCGCTGGATGGCGTCGAGCGCCAGCACGGCCGCCTCGATCTCGGGATTTTTTGCATCGCGCGGCACGGTGACGTCGGCGCGCTTCTTGCCGGTGACCCTGCCGGAGGACGTGACCTTCGACCGCCCCGGCAACCCGCTCGACTGGCATCCGACCTGGAAAACCGTCGAGTGCCCCAAGTGCGGCAAGCCGGCGCGGCGCGAGACCGACACCATGGACACCTTCGTGGACTCGTCCTGGTATTTCGCGCGCTTCACCGACCCCTGGATCGAGACCGCGCCGACCGACCGCAAGGTGGTCGACCGCTGGCTGCCGGTCGACCAGTACATCGGCGGCGTCGAGCACGCGATTTTGCACCTGCTCTACTCGCGCTTCTTCACCCGCGCGATGAAGGCGACCGGCCATATCGGCCTCGACGAGCCGTTCGCCGGGCTGTTCACCCAGGGCATGGTCGTGCACGAGACCTATCAGACGCCCGACGGCGAGTGGGTAGAGCCGGCGCAGGTCACGATCGAGAGCGAAGGGGAGGCGAGGCGCGCCAAGCTGACCGCGACCGGCGCGCCGGTCGAGATCGGGCCGATCGAGAAGATGTCGAAGTCGAAGAAGAACACCATCGACCCGCACGACATCATGGGCAGCTACGGCGCCGACGTCGCGCGCTGGTTCATGCTGTCGGATTCGCCGCCCGAGCGCGACGTCGAGTGGACCGAGCGCGGCGTGCAGGGCGCCTGGCGCTTCACGCAGCGGCTCTGGCGGCTGGTCGGCGAGGCGGCCGAGGTGGCGGAGAAGGCGCCGGAGGATCGTCCAGCGCAGTTCGGGGAGGGGGCGCTGGCGTTGCGCAAGGCTACGCACGGCGCGCTGGCGAAAGTGTCGGACGCGATCGAGAAGCTGCACTTCAATGTCGCGGTCGCGCATCTCTACGAGTTCGCCAACGCGTTCTCGTCGTCGATCGGCGAACAGGAAGCGGCGCCCACGCCGGACTACGCCTGGGCCGTGCGCGAAGCCGCCGAGATCCTGGTGAAGCTGTTCCAGCCGATGATGCCGCACCTCGCCGAGGAATGCTGGGCGGCGCTCGGGCACAAAACCTTGCTGGCGACCGAGCCGTGGCCGGAGCTTGAGCCGGAGCTCTTGGTCGAGAACACCATCACGCTGCCGGTGCAGGTCAACGGCAAGAAGCGCGCCGACGTCACCGTGCCGCGCGACGCGTCGAACGCGGACATCGAAAAGGCCGTGCTGGCGCTCGAAGGCGTCCAGCGCGCGCTCGAAGGCAAGCCGCCGAAGAAGGTGATCGTGGTGCCGGGCCGGATCGTCAACGTGGTGGCGTAGCGATGACCGCGCTCAAAGCCGCCCAGGTCGACGCCTTCGTCGCCAAGCCAAGCCCGGCGCAACCGGTGGTGCTGGTCTACGGCGCCGTCGCCGGCCTGGTGCGCGAGCGCGCGGAGGCGCTGGTGCGCGCTTCGGTCGACGACCTCAACGACCCGTTCTCGCTGGTGCGGCTCGAAGGCGACCTGGTCGCG
>JANNTZ010000439.1:0-17783 GCA_031394595.1 Acidobacteriota bacterium
TGATGCAGACCTCGCGCTCGCGTGTCTCGATGTGGATGTCGGAGGCGCGGCGCTGCAGGGCGTTGAAGATGGTCGAGTCGACCAGCTTGATGATCGGCGAGTCGGCCTGGGTCAGCTTGTCGATCGACAGCGCTTCGTCGCCCTCGTCGTCGTCGTCGCGGATGACCTGGATCTTGAATTCCTCGGTGGCGGCATCCAGCACCCGCTGGCTCGACTCGGACTTCTTCAACACCTCGCTGATCGCGGTCTTGGCCCCCACGCAGACCGACAGCGGCCGGCCCAGGAGGACCTCCAGCTCGTCCACCATCAGCACGTCGGACGGGTCCGACAGGACCACGACCAGGCGGCCGTTGTCCTCCTTCCACGGGATGAAGTTGTAGCGGAACATCAGGTCGACCGGGATGGTCCGGAACAGGTCGTGGTTGATCGGGAAATCGGCCAGGTCCACGTAGGGAATCCCGAGACGCGCCGCCATCCGCTGCGCCTGGGTCTCCTCGCTGCCGACCTGGGCCTCGGCGGGGGTGGCGCCGGCCACCGGGGCCGTCCTGTTGGAATCCTTCGGGGACCGTGTCATGCCGGCGCCTCAGTAGGACGACTGCGCGTAGGACTGCAGGAGCGGGAGGTAGATCGCCAGGAGCATCCCGCCGACCACGATCCCCATCCCGATGAGCATCATCGGCTCGAGCAGGGCGATCACCGTGGACAGCTGGGTGTCGATCTCCTCGTCGTAGAAGTCGGCCGAGTTCGTCAGCATCGCCTCGAGCGATCCGGTGGATTCTCCGACCCGGGTCATCTCGACCGCGATGTCGTTGAACAGGGCGGTCGACTCCAGCGACTGCCAGAGACTGCTGCCCTCGCGCACCTTTTTCTCGACGTCGAGGAGGCGCGCCTCGAACTCGCTGTTGCCCACGGCGCGTGCCGCGATGCCGATGGAGGTGACCGCCGGGATGCCCCCGGCCACCAGCGTGCTCAAGGTGCGCAGGAACCGCGACGCCGCGAAGCGGTGAAAGATCGATCCGACCACCGGGATACGCAACTTGAGGCGATCGATCCCCCGACGGCCCGCCGGGGTCCGTCGCCAGGACGCGAAAGCGGCCAGTGCGCCGAGGCCAGCCACCAGCAGGTACAGGATGTTGGCGGCCACCAGTCCCGAGAAACCGACCAGGACCCTGGTGATCAGCGGCAGATCGGCGCCGAAGTCGGAGTAGAACTCCTTGAACTTGGGGATGACGAAGGCGATCAGGATGAAGATGACGCCGCACGACAGGATCAGCAGGAAGGCCGGGTAGATCAGCGCCGACCCCACCCGGCGTCGGAGCGCCAGCATCGTCTTCTGGTAAGTGATAAAGCGGGTCAGGACGTTGGGCACTTCGCCGGATCGCTCCCCGGAGGCGAGGGTCGAGGAGTAGATCTTGGGGAACAGATCCCCTTGGGCGTCGAAGGCCTCCGACAGCGACGCGCCGCCGCGCACCCGGTCGCGGATCTCCGCCAGCGCCTTGCGGAACACCGGGTTCTTGCGGCGCTCCAGCAGGATATCGAGACCGGCCAGGATTGGCAGTCCTGCTTTGAGCAGCGCCACCAGCTCCTGGTTGAACAGCAGGAACTCCCTCATCCGGATTGACCGGTGGCCGCGGATGTCCGGCAGCAGTGCGCCGAGACCGCTCTTGCGGCGGACCCCGAGCACCAGGTACTCGCGCTGCGTCAGGTCGACGCGCAGGGCCTCCTCGGAAGCGGCGGTGAACGACCGTTCGAGGACGGTGCCGTCGCTGGTCCCGACGCGGGCGATGAATTCAGGCATGGTGGTTCGGGCTCCCTCCGGACGGCCCGGTCACGGTGTCTGGACCGACGCGGTGATGGTCATGAACAGCGCCCGGTTGCTGGTTTCCATTTTCGAGGCGCCGACGATGAACAGTTGCGAGTCTCGCAGGTTCAACACCGTGCTCAGGACCGGGTTGTAACGCTCGTTCCCCTCGACGCTCAGTTCGCGCTTCTGGAGTTCGAACGGCTTGAAGCGGACGACCCGCGTGTCCTCGGCCACCTGGTCGATGCGGAAGTCTACCTGGTAGTCGTCCCCGATCCGCAACCGCGCGTTCTCCCCCTCGGTTCCCAGGACCCGGGCGCTGCCGAGGAGCCGGTAGTCGTTCCAGCGGGTGCTGAGAGCGTTGAGCTTCTCGATGACCCCCCGGATCGGCGGCGGCGCCGGCGCCGACCCTCCCCCGGTCGACGCCAGGATCAGCTGCACCGATACCTCCACCGTGCGCGGCGGCAGATCGTAAGCGGCGATCAGCGCCGCCACCCGTTCCAGGATCTCGGGCCGGTCGTACACCGTCAGGGTCTTCTGCCGCGGGTGGGACTGGATCGAACCATCGGGGCCGAGCCGCTGGCTGATCAGCAGGTAGACGTCGTTGATGTTCTTGTGCCGGATGGTGAAGGTCCGCGCGGCAACCGCTGCCGATCCGACCGGCGGCGTCCCGGCGGTCTGGGGCGCGGCAGGGCCCTGGGGTGCCCCGGCGGCACGGGCCGGGCCGGCCCCGGCGGTGGCACCGATGGTGGCCGCGACCGCGATGAGCAGGATCGCGACCGTGCGCCTGGCGTCGGGCTTGCGGGTGAGGATCACGATTCCTCCGGATTCAGATGTCAATGGACTCGTCCACGATGAGATAGACCGGGGTCTCGTCCCCCGACCCGCCAACGTCGAACCGATACACGCGGGCTCCGGGTGACGCGACGTCTTCCATCACCGGCGCGCCTGGCGACCCGGGCATCACCGACCCGGCCACGCGACCCGGGCCCCCTCCGGCAATCGCGCCGGGGCCGGCCGGACGCTGACCGGGGCCGTGGTAGGGGTCCCGCAGGACTTCAGCCGGCCGCGACGGGCGCGTGCGCCACCCGACTCCCGGACCGGAAACGTAGAGCGTGACCCCGACGAGCACCGCCATCGCCGCCGGCGCCAGCCAGGCGAGTCGCGGGACACGCCCCCACCCCGGGATCACCCGCCGGATCCAGCCCGTCCACCCGCCGGCCTCGGCCGCGAGTCTTTCCCGCAGGCGGGCATCGAAGGAGGTCCAGAACGGATCCGGCAGCGGTTCATCCTTCAGGGCCATAAAGATGATGGTCGGATCGGACGCCGTGGCGCGCGCCCGGCAGGCGGCGCAGCGCGCCAGGTGGTCGCGGAGCCCCCGGGCTTCGCTGTCCGGCAAGTCACCAGCGACGAAGGTCGGGAGGATCGGGTCAACTTCTCCGCAGGTCAGCTTCCGGTCCGGTTCCATGTCACTCTCCCGCAGGCGCACTCCCCCCGCATCCCTTGTTACGGAGCCAGGACGCAATCCGTCTAGTCCCCGCCGCCACGACGCAGAGACCCAATCGCCGCTCTCTGGATCAGGGTCTGGCGGGGCGCGTGGCACGCACCGCGCTCGCAGGCAGGGCGCGCGGAGGGGGCTCGCGCAGCTCCGCTGCCACGTGCCTTCTGCTCATACCGGTGACGGGCCCGAGGCACGTGGCAGAGGGCCCCGCACCCCGCCAGCCCCTGATCCGGGACCCGATCACTTCGCCGGACACACCACTGCAGCGTCAGCCTCAATCGCCGTCCACCGAGCCGGGAAGGCCACCGGCGCCTGCGGCGCGGGGACGACTCAGGAGCGGCAGTACTCCGGGTAGCGGCGGCGAAGGGCTTCCTGGAGGCTGCGGCGGGCGAGCAGGACATGGTTCCGGACGGTCGAGGCGGTCGTTTTCATGATCGCGGCGACCGCCTCGGTTGGCAGCCCCTCGACCTCGCGCAGAACGAAGGCGATCCGCTGTTTCGGCGGCAGGGTCGCCGACAACTCGACGAAGATCCGCCGTACTTCACCCGCCGCCAGCCGCTCGGCAGGGCCGGACGGTGCTGTCGGGCCGGCGGCCGTTGGTACGCCTTCCGCGGACCCGATCTCCGCGCCAGCGGAGAGGTCCGATCCCGGCGCACGGTCGGGGTCGAGCGGCCGCAGCCCGCGGTGCGGGCGCTCCCGACGCAGGGCGTCGATGGCGAGGTTCAGGGTAATCCGGTGCAGCCAGGTGTCAAATCGGGCCCCTTCCCGGAAGCGCCCGATGACCCGGTACAGCCGGACAAAGACTTCCTGGGCGACGTCGCGCGCCAGTTCTCGATCTCCGACGATGTGCCAGGCGATCCGGACGATCCGATCCCGTTTGAGTCGGACGATCGCCTCGAATGCCTCCAGATCGCCGCCGGCGGCACATCGGATCAGCGCGGTCTCGTCCATGGTCACGGCCCTTCGACCCGGCGTCGGCCGGCCATCACCGCCGGGACCATCCAGGGGCGTGAGGCCTGTTCCGGATTCCGATCACTCCTGGCGGCGGAGGGCCCGGTACGATCGAATGAGGTACAGGAATCCGACGTAGCCCAGCAGAGCGCACAGGATTCCCATGACCAGGGTCCCGACGACCAATGGGCCGATCCAGGGCCGGCACTGGGCGAACAGGTCGCCGATCTGGCTCCAGGAAAGATCGCCCTCCAGACGCGGGATCGCCGCGTCATTGCCGGTGAGATGGCCGCCGACCCAGGCGGACACCGAATAGATCGGGACGAAGGTCCAGGGGTTGTTGATGAAAGTGCCGGCGAGGATCGCCACCCGATTGAGCCGCAGGATCATGGCCAGCCCAAGGGCGATGAGCACGTGGAAACCGAACGCCGGCGACCAGGCGATGAACACCCCGAGGGCGAAGGCGAGGGCGGCGCGGGGTGGCGTGTCGTCGGTATGCAGGATCCGACCCAAGCGTTCCAGAAACCCCGATGCCACCCGTCGCTCCCCGCCCCGGACCGCCGGCAGCCGGACGCCGGTGGGTTCGAGATAGCCCGCGGCAGACCCGTCACCTCGATGCGTGGCCCCGCGCGGTGCCGCGGCATCATATTTTTTGCCCCGCGTCAGGTCAATGCCACGCAGGGTCCGGACGAGGGCCCGGGTCCCGGACGCTTGCCCGGACGGCGGCTGATCGTGGGTCCAGAGGGCGCCCATGTCGCTCTCAGTTCCTGCCGCGGAAATGCACGAAGCCGCGTGGCAACCGTGCGAACGGCAGATAGCGGCCGGCGCCGGTCAGCAGGCGCACCCCGTCAGCAGGCGGGACGACCTGGCCGATGCGCGTGATCGGCAGCCGGGCGAGACGCGCCAACCTTTCGATCGCCTGCGCATCGGCGTCGCGCGCCGCGAACAGCAGTTCGTAGTCTTCGCCACCGGAGATCGCCAGCGCCCGGGCCTGGGCCGGCCCCACCGCACCGACTGCCGCGCGGGCAACCGGAACCGCCGCCTCCTCGACGATCGCCCCGACACCGCTGGCGAGGCAGAGACGTGGCAGGTCCTGGACCAACCCGTCCGACAGATCGATCATCGCCCGTGCGACTCTCGATTCTCCGAGCAGTCGTCCCAACAGGGCGCGCGGATCCGGGTCGAGGTGGGCCCGGATCGCGGCACGGCCGGTTCCGGCGCGGTGGCGCCGCTCCAGGACCGCGAGCCCGGCGCCCGCGGCCCCCAGGCCGCCGGTCACGTAGAGTCCATCACCGGGACGCGCCCCGCTGCGGCGCACCGCCCGGCCCGGTCGCACCGACCCCAGGAGGGCCACATTCACGAACAGCCGTTCCGCCGCGCAGGTGTCACCCCCGACGATCGCCACGCCGTGGCGACGCGCCTGGTCGGCGGCGCCACGTGCCACGTCGCGGGCATAGGCGGCGACGGTGTCCCGGGGCAGGCCAACGCTCAGGACGCAGACACGCGGCACGCCGCCCATCGCGGCGATGTCGCTGATGTTGACCGCCAGCGCCTTGCGTCCAAGCAGGAATCCCGGCATCCAGGCCCGGCGGAAATGCACGCCGTCGGTCAGGAAATCGGTGGTGAAGAGGAGATCCGCGCCGCCGGGCCAGCGGAGGATCGCGGCGTCATCGCCGATACCGAGGAGGGTACGGGGAACTGCCCCCGCCGGGGCGGCGCACAGCCGGGCCATCAACTCGATGAATCGCCGTTCATCGAGACGCGCCCAACGGGCCATGGCTGGATCTCCAGGCGTGGGTTGGCGGACCGCCGCTGACCGGACCGCGCCGGGTCAGACCGCGACCGGCCGGGCCGAACCGACACGGGCCCCCGACCGACGCGCCACCGGACCTTCGAGGGCGATCTCGAGCACTTCGGTGAAGTCCGAGACGAAGAAGAACTTCAGCCCCTTGCGGAACAGCTTGGGGATGTCCTCGAGATTCTTGCGGTTCGCCTCCGGCAGGATCACCGTCTCGATGCCGGCGCGCCGTGCCGCCAGGACCTTCTCCTTGACCCCGCCGATCGGCAGGACGTTCCCACGCAGGGTGATCTCGCCGGTCATCGCCACCGATCGCTTCACCGGTCGGTTGGTGAGCACCGAAAGGATCGCCGTCGCCATGGTGATGCCGGCCGAAGGCCCATCCTTCGGGATCGCCCCCTCCGGGACATGCACATGGACATCCATGTCGGCAAACACATGGGCCCCGATCTGGTAGTCGGCGCACCGGGACCGGGCGTACGACAACGCCGCCTGGGCCGATTCCTTCATGACCGTGCCGAGGTGGCCGGTCAGGATCAACCGCCCCTTCCCGGGCATGGTGGTCACCTCGACGAACAGGATCTCGCCTCCGGCCGCGGTCCACGCCAGGCCGGTCGCCGTCCCGATCTGGTTGGTCCGCAGGACCATCTCCGGAGAGACCCGCGGCACGCCGAGCAGCTCCTCGGCGATCTTGGGATTGAGGGCGTAGGGACCGTTCTCGCCCTCCGCCACCCGCCGGGCCAGTTTGCGGCAGGCCTTGGCGATCTCGCGTTCCAGGTTCCTCAACCCCGCCTCGCGCGTGTACTTGCCGATGATCGTCTTGATCGCCTCCTCCTCGAACGTCACCTGGGCGGTCTCCAGGCCGTTCTCGGCGATCTGTTTCGGGATCAGGTGGCGCTTGGCGATCTCGGTCTTTTCCTCCTCCGTATAGCCCGAGAGGCTGATCACTTCCATCCGGTCGCGGAAGGCCGGCTGGATCGGGTCGAGCAGGTTCGCGGTCGCCACGAACATCACGTTCGAGAGATCGAACGGCACGTTGAGGTAGTGGTCGCGGAACGAGTTGTTCTGTTCCGGATCGAGGACCTCGAGCAGCGCCGCCGAGGGGTCGCCCCGGTAGTCGGCGCCGATCTTGTCCACCTCGTCGAGCATGAACACCGGGTTGTTCGATCCTCCCTGGCTGATCCCCTGGATGATGCGCCCGGGCATCGATCCGACGTAGGTCCGCCGGTGGCCGCGGATCTTGGCCTCGTCGCGGATGCCCCCGAGCGACACGCGCACGAACTTGCGCCCGAGCGCCCGGGCGATCGACCGTCCCAGCGATGTCTTGCCGACCCCGGGCGGGCCGAGGAAACAGAGGATCGGCCCCTTCATCTTCTTCTTAAGTTTGCGGACCGCCAGGTACTCGATGATCCGCTCCTTGACTTGCTCCAGGCCGTAGTGGTCGTCGTCGAGGATCTCCTGGGCCTCCTTGAGGTTCAGGGTGTCCTTGGTCTGTGCCGACCACGGCAGGTTGACCATCCAGTCGAGGTAGTTGCGCACCGTGGCGGTCTCGGCGGAGTCGGGGTGCATCCGCTCCAGCTTGTTGATCTGCCGGTCGACCTCCTCGAAGACCTTCTTCGGCATCTTCGACTTGCGGGCCTTCTCCCGGAACTGCTCGACCTCTTCCGACAGGTCGTTCCCCTCGCCCAGCTCGTTCTGGATCGCCTTGAGCTGCTGGCGCAGAAAATACTCGCGCTGCGATTTGTCGATCTCTTCGCGCGCATGGGTATTGATCTCCTGCTGCATGTTCAGGAGATCGATTTCGCGGTTCATCAGCTCGTTGACCTTCTTCAAGCGCACCAGCGGGTCGACGATCCGCAGCACCAGCTGGGCATCGTCGACCTTCAGCTCCAGGTTGCTGGCCACCAGGTCGGCCAGGCGTCCCGGGTCCTCCAGATTGCCGGCGATCACCATCACTTCCGAGGAGATCTGCTTCCCCAGTTGCGTGCTCCGCTCCAGGGCCTTCTTGACGTTGCGGACCAGCGCCTCCTGCTCCAGGGACATCTTCGACGCCGGCTCGACGATGCGGCCGACCTGGGCCTGCAGGAACGGCTTGTTGGCGGTGAAGTCCTCGACCTTGGCGCGGCAAACGCCCTGCACCAGGACGCGGATGCGTCCGTCGGGGAGCTTCAACATCCGCATGATCACACCGACCACGCCGACGTTGAACAGGTCTTTCTCACCCGGCTCCTCGACCTGGCTGTCCTTCTGCGACAGCAGCAGGATCATCCGGTTGTCGGCGAGCGCCTGGTCCACCGCCTTGATCGAGCGTTCGCGGCTGACCGACAGCGGCACGATGATGAACGGGTAGACGACGATGTCGCGCAGCGGCAGGACCGGGAGATGCTTCGGGATCTTGAGCTGATCCTCCTGGGCTTCGGCGGACTTCGCGGACGCGCTCATCGTCTGTCCTTCTCCTTGTCACCGATCTTGATCGGAACTTCCTCGCCCCGCCGGTTCGGCACCCTGGGGAAGGAGATGCGGAGCACGCCATCCGCCAGCTCGGTCACCGCCTTATGTGTATTGACCGGCGAAGCGATGTGCACGACCCGCTTGAATTTCCCGAACGATCGTTCCATGCAATGAAACTTTGAGTTCTTGGCGGACTCGGGACGCTTCTTCTCGCCGCGCAGGATCAGGTTGTTGCCATTGATCGCCAGTTCGACTTCCTGAAGCGTGACTCCCGGCACCTCGAACTTGACCACCAGTTCCTCGGCGGTTTCGTACACGTCGGCGCTGGGCATCCACTCGCCCGCCGCGCCGCCGCTGGACTTGAGCTCCAGGAGGTTGTCGAACAGTCGGTTGATCTCGCTCTGGATGCGGCTGATTTCCACAAAGGGACCAAAGTTGGCCATCAGGGGAACCCCATGAAAACGGGGGCTAATATAGTGGGCCCCCGGAGGTTCTGCAAGGCGCTGGATCGTCGCTACTTGCGCTGCTCCAGCAGATCCCGGACCTCTTTCATGAACCGATCCAGGTCCTCGAACTGCTTGTAGACGCTCGCGAAACGGACATAGGCGACCTTGTCGAGCTCCTTCAGACGTTCGACGATCCGTTCGCCGACGCGCGCCGTCAGGATCTCGCGCTCCGGCGCGTCCGTCAGCATCGATTCCACCTCGTCGGCCAGCGCCTCCAGCACCCCCGGCGAAACCGGCCGCTTCTCGCAGGCGCGCCGGAGCCCCGCCAGGATCTTGTTGCGGTCGAAGGGCTCGCGACGGCCGTCCTTCTTGACCACCATGAAGGGGATCTCGTCGATCCGTTCATAGGACGTGAACCGGCGGCGGCACTTCAGGCATTCGCGGCGCCGGCGGATCACCAGACCATCTTTCGCCTCCCGCGAGTCCACCACCTTGTCCATGATATGACTGCAGAAAGGGCACTTCATGGGCGCCCCCCGCGCGGAACCGCGGCGCGCTCCGCGAGACCGCGGACATCCGCGGCGCGCAACCCGTCACGCCACATGAAGATCAGCCCGGCGGCGATGATCGGCAGAACCACGACCGCGTGCAGCGTCAGCGCCACCGCCGCGGCCCGCGCCGGCGCCACGCCCCAGAAGCCCGACAGCGACACCTGTGCGAGGTACTCGTAAGCACCCACGCCTCCCGGGGTCGGGACCGCGATGCCGACCGCGTGCGGGACCATGAACAGGAAGGTGTCGAGGAACCGGAGCGGCAGATCGAAGGCCTGGAAGACGATCCAGGCGTTGAGGTCGATCATCAGCCAGGTCAGGATCGACAGGCCGAGCGCCGGGGCGAGATCACGGCCGCGCTTCACGACCCCCAGCCCCTCCACGAACTTTTCCACCGCCTCGATGATGCGGGCGGCCAGCCCCGCGTGGACCCGGCCGTGCAACCGGTGCAGTCCGCGCAGGAGCGGCTGCGGCCGGTAGACGAGAGCCAGGAGCAGCGGCAGAGCAACGATCACGATGACGCCGCCGGCGAAGGCCGCCCGCGGGAGGAATGCGCCGGCGCCCTGACCATTCGCCTCCGCGGCAGCGGCCTGCAGGATCCCGGATCCGTGGGCGGTCAGCATGAACACGAGATAGAACGCGAGGATGGTGACCGCATCCAGGACCCGCTCGACCGCGACGGTCGCCAAGGCCCCGGAGACGCTGACCCGCTCGCGGCGCGCCAGCAGGACCGGCCGGACAACCTCGCCGATCCGGAATGGCACCAGGAACGACACCATGTAGCCGATGAAGGTGGTGGACGACAGGTTGTACATCCCCACGCCCCGCCGCACCGGGGCCATCAGGTACCGCCAGCGCCAGGCCCGCACCACCAGCCCGGCGAGGTTCACCGCCACCGCCGCCGCGATCAACCGCGCGTCGCCGGCCCGCAGACTCTCCCACGCGGCCCCGATCTCGAAGTTCCGCAGGAAGAGATAAAGGAAGACCGCCGTCAGTCCCAGACTGAGGGCGACTTTGAATGCCGTTCTCAACGCGGCGTCCGCCCCGTCCGTCGAGGAATGCAGCGGCCGCACCGGTCACGCGCCGCTCGCGGAGTATACGGAATGACTCCCGGGGTGTCTAGGAGCCTGATCAGCTGCCGTGTGTGTGGCGTTCGATCTGGGCCCGCAGGGTCCGGACGCGCGCGCGCAGGTCGGACATGGCCGACTCCACGCGCCCGGCGGCGGCGAGGCTGGACGAGGCCGCCTCCGAGGCGCCGCCCAGCGCCTGGAGGATCTGGTCGGCGGCGCCGGCCTGATCGTCGGCGGCCTTGCGGAGGCCGGACGCCATGGTGGTCACCTTGTTAATCGCCTCGGTGATCCGCCGCGCGCCCTTGCCCTGGTCGATGGTGGCCTGCTTCACGTGGATCGACATCTCGCGCATGTTCTCGACCGCCGACATGATCTGCTCCGACCCCTGGGTCTGCTCGGAGGTGGACTTCTTGATCTGCGCCGTCATGTCGTGGACCTTGTTGACCGAGGCGGAGACGTCCTGGCTCTCCTTGGCCAGGGCGCGCGTCGCCCCGGCGATCTCGCTGACCATGGCGGACGAACGCTGCGCCGACTCCAGGATCTCCTTGAGAGCCCGCCCGGCCTCGCGCGATCGCTCCGACCCGTCGATGACGCGCCGCGACCCTTCCTGCATGGCGGCGACCGCCCGGCCGGTTTCGGCCTGGAACGAGCCGATCAGGGCGCCGATCTCCTTGGCGCTGGTTGCAGTGCGTTCGGCGAGCTGGCGGATCTCTTCCGCCACGACCGCGAACCCCCGGCCGTGATCCCCCGCCTGGGCCGCGATGATCGCGGCGTTGAGCGCCAGAAGGTTGGTCTGCTCGGTCACCTCCTGGATGACGTTCAGGATCAGCCCGATCTCCTGGCCGCGCCGGCCGACGGTCTCGATCACCCGCCCGGCCTCCAGGACGCTGCCCCGAATCGCCTCCATCCCCTCGATCGTCAGCTCGACCGCACGCATGCCATGGCCGGCGTTCTGCGCCACGATCTCGGAGATCGCCTTGCTGTCGGCGGCGTTGCGCTCCACCTGCTGGAGGACATTCTCCATGTGGGCCATCGCCTGCGAGGTCTCGACCACGAAGCGGTTCAGGAACTCGACGTTGCGATCGATCTCCTTGATCGACGACACCAGCTCCTCGGTCGTCGCCGCGGTATCGTTGACCGACAGCGTCAGGCCGTCCGCGAGCCCCGCCACTTCTTCGATCGTCACGGCCATCCCGACAACCGACGACGATGTCTGCTCGGAGGTCGTGGCCAGCCCGCCGACGCTCCCGGCGACATCACGGCCGGCGCCGGACATCGTGTGGGCCGCGGCGGAGATCCGGCGCATCGATTCCTGCTGATCGCGGGTTCCGGCCGCCACCGCCGTGGCGCTGTCCTGGATCGACCCGGCGAGATCCTCGAGACGGCCCGCCTGATCATCGAGACGCGTCTGGCCAACCTCGAGCGTGCCGGCAAGCCGGTCCAGGGCGGCGGCCGCCTCCGCCAGGTCCCCCTGGCTCGCCCGCGGAGTCCGCGCCGACAGGTCGCCCAGGGCGATCCGGTCGGCCGTGGCGGCGAGCACCACGGCCGGATCGACCACCAGTCGGCGCACCGCCCGATGGGTCAGGAGTGTCCCGCCCAGAACGACGAGAAGCCCCGTGAGACCGGCGTCCCACGCATGCGCCCGGCGCGCCCCCTCGAGACGCGCCTGCGGAAAAGCCACCCGCACCTCCATCCCGCCAGTCCCAGCTTCCCGGGGGCGAGGCGCGGCGACCGCCGAACGGGGCGACAGGAAGGAACCCTCGTCCCCGGCGCGGCGTGGGGGCGGTTCCACCGTCATGGAGCCGGGAACCGGGTAGGTGAACAGGTAGAGGGACCGGCCGTCGATCCCCCGGACTGTTTCGCCCCGATCGCGTGGCGCAGTCGCGACAGGGGACGGACCGGACGAACCGAACACCGGCCGCCGGCCGCGGGCCCCGCCCTCGGCGACGACAGCGCCGCCGGAGCCCACGATCTCGACGTACACCGGGTCGCCGTCCACGGCGATCCGCTCGATCAGTCGTTCGAGGCGCCCCGGTTCGCCGGCGACCGCCGGTGTATCGGCCGCCAGGGACAGCATCCGCGCGACCGCGAGTCCCTGCCGGCGCATTTCTTCGAAGGCGCGATCTTCGGCTGCCCGGTACGACAGCAGGCCCAGTCCTCCAGCCGCAGCGGCCAGCACCAGGCCGACGACCAGGACGAGACGGTGACGGACCGACGGGGAGGGCGGCATCCGGATCTCCGGTCGCCGCCCGCCGGTTACCTCGGGACAGACTCCGGCCGGGCGCACGACCCGGTCAATATAGGTTCCGGTTCTCCGAAGGGGCAAACCTCAGTGGACTGAGGTCACCTCGATGCGCGCCGTGGCGGCCGGCCGCAGGGCAGCCCCATCGAGCGTGTCGAGCGTTGCCGCCACGCCGTACTTTCCGTCCGGAAGCGGACGGCCCTCCGGCGTCGCCAGCCGGAAAGCGAACGGGATCGCCAGGAGGTCATTCTGCAGGTACACCGGCAGGATGTTGCGGCAATCGCAGCAACCTCCGTCGTTCCCCTGGGCGCGCAGCACCGGCTCGCCGGCCTCGTTGGAGACGACAATCGTCGCGCTCCGGCAGCCGCTGAACTCGAAGCTCAACGGAACTTCGGTGCGGTTGCGGACGACCAGGACGCCCTGCACGGTCGGGATCGAACCGGGGCCGATCGGCGGCATCAGGTTGTTGACGTACACCGGACGATCCAGCGAGATCTCGGTCGCGTACGGGAGACGCGGTTGGACGACGCCGCCGACCTCGACCCGGACCAGGTCGCTCACCACCGGTCCGGTGAACGACTGTTCGACACGCCGGATCAGGCCGATCCCGGGAGCGAAGTACTCGGTGGTGATCCCGGCGTCGGCGCAGTTTGTCTGCCAGTCAACCCGGACGACTCCACGGAACGTGCCCGCCGGGACGGCGATCGACTCGGTGCGGCTCCCGATCGTCAGGCGCGCCCCGCTGACGCAGTCGGCGACCGGCGAATTCGGGAACAGCGCCGCGGGCCGCTCCAGTTCAATGATCCAGGAGGACCCGACCGATGCGCCGAGGCGGTACCAGAGGTGGTCGTCGATGCCTCTCGAGTTGAACTCGGTCACCACGTTGCGCGGCGCCCGCACCTTGCTGCCGCCTGCGAAGTAGCCGGCCAGATCGAAATAGGCCCGTCCGTTCGGAGCGACGAACCGGTCCCCCACCTTGACCGCCCACATCTCGGTCCCGGCCGTGCCGCGCCGCTGATAGAGCCAGTGGTTCCCCGGCTGGATCGGGAAATAGGAGAGGACGTCGCCCAGCGTGGCCCGCACCTGGGCCTGGGCCGGAGGGGCGACGGGGTCGGGCAATAGAACGGCGATGACAACCGTGGCTGCCGCGATCAGGGCGGCGGTCGTGACCTTCCGTCCGTTGATGCTCATGCTGAACCCTCCTCGTGGGCTCGCGCTGGTCCTGGGCGTGGGCCGAATGCCTCATTCTACCCGGGAAAACTCCCAGGGGCTAATCCGAGCGGCGAGGCTCCCCATCGGGCCGCCTGTGGGATACTCAGCCGCCATGGACAAGCCCGATCGCATCCACCGGATCCTGGTGGACGACCTCGAGCGCCGCCTGCGGCTGCTCGAGACGGTCGACGAGGAGGAATTCGGCCCGTTTAGCTCCCTCGACTGGGCGCTCTGCCTGCTGCTGTTCGTCGTCCTGCCGCTGGGTCTGGTCGCGTGGTGCGCTTGACGCCCCGCGTGGAGTCCTGATGGGAGGGCGCTTCGGCCCGGAGGCGACGCCGGCGGAGATCATCCGGCAGGAAAGCCAGTTCGGGCGCCTGCCGCTGTTGCCGGCCGAACGCGAGTACGGCCCGCTGGGGGCCCACGCCACCTGCTTCGCCTACGCCGTCGCCACCTGGTGCTTCATGATCGGCGGCATCGTCTCCAATCGCGCGGGGGCGATCCAGGGGGCGGTGGCGCTGACCGCCGGGGTCCTCGTCGGCGTGTTCATCACCAACATGGCGACCGCCCTCGCCTGCCACCGCTACGGTCTCGAGCAGGTCGACTACTGCAAGACCGCCTTCGGGCAGCGCGGCACCCGGATCATCCTGGTCTTCTACATCATCAATCAGATCGGCTGGAACGGCCTGATCCTGGTGATGTTCGGTAACGGGATCCGCAATGTGGCGCGGGCCCTCGGGTACCAGCCCGGGGTCTGGATCGTCAGCGCAGGCGTCATCGTCGGTTTGTGGCTGACCTACCTCCTGGTCACCCGCGGCGTCCATCTCCTGAATGTCTCGAACGCCTTCATCGCTCCCGGCCTGGCGATCCTGACGGTGGCGATGTTCCTCCTCCTGCTGTGGGGCCACGGCTGGGCCGCCATCGTCACGGCTCCGCCGCTCGCCCCGGGGCCCGACCGGCTGCTCGACTACCTGCTGGTGTTCGAGTGGGGGGTGGCGACCGGCATCTCCTGGTGGGGGGCGATCGGGTTCCTGGCGCGCAACACGAAGAAGCGCCGCGACGTCGTCTACCCGCAGCTCCTGCAACTCGGCCTGGCGATGTGCCTGGTCTGCTGCGTGTCGCTGTTCTCGTCGCTGGTCGCCCGGACCGACGACCCGACGGAGTGGATGGTGCCGATTGGCGGTCCGATCCTGGGGCTGGTCGCCCTGCTGTTCGTGGCGCTCGCGAACATCAGCACCTCAGCGATCCAGACCTACACCTGCGGCCTGGCGTTCCGGCATCTCGGCCCGCTCAAGAAACGCCCCTGGCACCAGTTGGTCCTCTGGACCGTCGTCCTGACCCTCCCCTACGTGTTCTGGCCGGAGGAGCTGTACCGTCGTGGCAGCACCTTCCTGTCTTACAACGGCACCATCTACGCCCCGATCTGCGGTGTCCTGTTCGCCGACTTCTTCGCGGTGCGGCGTGGCCGGGTGGATGTCTGGGGGATCTTCGACGATGACGCGGCCGCCGCCTATCACTACCGGGGTGGGTACAACTGGCCCGCACTCGTCGCGGTGGCCGCCGGGATCGGTCTGTTCTACGCGCTCCTTGACCCGCTGACGTTTGAGAGCGCACCCTTGTTTCGCTTCACGACGGCGTCGCTCCCCGTCTCCGTCGTCAGCGGCCTTCTCTACTGGGGACTGATGGCGTTCGGGGCCCGGCGGGCGTCGGGTGCCCGCGCTGTCCCCGCCCCGGCAGCGACCGGTGCCGATCCCGTCACCGCGGGTTTGGCGGCGCGGCGGCTGCTGCGGCCCAACATTTAGATCTCCAGGAGGTCCTGTGACCCGATCCACCGTTTTCGTTCTCGCGATCGTCACCGCCTTCCTCCCCACGGGGGAGAGTCGTGCAGCGCAGGCCGCCCATCCTCCGGCCCAAGCCGCACTTCCTCCGGCGGAGGCCGCCCCTCCTCCGGCACACGAGACCGATCCGGCCGGTCTGCTGAACGGCACATTCTCGATCTGCGCCATCGACCGGAAGACCGGCGAGTCCGGCGTGGCGGTCACCACCCGCGTCCCCTTCGTCGGGCGGGCGGTGCCGTGGGTGCGGGCCGGTGTCGGCGCCGCCGCCACGCAGGCCTGGACGGTGGTCGAGTACGGTCCGCGCGCCCTCGATCTGATTCAGAAGAAGAAGCTGGCCCCCGAGGAGGCGATCCGGCGCCTCCTGACCGACGATCGCGGACGCGAGCGCCGGCAGATCGGTGTCATCGACATGCAGGGACGGTCGCACGCCTTCACCGGGTCCGAGAACGGCGCCTGGGCCGGCAGCCGCCAGGGCCCGGACTACACGGTGCAGGGAAACCTGCTGGTGGGAAAGGACGTCATCGACGCGGTCGCCGATCGTTTCGAGTCGACCACGGGAACCGGGATGCGGCTCGCCGAGCGGCTGATCCTGGCGCTGGAGGCCGGCCAGAAAGCGGGCGGCGATCGACGTCGCGGCGAACTCCAGTCGGCGGCGATCCGGATTGCCGATCCACGCGACCCGGGACGGGCCGGCGATTTCGTGAGCCTGGCGATCGACGTCGGCGAGCACGCGGAGCCGGTGCAGGAGATGAAGCGCGTCTACCTCACGACCCAGCACCGCCTCGGCTGGCGCACGTTCTCCGTCATCGAAGGTGAGGACGTCGTGGAACTGAAGCGGATGCTCCAGGCGACCGGCCATTTCCGTCCGGGCGGGCCGCCGGTTCCCACGCTCCCCGAACCGGTATTCGATCGGTCGCTGGTGCGGAGCGATCCGGAGAAATTGCGGGCGATCTTCGACGAGTTCTCGAAGCAGGAAGCGGCGTTTTTCAAGGACTATGGCACCTTCGACGAGGAGACGATCGCCGCCGTGGACGCGTTCCGCCGGGAGCACGCTCTCGCCCACCCCGGGCATCCACGCGGACTGGTCGACGCGGCATTCGTCGAGGCGCTGCACGACGCCTTCCAGAGCGCAATGCACGCACGGAGGACCACACCATGACAGTGAGACCCGTCGTCCCCGGCAGTATTTCTTGCCGGCCGCTTCTGGCCGCCGCCTGTCTCGCCGCCGTCCTCGGTTGTGAGGCCCAACCCGCCCGGATCGACCACGCGGCTCTCCCCGATCCCGTTCTCGACCGGGCCATGCACCCGCTGCATGCGGCGGTGGTCAACAGCAAGGGGGAGCGGCTGAAGGGACGCAGCGTGACGTACGCCGTCGCGCCGGCCGCCATCGCCGAGGTCACGACCGATGGCAGCGTCCGCTGCGCCACGAGCGGCGACGCCACTCTGACGCTGTCAGGCGGCGGTCTCAGCAGCAACGTCCCGGTCCGCTGCCGCGTGCCGACGATGATCCGGATGCCCGACGCCATGCGGCTCGTCGCCGGGGGCCCCGCCGTCCCGGTCAAAGCCGAGGTCGTGGGTGAAGGCGGCGCGCCGCTCGCGGACCTGACGGCGCCGATTGTCTCGACCGATCCGGCGATCGCGGAGTTCGCATCCGGCGCGGTGCGGCCGGTAGCCTTCGGACGCACGACCCTCCGTGCCGTCCTCGGCGACATCGTCGGCGTCACGCCGGTCGAAGTAGTCGCGCGGGTCGCCGCCGGCCCGGTCAGCTTGTAGGATGGCGCGGTCCACCGCGTGCCCCTCGAGCCGGGGACCTACGAGTTGACCGCCGAAGTGCGCGCGACGGTACGCATCGCGCAGGGGGTGACGGTGACCTGGGAAGGATCCTCCTGCCCCCCGTTGCCGGAAGCCGAAAGCCAGAAGGCCAC
>JANNTZ010000444.1:0-4474 GCA_031394595.1 Acidobacteriota bacterium
TCTTCCTGTGCTTCCCGAGATTCCAGCGCTTCGACTGCAAGGTCTTCCTGACCGAGGCGCTCAAATACTTCGGCGGCGGGTGTGCCACCGTGATGATCGACAACACCCACGTGGTGGTCCTCAAAGGGACGGGCGCGGACATGGTCCCCGTCCCCGAGATGGAGGCCTTCGCCGAGCGCTACGGCTTCGTCTTCCGTGCCCACGCGGTGGGAGACGCGAATCGGTCTGCCCGCGTAGAGCGGCCTTTCCACTACATCGAGAACAACTTCTTCCCTGGGCGGACCTTCTCGGATTGGACCGACCTGAACGCCCAGGCCCGGGAGTGGTGCGACCGGGTCAACGGAAAGTACAAACGCCACCTCCGGGCCGTACCGCGGGAGCTCTTCGCGGTGGAGAAGCTCCGCCTGAAGCCGCTTCCGGTCTGGGTCCCCGAGGTGTACCGGCTCTACCAGAGGACAGTCGACGTGGAGGGATACGTCAGCCTCCACACGAACCGCTACTCGGTACCCGCCGCGTGGCTCGGCCGAAGCGTGGAGGTGCGCGAGGCCCAGGACCGGGTCGATCTCACGTACGGCCAGAAGAGCGTCTCCCACCTCCGCGTCATCGACGCCATGGGCCAGAGGGTCACCACCAAGGAGCACCGGCCCCCGAGGTGGACGGGGGTGAAGAAGACCGATCCTTCTCCCGAGGAGAAGACCGTCTCCCAGCTCGCACCGGATCTCCTGGACTACGTGGCCGCGCTCAAGAAGCGGGGTCGCAAACAGACGACCCTCGCCCTGCGCCAGCTCCTCCGCATGATCCGGGAGTACCCCAAAGGCCCGCTCCGCGAAGCCATCGCGGAGGCGGAGCGATACGGCCTCTTCGACCTCGACCGCGTCGAGCGCATGGTCCTTCGAAGAATCGCGCACGACTACTTCCGCCTGAAAGGCGACCACGACACGGAAGGTGACGAATGACCGAAGAACTGGAGCAGCTACTGGGAAGCCTGCACCTCAAGCGCATCCTCGAGATCTACGACAGCCACCTCAAGGCCTCCGAAAAGGAGGACGTGACCTACACGGACTTCCTGCTCGGCCTCCTGCGGCCCCAGTGGCACGCCCGGCAGGAACAGAGCTTGGAGTGGCGCATCAAGAGAGCAGGGCTTCCCGAACAGTGGAGCCTCGATACCTTCCCCTTCGCCAAGCAGCCCGGAGTGAACCGCCGCCAGATCCGAGCCTTCGCCGAGCTCGACTTCATCGGCAAGGCGGAGAACATCGTCTTCATCGGTCCCACCGGCGTGGGCAAGACGGGACTGGCCAGCGGGCTCCTGCTCAAGGCTCTACAAAACGGCTACCGCGGCCAATTCATCCGCGCCCAGGACCTCTTCGACGAGATGTACGCCTCCCTCGCCGATCGATCCACGCGCAAGCTCGTCGACCGACTCGCCCGCCTCGACGTCCTCCACATCGACGAGCTCGGCTACTTCAACTGCCGCCCGGAGCAGGCGAACATCTTCTTCAAGCTCATGGAGGAGCGGTACCACAAAAAAGCCACCCTCATCACCACCAACCTTCAGTACGGGGAGTGGCACAGCATCCTCGGGAACAAACCCATGGTCGATGCTCTCCTCAGCAGGCTCCGCCATCGCTGCCACACCGTCACCATCGACGGCCCGACCCTCCGCGACCCCCAAGGCTGATAACCATTCCTGGGCCCCCGGCTTCCCCGGCCGGACACCACGGCGCACTGACCGCGCGACAGGCGGGGCTCAGGCCTCACCCCTCCTGACCGCGACGGGACCTCCTCCGCGCCCCCAGGTCGGCCTCCGGCCGGCATCACTCACGGCGCCCCCGAGGGGGCGCGCATCACTGGGGGCTACGCGCCCCCAGCCCCCCCGACACCACACCCTGATCCGTCCCACGGGTCCCTTTTCACGAGCAGACCCGGGTCGGTTCTGACAAGCGGCGAAGACCATCCTCCGGGTTACCCCTCCGCATCAAAGGAATAGGCATGGCGAAAGCCACCGCACCCAAGAGAATGACGCCCCTACACGTCATTGCTCTGTTTCTCGGCGTAGCGGAGGCGGCCATGACCCTTGCCGCTACTCAGAGCCTGAGAAATAATCGGTCGCCGTCCCCGACAGCCGCGACAGGACGGCCTACCGGACGGATCGGAGGGCATCCGCGGCCCGTAGGCCGGTTTCCTGAAGCGCCGTCACCAGCCGGTCGAGGCGGCGCATGTTCTTGGTCCAGGGCCGCAAGAGCTTGCCCTGCTCTTCGGAGAGCATCCGGGTGACCGTCTTCCCGGCGACCTTGCGGGTCCATATGTAGTAAGGGCCGTGCCGGGCGGCGGGGTCGGTGTGACAGCGGCAGCCGGGGCTTCCGCATTGCGTCCGGTACACCCCGATGGTACCGCGGAGCACGGGTCCGATCTCCCCAATCTCGCGGAGCAGGGTCCGGTGGCGTTGTTCCAGCTGGACGAAGGGTGGGCGCCTGGGACGCGGGGACGAACGACTTGACTTCTTCACCATGAGTTATCATACTCACGGCCATGGACGACGTCAAGCCCGACACCGTGACGCCACCCCCCGATCCCCCCTCCGACGCGGCGACGTTGTTTCCCCTGCTCCCCGCGGGCCCCAAGAAGCCGCGCCCCTTGGGACCCGACCCGAAGCGAGGGGCCCGGCTTCGTGAGGCGGAGCGATCCCAGATCGCGTGGGGGCGTATCGATCTGAACGCGACACTTCCCGAGGACCATCCCGCTCGCGCGATTTGGGCCGTGGTCGAGCGGCTCGAGATGTCGGCCCTGTACGCCCAGATCGAGGCACGCGACGACGTCGCCGGTGCGCCAGCCATCGATCCGAAGATCCTGCTGTCGCTGTGGATCTACGCCACGAGCGAGGGGGAGGCCAGCGCTCGTGAGATCTGGCGCCTGACGGAGTTGCACAATGCGTATCGCTGGATCTGCGGCGGAGTCGAAGTGAACTATCACACGCTGAGCGACTTTCGCAGCCAGCAGGGCGAGATCGTCAATGGGTTGATCACGCAGGTCTTGGGATTGCTGATGAAGCAGGACTTGGTCGACCTGAGCCGCGTTGCCCAGGATGGGACCCGGGTGCGGGCGAGCGCGGGTGCCAGTTCTTTTCGCAGGGAAGAGACCCTCCAGGCACTGATGGACGAGGCTCGGGCACACCTCGAAGCCGTAACCAAGGTGGCCGCCGACCCCGCGGTCAGCGCGCGTCGGACCGCGGCGCGCAAGCGGGGGGCGCAGGAACGTCTGGCTCGCCTGGAAGCCGCCCTGAAGCAAGTCCCCGAGGTCACCGAAACCAAGCGACGAAGCGGCGCCAAGGACGCCACGGTCCGCGTCTCCACCACCGACCCGGAAGCTCGGGTGATGAAGATGGGCGATGGCGGATTCCGCCCGGCCTTCAACGTGCAACTGGCGACGACCACAGACAAGGCGCGCGTGATCGTGGGGGTCGAGGTCACCAATCGCGGCAGCGACCAAGGCGAGTCGACCCCGATGATCGAGCAGATCGAGAAGCGCACGGGAAAGCGGCCGACAGAAATCTTGGTCGATGGCGGCTACACCGGACATGAGGCGATCGATCGGGCCACCGAGGACGGCACCACGGTGTACGCACCCCTGCCCAAGCCTCGCAAAGGAGATACGCGGGATCCTCATCTGCCCCGCGATGACGACAGTCAACCCGTGGCCGCTTGGCGTCAGCGCATGGGGACCGACGAGGCGAAGAGGATCTACAAGCAGCGCGGCGCAACCGCGGAGACCGTCAACGCGGATGCCAAGGCACATCGAGGCTTGGACCGCCTCAAGGTTCGTGGCCGGGACCGAGTTCTCGGGAGCGCTTGCCTCTTCGCGCTGACCTACAACATCCTTCGCGTCCTCACGCTCCGTGCCTGATGGCCCCGCACGGAGGTGGGGATTGCGCCGCTACAACGGCTCACGGCGGACTCCACTGAAGCGCTGAGCGGACCAGCGGACCGCCGGCCTCGCGAGGCTGGACCACGCGGCCACAGCCGGTTCTCCCCCCCGGCGGCGACCTAAGGGCTCCACCTCCCCGGCGGCGCATCCACCCACGCGCTCGCCGCCGAGTCGCGCCCGAAAACCCAACGATCCACAAACGCAAGAACTCAATAACTTCTCAGGCTCTCAGACAATGCCGGTTTCCTGGTGGATCTGCCGCACCGCAAGTCCTTCTCGCCGGATGCGGCCTTCTACGTGGGTCCCCGGACCGGCCCAAAGTTCCTCGACCACGCGCCCCTCTTCGCGGTCGAGGTACGCAGTCCAGAGGAGTATGGTCCGGCGGCCGAGCGGTTGCTTCGGGCCAAGCGCGCCGAGTACTTCGCCGCGGGCACTCAGGTGGTGTGGGACGTGGACGTTCTGCGGGAGGGCATCGTGCGCGTCTTCCGCGCCGCCGCTTCCGAACTGCCTCGGGTCTATCACCGAGGTGACGTGGCCGAAGCCGAGCCGGCCC
>JANNTZ010000449.1:0-1619 GCA_031394595.1 Acidobacteriota bacterium
GGTCGGGGCGCTCGGCGGCCAGCATCGTCGCGATGTCGGTGTAGGCCCTTACGCCGTATTCCGCCGCCCGCGCGGCGGTCTTCTCCGGGGTGCGGCCGCAGATCGCGGCGAACTCGACGTCTTTGCGCTGCGAGAGGATCCGAGCGTGTTCGCGCCCCCAGCCGCCCGCGCCGACGAGGACGGCCTTCACCCTCTCGCGAGCGGTCATGCGGAGGGCGGCGGGACAGCGGACAGGGCGCCCGCGCGCCGCGTCCGACGCTTCGACTGGACCAGGTGGGCCACCTGGTCCAAGATCACGGCCACCAAGATCACGGCCCCGATGATGATGAACGTCCAGTTGTTGTCCAGACGAAAGATGCGCCGGACGCCGTTTTCGTCGCGGTACACCCACTGGAACATGTTGATGCCGTTGTCGATGACCCGCATGATGCACGAGCCGATGATGGAGCCGAGCACGGTGCCTTCGCCCCCGCGCAGGGAAACGCCCCCGAGCACGGCCGCCGCGATCGCGTAGAGTTCGTAGGCGATCCCCACCTGCTGCGACATCTGGCCGATGTAGGCTGCATAACACACGCCGGCGACCCCGCCCGAGAAGGCCGAGATGACGTAGGTCAAGGTCTCGATCCGGCGCACGGGAATCCCGGAATATTCGGCCGCGTCGCGATTCCCGCCGATCGCGTAGACGTAGCGGCCGAACACCGTGAGGTGGAGCAGGTAGGCGGCGATCGCGGCCACGAGGAGCAGGATCAGGAACGGGTAGGGCAGGAGCGGGCTGTTTTCGGATCCGAACAGCCCCCCATTGGCGAACCGGGCGAGGGGCACGTCCCCCAGGCTCAAGGTACCGCCGCGGACGATGGTCTGGGACACGCCACGCAACAGGAGCATGCCCCCGAGGGTCACGATGAACGGCTGGAGGTTGAGCCGCGTGATGAGCAGCCCCTGCCCGAGTCCCACCAGCGCAGCCACCGCAAGGGCGATCGGGATGCCGACCCACAGCGAGTAGCCGAGGCCTCCCGCCGCCGGGTTGTCCGGGTAGAACTGTCCCGACAACTTGGCGATCAGGACCCCGGTCAAGCCGATCACCGACCCGATCGACAAGTCGATCCCGCCGGTGATGATGACGAACGAGATCCCGATCGCGAACACCCCCAGCATCGAGATCTGGCGTGTGGTGTTGACCACGTTCGAGGCCCCGAGGAAGTCGGGGTTCGTGGCCCAGAGGCCCAGGCACAAGAGCACGAGGGCAACGAACATGCCTAGCTCACGTCTCATCCGGCCTTCCTCTCCCCGGAGCCGCCGGTCATCAGTTGCGCGATGTGTTCCGCGGTCAGGCCGGCCCGCGGGAGCACTCCCGCGATGCGCCGCTCGCGCATCACGATCACCCGATCGCTCATGCCGAGCACCTCTTCCATCTCGGAGCTGACCATCAGGATCGTGAGACCCTCGGCCGCCAGGGCCGCCATGTGCCGGTAGATCTCCGCCTTCGCCCCGACGTCGATGCCGCGGGTCGGCTCGTCGAGGATCAACCCGCGCGGCTGCATGGCGAGCCACTTGCCCAGGACTACCTTCTGCTGGTTCCCGCCCGACAGGTTCACCACCCGGTGCTGGACGGACGGCGT
>JANNTZ010000459.1:0-3881 GCA_031394595.1 Acidobacteriota bacterium
TCCACCGTGAGTTGGGCAAGATCATGTGGAACGACTGCGGCATGGCGCGGACCAAGGAGAGCCTGACCCGCGCGCGCACGCAGATCCAGGAGCTGCGCCAGCAGTACTGGCGCGATCTCAAGGTCCTGGGTACCGGCGAGGAGGTCAACCAGTCGCTCGAAAAGGCGGCGCGGGTCGCCGACTTCCTCGAACTGGCCGAACTGCTGTGCCTCGACGCGCTGCAGCGGACCGAATCATGCGGCGGTCACTTCCGCGAGGAGAGCCAGACGCCGGAGGGCGAGGCGAAGCGGGACGACGCCAATTTCTGCTACGTCGCCGCCTGGGAGCACACCGGCGACCCGAAGAATGCCCGGTTGCACAAGGAGCCGCTGGAGTTCGAGTCGGTGCGGCTGGCCGAGAGGAGCTACAAGTGAAGCTGACGCTCAAGGTGTGGCGCCAGAAGAACGCCCATGCGCCGGGCCGGTTCGAGACCTACGAGGCCCGCGACATCAGCGCCGACATGTCGTTCCTGGAGATGCTCGACATCGTCAACGAGGGGCTGATCCAGGCCGGTCGCGAACCGATCGTCTTCGAGCACGACTGCCGCGAGGGGATCTGCGGTTCGTGCGGCTTCCTGGTCAACGGTGTGGCGCATGGGCCGTGGCGCGGCACCACCGTCTGCCAGCTCCACATGCGCGCCTTCAAGGACGGCGACCAGATCACGCTGGAGCCCTGGCGGGCGCGCGCCTTCCCGGTGATCAAGGACCTGATGGTGGACCGCCGTGCCTTCGACCGGATCATCCAGGCGGGCGGGTTCATCTCCGCGCCGATCGGCTCGGCCCCGGAAGCCAACGCCACGCCGGTCTCCAAGGAACACGCCGACCTGGCTTTCGACGCCGCCGCCTGCATCGGCTGCGCCGCCTGCGTCGCCGCCTGCCCGAACGCCTCGGCGATGCTGTTCGTCGCCGCCAAGGCCTCGCACCTCAACATTCTGCCGCAGGGCCGGCCCGAGCGTTCGCGCCGCACCCGCGACATGGTGGCGCAAATGGACCACGAACAGTTCGGGAACTGCACCAACATGGGCGAGTGCGAGGCAGTCTGCCCGAAGGGGATCGGGCTGCATTTCATCGCCCGACTGAACCGCGACCTGGTCTCCGCCTCGTTCCGGCGCCCACGGCGGGGCGACACCGTGCCGGCGCTCGGAGAGGTCTGAACTCCCGACGCCGCATCACGGGCGGTCCGGTCCGACGGAAAGACCGCGCAGCAGAGCCTTGGATCCCGCCCCGAGGCGTTTCAGGCATTGCAGCGCCGAGGCCAGCGGGATGTTGGCAGGCTTGACCCGGTCCGGGGTCAGGAAATGGACCGCGCCGGATCGCGGATTGGGCGCGTCAGGGACGAACACCGCGACCAGGCCGTTCTCGAGTTTTTCGACCTGGAAACCGATCTGCCAGGTGTCGTCGAAGCGCACGAACACGACCGGATAGGCCCCCTCCTTCGCGACTCCCAGGATGCTCTCTCCCGTGCCCTTGAGGAACTCGTAGCCGGGAACCTTGGAAAGCACCGCTGTCTCCAACACGTGGACGATCTTCCGGGCGAGCGCCGTCCGCGCGAAGAGCCCGGCGAGAAAACAGAACACCACGATCGCGCCGATGGCCAGCAGCCTCGGCGTCCGGAGTCCAACGACCGACTCGACGGGGATGCGTGCCGCCAGCGGATCCATGATCGTGTGCGCGAGCCCGAGCGCTTTGCCGAGGACGATGACCACGCTTCGATCGCCGGCCGGCCCGACCTCATGGGGCCCCGCAATTCGTTGACCCTTTTCGAGGGGATGACCGGCATCTCGGAGAACGCCTTCATCAACCTGAAGGGGCGCTCGTACACGATCACCGCCGACCTCGAGGTGCCGCGCGGCGGCGCCAACGGTGTGATCATCGCGCAGGCGGGACGGTTCGGTGGATGGAGCCTGTACCTGAAAGGCGGCCGGGTGCACGAGGTGTACAACTTCGGCGGCCTGGAGTGGTCCACGGTTTCTTCCCCGCAACCCCTCGCGCCGGGACGCCATACCGTTCTCTATGAGTTCGCCTACGATGGTGGCAAGCCGGGCTCGGGCGGAACCAGCCGGCTGAGCGTGGATGGAAAGCAGGTCGGCGAGGTCAGAGTCGCCCGGACGATGCCGTTCATGTACTCCGCCGACGAAGGAACGGATGTCGGCGTCGACAACGAGACGCCGGTCACCGAAGACTACAGGCAGGGCGCCAACAAGTTCACCGGCCGGATACACAAGGTGACGGTCGAGACGAAGTAGGCGATCGCTCTTCCCAGGAGGCCGTCCCGGGGGTCAGCGGACGTCGCGCCTGACCAGGGAGGTCCGAAGGGTCCAGTCGCCCGCCCTGTGCTCGCCCCACGGGACCTCCACCTTCGCCCAGAATCCCCAGCGGGGGCTGAGGACCCGCCCCAACAGCACCCCGCTCATGAACGAAGTCTGGCCGTCCTCCCGCCAATTGGTCCGCGACTCGGAGTCAACGGTCATGAAGCCCCGCTGACCCAGGCGTCGCTGGAGCGCCGGGGTGATCGCCAGGACGTGGAGATCGGGACGCGTCTCGTCTCCGGCGACGGAGAAGAAATCCTGGACCTTGACGTACGCCAGGCCGCGGATCTTCGGTAGGAACCATACCGGCACCACCGCCGGAGCGAGCACCCACTTCCCGGTGCCCAAGCTGTCCTCCGATGCGGTCGGCAGGAGGAGGCCGGAGCCGTAGGCGAGCGCGAACCCCGGACGGAAGGGATGGACATGCAGGGCCTGGAAGTAGAAATCGCCGAGCCCGGACTCCGTGACGCCCCCCCGATCGACCCGCGCCAGCGGGAGATCAAACCTCAAGAGGGCGTACTTGTGGTGCGGTCGCACAGTGCGGGCCGCCGGGATCGCCACATCCCGACGAAGCGTCAGGATCTGCGCCGAGGCGCCATCCAGCAGGTCACGGTACTCGAGGCGGGCGTTGAACAGGACCGTCCGCGTCGGGTCCTCGTCCTGCGCGGTTTCTCCTGCCGGCGTCGGCGTCGTGGCGCCCGCGGTCGGTGCCGCCGCTTCCACCTGGGACTGCGCGGCCGTGTCCTCGTCCGCTTGGGCCGACAGGCGGCTCCCGGTCGCCAAGAGGGCGGCCACGAGGACGACCAGCCGTCTTTCACATTTGGTCAGCATCAAGCCATCTTTGAGCAGTCGTTTCATCCGGGCATTCGATTCAAAGCTGGCGGACGAAGTCCTGCCACGCCCACGCCCGCACGCCCGGGGCGACGGCGCGGGTTGCGGCCGGGTTTTTCGGCGATTGATGCACGAGATGCAACGCGACCATCGTGCCGTGGGGGCGTTTCTTTCGCAGCGCCTCCGCCAGTCGTCGCAGCGGTCCGGCCATGGCAGGTGTGACGGTGCGCGCGGCCTTGCACTCGACCAGCGAAACGCTGCCGCCGCGACCGGGCATGACGAAGTCCACCTCCAGCCCCTGCTCGTCGCGGAAGTAGTAGAGCTCGCGCCGCCGACCGGAGTTCAACTGCGCCTTCACCATTTCCGACGCGACAAAGCCCTCAAACAACACGCCGTAAAAAGGCGATTTGGCCAGCTCGGCCGGCGAATCCACGCCCAGCAGATGACAGGCAAGGCCGGAGTCAGCCAGATACAGCTTCGGTGACTTGATCAGCCGCTTGCCGAGGTTCTCGAAAAACGGCGGGACGATGAAGACCTGCGCGGTCATCTCCAGGACGCCGAGCCACTGCGTGATGGTGGGCACGCTGCATCAGCGACGCTTCCTGCGAACCCGTGAGCAGCCACTGGCCCGTGCGACGCGGCTGGCGATCGATCCGCGAGCGGACGAACGCGAACACCTCCGGCACGTGCTGCACCTCGTCGA
>JANNTZ010000007.1:0-2265 GCA_031394595.1 Acidobacteriota bacterium
CGTCTCATCGTTCTCAACACAACCGGCGAGGTACTGGATCACGTCGCGCACAGCGATTGGCTGGCAGCGCGTCTGCACCCAGCGTGGTGTGATCATCGCAGGCAGGCGTTCCACCAGGTAACGGAGCATCTCGTACGAGACGCCACCCGCGCCAAGGATGATTGCCGCCCTGAGCGTTGTCACCGGAATTGCAGTTGAGGCCAGGATGTCTGCCACTTCCGCGCGGCTCGCGAGGTGGTGGGAAAGCGCAGAGCCCTCGCCCAGGCCGCCAAGGTAGATGATCCTCTGCACGCCAGAGGCCTTCGCCGCGTCCGCTGTATTCTGCGCCGCCCGGCGGTCCGTTTCTTCGAAATCGCCGTCCTGGCTCATCGAGTGGATGAGGTAGAACACGGCGTCCACACCCTCCATAGCCCGGTTGAGGGATCGGACATCGAGCGCATCGCCCAGGCGCACGTCCGCACCGTCGAATGCCGCCGAGTCAAGCGGGCGCCGCGATAGCGCATGCACACGGTGGCCGCGGGCGACCAATTCGGGAATCAACCGGCTTCCGATGAAACCCGTCGCTCCCGTAACGAGGACTTCGGCCACTACTTCTTCCCCAGGTACGTCGCCAGCGCCTCGCGAAGCGGTGTCATCTTGAGCCCGAGCGCTTGCTCCAGCTCGGTCGGATCCGCCAGGGCGTCCATAGTGATGAAGTCCACGGCATCAGGCGAAAGCGGCTTTCCCGGCGCGAACTGGATGATCGAGGACAGCAGCTTTATCACCGGTTTCGGCGACGCCAACAGCAGCCGCTTCCGCCCGGCTACCTCCAACGCCGCCTTGACGATCTCGCGCATCGTGAGGACGTCCGGCCCGCCGATCTCGAACACGCGGTTCTCGGCGGCCGGCTTATCCAGCGATTCAGCGACTGCCCGCGCCACGTCGTCCACAAAGACCGGTTGCAGCCGCTGCTTCCCGGCGTTGCCGATGAGCGGAACGAACGGCAGGAACCGCGACATGCCCAGGAAGCGGTTCAGCGCCACGTCCTCCGGTCCGAAGACCCACGACGGCCGGATGATCGTGTACGTAATGCCGCTCTCGCGGACCGCTGTCTCCGCCCGCCACTTCGCGCGGAACCAGTGCCGGTCCGCGTCGACCGCAGCGCCGGCGCCGCTCAGGTACAGGAAGCGCTTGACGCCGGCCGCTTTCGCCGCGCGCGCCAAGTTCTCGGTGCCCTCGGCGTCGACCTTCTCGAAGGTGTGCCCCTTCCGGGGGTTCTCGATCGGTGAATTCGGGAACTGCTGAGAGCTGATCACAGTGTCGATGCCCGTGAGGGCTGCCGCCAGTGAATCGGGGTCGGTGACGTCGCCCTTCCGGAACTCGACCGTCAACGCAGGGAACCGGCCCGCCTGCCTCGCGGGGTCGCGGCTGAGCACGGCGACGGGTTTAGCGCGCCGTGCCAGCTCGCGGACGATACCTCCGCCGACAAACCCTGTGCCACCTGCTACGAGAATCATTCAGACACCTCCTTGTGAACTCCGCGAAGGGACTTCGTGATTGCATCCGCCGCTGCAGAAAGCGACTGTGGAAGTTGGATTCCCGGCACGCCTTCCGCTTCAGGGCCGTTCCCCAAACCAGGGCCTCCAATGAAGAGCTTCGTGCGGAGCTTGCTGGACACTATGTTACGGGCTGCCCGGCCGAGGGTGCCGGTGCTGCTCGCGAGGGTGGCGGAGAGACACACCGCGGCGGATTTCGTATCGCTGACCGCAACGATCAGGTCGTAGGCCGGGACGTCAGCGCCCAAGTAAAGCACCCGCAGGCCCTCCATCTTCAAGAGAAGCGCCAGCCCGAGCAGGCCGAGTTCATGGCGTTCGTCTTCCGCACAGGCCAGCACCACCGTCGGCGCTTCCACGCCGGCTGCCTGGACGTTGACGTACGCCGCCGAGATCTCTCGCCGGATGACCTCCGAAGCGAAGTGCTCGCTCGCACTCACGATCCTGTCATCGCTCCAGAATTGCCCCATGCGGCGCAGCGCCGGCATCAAGACGACGTCCAGCGTCACCCGCCAGCCGAGCGTACCGGACGCCTCCCTGATGGCAGCGAGGGCTGCAGGTTCATCGTAGGCAACCGCGGCAGTCACGAGCGCGTCGGCCAGGGCATGGTCTTCCCTCACCGGCTCAATCTCGGCCAGCGGGCGTTCGACCCGTGCTGCCTCGGCCGCTTCCGACGCCGAGATACCGGCGCCGACCAGCGCGGCCATCCTGCGGATGACCGCCAGGTCCCGTT
>JANNTZ010000010.1:0-2190 GCA_031394595.1 Acidobacteriota bacterium
TGGATCGACACGCAGGGGGCGCTCGAGGTCCCGATCCTGCTCACCAACACGATGAACATCGGCCGGGTCATGGACGGCGTGGTCACTTACATGATGAAGAAATACCCCGACATCGGGATCGGCGACAACGTCGTCGCCCCCACCGTTGCCGAGTGCGACGACTCGACGCTCAACGACGCACGCGGCATCCACGTGTCGATCGAGGACACGGTGCGCGCCATCGAGGAGGCGCGCGGCGGCCCGGTCGCGGAAGGATCGGTCGGCGCCGGAACGGGGATGATGGCTTTCGACTTCAAGGCGGGGATCGGGACGGCGTCCCGCGTGCTGCCGAAGGACAAGGGCGGATGGACCGTCGGCATCCTGGTGAACGCCAACATGTGGGGCGGGGGCCGGCGGAACCTGCTGGTCGCCGGCGTGCCGGTCGGCGGGGAGATCACCGACCTGATGCCGATCGAGAAGCAGGAAGGATCGATCATCATCGTGATCGCCACCGACGCGCCGCTCGATCACCTGAAACTGCAACGGCTCGCCGCCCGGGCGGCTCTCGGCCTGGCACGGACCGGCGCGATCTCGACCCACGGGAGCGGCGACATCTTCCTCGCCTTCTCGACCGGCAACCGGGTGCCGCACGATCCGGACCCGCTCACCTACCGGATGAGAGTGGTCGCCGACGACCACCTCAACCCGATCTTCGAGGCGGCGGTCGAAGCGACCGAAGAGGCGATCCTGAACTCCATGACCATGGCGACGACGATGGTCGGACGGGACGGCAACACCGCCTACGCCCTGCCGCTCGACCGGCTGGTCACGGCAATGCGGAAGTACGGCCGGCTGCGATAGGCGACGAGGCTCACGGTCCGGAGTCCGCCGGGGCCAGCGGTCCGGGGTCCGCCGGGGCCGGGCGCCTGACTGTCAGCGGCCGCGCAGGTCGTGAATCAGCGCGTCGGACGAGACCGGGCGTCCCAGGTAGTCTTCGATGACCTGGCGGCTCGGGCGCTCGAGCCCGAAGCGGTAGAGCCTCTCCGACACCCGCGGGTACCAGGTCGTGTCGCCCCAGGGTCGCGCCCCGAACAGTTCCGCGGTCCGGGCCCGCAGGTCGGCGACCAGGATCGCCCCGAGCGCGTAGTTCAGCATGTAGCCCGGCAGATCGATGAGCTGGCCGCGCACTGCCCACCACGACCATTCCGGGTGCGGGCGGATGTGCAGGTAGTCGCGCATCAGATCGGCCCAGACCCGGTTCGGGTCGAGCGCCGGATCGCGGTGCATCCGGATCTCGAACAGGGCCCACGCGGTGTCCATGACGATGCCGGAATACCTGGCGCGCAGGGCGTCGGCCGCCGGGACCGATCGGCCGAGGTAACGCTGCTGCCAGTCCGGATCGTACAGGTCGAGCGCGACGAGTTCCGCCAGCGCCTCGGTGAAGGTATCGCTGTCGGGCCAGTCGGCGAACGCCGGCCGGCTCCGGATCGCGGCGATGTGAATCGCATGCCCCGTCTCGTGCAGGAGTTCATTGAGGTTGCCCGGCCCGCCGACCGCGTAGGACGCCGACACCCGGAATTTTCCGGGGGCCCAGCCGCCGTCCGGCAGGCGCCGGGGGCGCGCCGCGAAATCGGTGTAGGCGACCGGGTCCTTGCCGGCGCGCGGTTCGATGTCGTACTCCACGCCGAGGAGTACCGGGTCGGCACCGAGATCCTTGTAGACACGGTCGTTCAGAGGACGCAGCGTTTCGAGAGGAATCCGCGGTGCCAGCGCCCGCTCCATCGCGCCCGCCGCGTAGCCGAAGTCCCAGGGCTCGAGATCGGCCCCGGCGGTGGCGTCCCGCCAGGCCTCCAGGACCGAGACCAGCCACGGCTCGACCTTCGCGGGATCGACACCGAGCAAGGCGGCGCTTCCTTCGATGGTCGACCCTTTCTCCCGGAAGCGCGTTGTGCTCAACCGGACGAGCGTACGCCAGGGGCTCCCCGGAGCGTTGTCGCCGTTGACCGCTTTCCAGATCGGCTCCATGGAGAGGAACAGGCCACGGCGTTTCCCGCGATCGTCGGTGATCGGCAGACGGGAGAACACGGTCAGGCGATCGAGCGTTTGCCCCTCGAAGACCAGCCGCTCGGCCGCCTGTCCGTAACAGGAGTAGATCCGTTCCGACAAGGGATCGAACCCGCCCTTGGCCAGTTCCGCCGGGTTGTAGGCGCA
>JANNTZ010000065.1:0-19112 GCA_031394595.1 Acidobacteriota bacterium
CGGGTTGGTGCTGCCGCCAAAATCCGGGTACACATCGTGACGGACCCCGAGGTTGATCGACACCTTCTTCGAGATCGTGAACTCGTCCTGGACAAAGATGCCCCAGTCGCTCGGGGACTCCGTCAGGTCGGAAATGACCCCGGTGTCGTCTTCGGCATAGAAGTCGGCCCGGTAGTGATCCCGGTATTCACCACCGGCCACCAGCGTGTGCCGATCGGCGATCCGCGTGTTGAACTGCACCTCGACACCGCGCGTGTAGGCCCAGGATTCCTCGCTGTACAGGTTTCCGGGGGCGGTGTAATCGTAGTCACCGCGGTAGGAGTAACGGTCGTAGTACGCCCGTCCCGTGACGTTGGCCTTCTGCCCCACCGGACGGCTGTAGGCCATGCTCAGGAACGCCCGCTGGTCCTCGGTCCGGTTGTCCGGGTCGTTGAAGTTGGTGAAGTAGGGCGCCGTGGGGATGACCTTGTCCCGCGACGCGTACGCGCCTTCGAACCGGAAGTGACCGAACGACACCTTGCCGAACACCTTCTTAAATTCGTCGCCATCCACGCCTTCGGCCCGGCCGTTGTTCGTGAGCGGGTCGTCGAACTCCGGGTAGTACAGATCCTGACCCCCGCTGTCGAACGCCGATCCCGACATGAACCAGTCCACACCGCCCTCCGTCTTCCGGCCCCACGCGAGGCGACCGCCGACGGTCTGGTAGCTGCCGAGACCGGCGGAGAACTCGGCGCCGCCGAGGCTGCCGCCGCTGCGGGTGATGACGTTGATCACCGCGAAGAACGCGCCAGTCCCGTAGATCGACGAGAAAGGTCCGCGGATCACCTCGACGCGCTCGATGTCGTCCACGTTCAGGAGGGAGTCGGTCCCGATGAGCACGCTGCCGTAGACGCTGTCGTTCAGCCGGTGGCCGTCGATCATGATCAAGGTGCGCATGTTGTAATCGCCCGGCCGCTGGAAGCCACGCACCCCGATGAAGGAGTAATTGCGGTCGTAGGTCGTGTACAGACCGCGGACGCTGCCGACGATCTCCGCCAGGGTCGTGTAGCCGTAACGGCGGATCTCTTCGTTCGAGATCACGGTCACCGATGACGGCGCCTGGGTGACCTTCTGCTCGAAGCGCGAGGCGCCGTACACCACGTCGATGTCCATCAATTCCTCGAGACTGAGCCCGGTGAGATCGGGCGCCTGTGCGGCGATCGCGGTCCCGGTCCCCTGCGCGGCGATCAGGGCGAGAGTCGCGCAGACAAGGAGCCGCGGGCCCCGAACCAGCCGCCATGACAGGATTCCCACCATGACCCACCTCCGTCCTTTCTCAGGCGGAAACAGCGTGCCGCCTGTCGAGCCGTGTTGAACGCGACCCCTCGATGACTTCGCGCACCTTCGCGGCCAGGGCCTCGGGCGTGAAGGGTTTGGGAAGGAATGCGGTGCCGGGATCCAGCATCCCGTCGTGCACGATGCCGCTCTCGGCGTAGCCGGACATGTAGAGGACCTTGAGGTCGGGGCGGATGACGATCAGACGCTCGAACAGCTCCTTGCCGTTCAGCTCCGGCATCACGACATCGGTCAGCATCAGGTCGATGACGCCTTCGTGATGCCGGCAAATCGCCAGGGCGTCGCCCACGTGGGCCGCCTCGAGCACCGTGTAGCCGTGCATGCGCAGCGCCTCGGCGGCCAGGCTGCGGACGATGTCTTCGTCCTCGACCAGCAGCACGGTCTCCGCTCCCTGCGGCCCGATGACAGCCTCGGCGGAGATGGCAACCACCGCCTCCACCTCGCCCTCGACCCGCGGCAGCAGGATGGTGAAGTGCGCGCCCTTCCCCCTGGCGCTCTCCACCCCGATGTGCCCGCCGCTCTGCCGGACGATTCCGTACACCGTGGACAACCCGAGGCCGGTCCCCTTGCCCTTTTCCTTGGTCGTGAAAAACGGCTCGAAGATCCGGGTCTGGGTCTCCGGGTCGATCCCGCAGCCGGTGTCGCTGACCACCAGGACGGCATACTCCCCGGCGGCGAGCCCGCTTTCGACCCGCGGGTCGCCCGGCAGGAGGACGAGATTCGCCGTCCGGATCGTGATTCGCCCCCCTTGCGGCATCGCGTCCCGCGCGTTGACCACCAGGTTGAACAGGACCTGCTCGAGCTGCCCCGGATCGGCCTTGACCCGCCCGAGAGCCGGGTCGGGATCACTCACCAGCTGGACGTTTTCCCCGATCAGGCGACGGAGCATCCCCTCGATGCTCTGCACCAGGTTGTTCAGGTCGAGGATTTTCGGTTCGAGCATCTGCTTGCGGCTGAACGCCAGCAGCTGCCGCGTCAGCTCGGCCGCCCGGTCGCTGGCCTTGCGGATGTTCTCCACCGCGCCGCGCATCGGGTGATCGGCGCCGAGCCGCATCAGCAGGATCTGGCTGTACCCGGTGATCGCGGTCAGGAGATTGTTGAAATCGTGGGCGACACCGCCGGCGAGCCGGCCGATCGCCTCCATCTTCTGCGACTGCCGCAACTGCTCCTCGCTCTGGCGGAGCGCCTCCTGAGCCCTCTGCCGCTGGCCGACCTCCTTGATGAGCTCGCGGGTCCGGTCCTCGACCCGTTGCTCCAGGAGATCGTGTGCGCTGCGTAGTTCCGTTTCGTGCGCCTGGATCTGACGCAGCATCTCGTTGAACGCCCGGCTGAGGACGGCGACCTCGTCGTGGCCCTTCTCGGGGGCCCGCGCCGAATAGTCCTTGTGCACCGAGATCGCCCGCGCCACCGTCGCCAGTTCGAGGATCGGGCGCGACACGAACCCCTGCAGCCACGTCGAGAGCGCGAACGCCACCGCGATGCACGCCAGCACGACGACGCCGACCGCCGCCCCGTAACGCTCCAGCCGCTCCCGGAGGTCGCGCAGGTCCGACCGCAGCACGACGATGCCGGCGGACTCTCCGGCCAGATGGACGGTCTGAGTCAGTATCAGATAGTGGTGCTCGAAGCGGTGCCCGTCGGGTCCGGGGGCGGGGGCCATGGCGACGGGGCCGTCCGTCCCGTTTGATCTGTAGCGCGCGAACGGGCTGCCGTCCGGCGAGTAGAGATCGGAGGCCACGATGTTCGGGCGGGCCCGCAGCGCGCCGAGCACTTCCTCTGCCGCCTTCGGATCGTTGAAGGTGAGCGCCGCGGCGCTGTTCGTGCCGACGATGCGGGCGAGGGTCTGCAGGTCGTCGACCATCATCGAACGGAACGACAGGACGTCGTAGGTGGCGAAGGCGGCGCAGGCCAGCAGGACCGCCAGGCTGCTCGTGAGGGTGAGGACGACCGTCAGCTTGTGCCGGAACGGGAGACGGCGCAGCGACAGCATGTCAAAACCCCGCGTGCGCGGTGTCGCGGAGCACCGTCGCCACGTTCAGGAGCTTGCTGCTGATCTTCAGGCCGGCCCGCCGCGCCGCGTCCACGTTGATCTCGAACCGGACCTTGTTGTCCACGATCGTGAAATTGATGATGCCCCCCCGTGCGGCAAACCGCGGCATGTCGCCGACGGTCAGGACAGGAGCGCCCCGCAACGCGACGAGAGCCCTGTCAACCTGGGATCCGAGAGCCGATCCGATGAAGAGAATCTGAACCGTCCGGGCCTCCTCGAGCCCCGTGAGACGCCGGACGACGATCGGGTGGGCGTCCACGGTCCGCCCCTCCAGGCCCTGTTCGAGATCGAGGCAGAAAGCATCGCTCCCCAGGACACCGACCGTCAGCGGCGTGCGTGGCCCCGCGAGCGATCCATCCGGCCACACGACGAACTTCGCGAAGTTGTAGAGGAAGGCGATCTTGACCTGGCGTTCGAGCGCGGAGGCGGTGGAGGGATCGGCCGCGCGGGCGGGGATGACGGCAAACGAACCGCCGAGCGTCAGGCAGAGCGCGACGCGGATCGCAAACCTGCCGACGATCCGGTGCGGTCTGGTCGCGTCGCGGCCTGGTAAACGATCCAGACAGGCAACCAGCATGCGACCTCGTGGGGCCGTCTCCGGCCCCCCCCATTCGCGACCCTGGCCGCGCTCCAGGGTTCCGGGGTCCCGGTCAGAGCATCTGACCGCAGGCGTCACAATGACCCGGACTCAACCGAATATAGAGATTGATGGGCGTGATTCAACCCAGAGCGACACACTCCTCAGTCTCTTGGATGACGATAGGCGTCAGTTTTCCGACACACCGGGCCCCGGGGCGGGAGAACAACCTGCCGGGAGGATTCCCAGGCCCGGGAGCCACTGGCCGGAGGTTGTGCGGTCGCAACCCCGGAGTTCGTTATGACAGACAGAGGGGGCCGGCAACCTCTCATCGTCAACCCGTTCACTCGTATGGAGGCACCATCATGAGAAGCATTTCGCTTGTTCTCCGCGTCTGTCTGGCGATCGTCGTCGCGCTCGCCTGTGGCGTCCTGGCGACCGCCCCGGCCTCTGCGCAGGTCCGGGATTCCTCGGCGCGGGCTTCTTCGCTGAGCACCAGTCCCTACGGCAACAGCTACGGTGACTGGGCGGCGGCCTGGTGGCAGTGGACGCTCGCCCTGCCCGTCCCCGAGAACCCCCTGTTCGACGAAACCGGCGCCCTGTGCGGCAACGGTCAGTCGGGGCCGGTCTGGTTCCTGGGAGGCGTGGTGAATGTTTCCGGGACGGCCGAGCGGACCTGCGCCGTGCCGTCCGGGAAGGCGCTGTTCTTCCCGATCCTCAACGTCGAATGCTCGAACGTCGAAGGGAACGGCGACACCCCGGTCGCCCTGCGGGCCTGCGCCAGCGGTTTCATGGACAACGCGGCGGGTCTGTTCCTGGAAATCGATGGCGACCGGATCTCCGTCCGCCGGCAGCGGGTCACCTCGCCGTCGTTCCACTTTTCGCTGCCGGAGGACAATTTCCTGCAGTTCTTCGGGGTGAACGCGCCGGCCGGTTCGTGCCTGCCGGGGGCGACGGCCTGCGAGCCTTACCAGGCGGCGGGAGACGGGGCCTACGTGATGCTGGGGCCGCTCTCCGACGGGGCTCACACGATCCACTTCGGAGGGTCGTTCCCGGCGTTCAACTTCTCGCTGGACATCACCTACCACCTGGTCGTCGGCGGCGTCTGATCACGCCGGACGACGGGGCCGCGCGTCTCCATTCTCCCTCCCGGCAGACGCGCGGCCTTCTTTCTTGCGAAGCGGCCACCTCTCGTCTAGACTCTGGTCCCGGTCCAGAAAACCGGTTCCGGTCCATCGAAAACGTTTCGTGCAAGGAGGGCTCATGAGGCTGGCTGCGTCCCATCTTTCGATCATCCGGTTCGGTGCGATCGGCTGTCTCGCCCTGATCCTGGCGGGCGCCCTCGCTCCCGGCGCCGCCTTCGCGGCCGACCCACCGGTGGCCCAGGAGCCCGACTGGGGCCGGCAGGCCGACCTGGTCCTGACCTCATCGAGGACCCGGCTGAATCTCACCGACGCCCAGGTCACCAGCCTGAAGCCGATCGTCGAGCGCCACCTGAAAAGACTGCGGGGGCTGTTCGAGCAGTACACCGGCCAGGGGGTCGCGGTCATGCCGGCCCTGCTGGGTGAGTTCCGCGAGGCGCGGCAGGCCTTCCAGACCAACCTCGAACCGATCCTGAATCCGACGCAGATGAAGGAGATCGCAGCGATCCGGAGAGAAGTCGACCAGGAGATCCGGAAGGCCTTCTGCGAGGCCCGCCTCAAAAGACTGACCGATCGCCTGGGGCTGAGCCCCGGGCAGGCGGCCGCCGTCCGGCCGATCCTCTCCGACGAGTACGACCGCCGGCTGGCGATCCTGTCGTTTCACATCGACGCGCAGGGTGGGCCGGAGACCCGGCGGCCCCTGGGTCCCGAGCTGCAACAGGTCCGCGTCGAGGTGGACGCGCGGCTGGGCGGTGTCCTGACTACGGCCCAGTTCCAGACCTACAAGGCCGATGGAGGCACGACCGGCGCCCCTCCCAGCGGCGGGTAACGCCGTCCCGGCCCTTACTCCTCAGGAACGGTGACCAGGCACTCCGGCAGACGGCGCTGTAACTCGAGCCCCAGCACCAGCCGCTGGCCGTCCCGGTGGCCGCGCGCGTAGGTGTTCTGCACCGGCACCGTGCCGAGACCGGCGAGCGTCACCGTTCCACTGCTCTGCTCACGCAGATTCACCACCATCATGTTCGCGCACTCTCCCGCCCCCGACTGGCGCGCCGCCTGCACTCCGGCGGCGAAACCGCGCAGGTACTCGGGATCCTCGGTGATCCGCTCGGTGACCCGCTGGGTGGTCTGGTTCGCTTCGTCCAGCTTGGCCCGCACCGCAGCATTGTGCTGCTCCGCCTTCCAGGCGGCATGGGCACGCAGCGTCCGTTCGTAGTCGGGCGGCAGCGGCTCGCGGGTCCGCTTGTTCCAGGCCCGCGACACACGAGCGTCCTCCATGGTGCTGAATCTCTCCACCAGGCCGGCGATCTGGCGGTCGAGGGAAGCGATGTCCTGCCCCTTCACCTGGTCGCGCGGCACTTCGACCTCGAGTTCCACCCGGCAGGATGACTCGTCATACAGGGTGAATGGCCCGTCCCGGTGCGACAGCAGGACCGACTCGACCAGGCTGATCCGCACGTCGACGCGGTGCCGCCCGGCATCCACCTTGGTCACCTTCGCCAGCTCCCCCGGCTGGAAGCGGCGCGCGCCCCGGCCGCTGACCAGGGTGCCATTGACCCGGTTGTTGGTGTAGGAAGGATCGCAGGCCGAGTACATCTCGACGCGGGTCACGACCCAGGCGCCCAGCCAGCGCTTGTTGATGTCTTTCTCGATCCCCCCCGCGAGGGCGAACGAGGGGGCCAGAATCGCGGTGGCCAGAGTGAGAAGCGTGATCTTGGTGCGCATGGACCGTCCCTCCTGAATCGGTCGCCGCGCCGCGATCATCGCGGCCGGGCGACGGATGAAAACCTAGGTCCGGGCCGAACCTGGGTCAAGCGGATGCCCGGACCGCGCCGTCACCAGGCCATACAGGAGAAACGCCAGGGGAACCGCCAGGGCGAATACCGTGATCGGCGCGTACCAGGTTGTCAGGTCGAGCACCGTCGGGTAGTGGATGAGCGCCAATGCGATCAAGATGTTCGCCACCACCGCCAGCAGACCGCAACGGACCAGCACCCATGTCGTCACCAAGGCGGCGATCAGTCCGGCCGGCGCATCCACCCAGAAATTCCCGCGCCAGATCTGGAGCCCGCTGAGAATGGCGAGCAGGACAAAAAGTGCGCCCACGGCCGCGTCCGCGCGTCGCAGCGCCATCTGCAGGAGCACCAGCACGAAGAGCATGGCGAGCCCGCTCATGACGGCGATCTGCATCCCCGAAAGCAGGTCGGTCACGGCAAAGCGCAGACCGCGGAGAGTGTCGAGCCCGCCCAGTCCGAGGAACGGAAGCGGCGGCGGGAGACCGAGCCAGCCGGGGGCCACGCATGGGAGCAGCGTGAGGATCGCCAGGAACGACTGGGTCAGCCGGGCCTGGAGACGCTCGAAGATCGGGCTGACCGGCAGCGGCCGGTTCCATGCGCCGGTGATCCAGAAGTGGACCGGCCGTCCCCGGTACGATGCGGCCTCGATCCGCATCGGGTACTCGGGATTCTCGGGATAGGACCCTTCCCACGCCAGCCGGCGGTCGGCGTAGACCGGCGGTGTCCAGTACGACGCCGTCGGGCTGAAGGCCGACAGTTCCAGCCCCGCCTCGCGGAACAGCGCCGCCCAGTCGGGGTCGATCGGCTCGCCCGCCGGATCGTCCACTTCCGGCGGGACGACCTGCAACCCCCAGAGCCGTCCCCCCGGATCGAGAAGGACACTGGCCATCCCTCCGATGGTCTGCGGCGGATCGTCGCGGATGCCGATCTGCCCGGTCGCGCCGGGGATCATCGGCAGCGGGCTCTGCCGGTACCAGTAGAACATCGCCGATGGCCGCCCGCGTCGCAGGCGATCCCAGCGGCCCGGGGCACGATCGGTCTTCTCGATGTGCTGCAGGTAGGTGTAGTGGATGCCGAACCCCTGCGCCCGGTCGGCCGGCGGCGCCGCAACCCCGACACGCGCCAGGATTTCGGCGGCCCGGTCGGCGAGCACCTCGGGCGATTTCGGCAACGGTGCCTGCCGCACCAGGAGCGCCCGTCCCGCGAGCAGCGCGAACAGGATGACCCCCGCCACCCCGACGACGAACAGGCCCCAGGCGGCGCGGGACCCGAGAGTCCCGACCTCGGTGGCGGCCGCCACCATCTCGGGGGAGGGCGTCTCGCCGGCGGCCAGGGCCGCGGCCAGCGGGTCGCCGCCCGGGAGCGCGGCGGCCACCGCCAGGGCCGAGATCGGCCGCTCCGCCGGATCGTCCTGCAGGCAGCGGAGGATCGCCCGCTCGACGGCCGGGTCGAAGTCGGCCGCGATCGAAGAGGGGCGCACCGGCGTCGCACCGCTGCGCTGGCGGGTGATCTCGTCGGGGCTGCCGTCCTTCCAGACGCGCTTCCCGGTGAACATCTCGTAGAGAACGATGCCCAGGGCGTACACGTCGCTCCGCGTCGTCACTTCCTTTCCCGCCAGTTGCTCCGGCGCCATGTAGGCCGGAGTGCCGGCGCGGACGTCGGCGTGTCGGATTTCCCCCGCCACACCGGCCAGACCGAAGTCGGTCAGTCGCACCCGACCGTGCCCGTCGATCATGATGTTGGCCGGTTTCAGGTCGCGATGCAGGACACCGCGATCGTGCGCAGCCTGCAGGCCGGCACAGATCTGCCGGGCGATCTCGACCGCCTTGTCCCGCGGCAGCCGGCCAATCCGGCGGATCAACGACGCCAGGTCTTCGCCATCGACATACTCCATGACCACGAAGTGATGCCCGTCGGCCTCGTTCAGGTCGTGGACCCGGCAGACGTTCGGGTGGGAGACCTGCCGGGCGGTGCGCACTTCGTCGCGCAGTCGCATCAGCCCGCCGGGGTTGTTGGCCAGGAATTCCGGCAGGAACTTCAGGGCGACCGGCTGGCCCAGTCGCAGGTCGTCGGCCCGGTAGATCTCTCCCATGCCCCCGCGCCCGAGCAGCCCGGCGATCCGGTACCGGCCCCCCACCATCGTCCCGGGCGGGAACCGCCCCTGATCGGGGGAACTGGTGGAATCCGGGGGCGCGCTCCCCGATCGGGATCCAGAATCGGCGACCGTCCGGGTGGGAGACGCCGACAGGGAGGAGACGCGCGAGCCGCACCCGGGGCAGAACCGGCCGGCGGCGGGGACCTCCATCGAGCAGGCGGCGCAGCGCATGGAATTGAGTTACGCGTTGCTCCAGTCCGGCCGGCGCTTCTCGAGAAAGGCGCGGATCCCTTCGACCGCGTCGGCGGTGTTCATCAGGTCGCCGAGGTAGAGACGCTCCTGGGCGGCGATGTCGGCCCCGAAGCGCGCGGCCAGATCGTGGCGCACGGCTCTTACCGCGTAACGGAGGCTCGTGGCGGACCGCGGCAGCAGGTACTCGCGCGCATAGGCGAGGGCCGCGCCCGACGGATCCTCCGCGATGGCGTCGACCAGCCCGATCCGCTGGGCCTCCGCGGCGCCGATGATCCGACCGCTGAGACAGAGGTCCTCGGCGGCACCGCGGCCGACCCGCTCGCGCAGGAACATCGAGGCGATGGGTGCGAACACACCGAGCCCGATTTCCGGCTGGCCGAGGAGCGCGTCCGGAGCGGCAAAGACCCGGTTGCAGAAAGCCGCCAGTTCGAGCCCGCCGCCGAGACACCGACCGCGCACCGCGGACAGCGTCGGCACGGCGCCCGCAATCATGACCCGGAAGAGTTCGTGGAAACTCCGCAGCATTCCGGCGACCTGATCGGGGAGGTGCTCCTGGATACTCGCACCGTAGGAGAAGTGGGCGCCATCGCCTTCCAGGATCACCGCTTTGAGCGCGGGCAGGACCGCCGTCTCATCGAAGACGTCCTTCAGGGCCCGGCTCATCGCCGTGTCGATGATGTTTCCCTTCGAGCCAGTGAGAACGACGCGCCGTACCGCGCCATTTTCCAGGCTCTCCACCCGGACCCGCGCCGTGGCGTCCCCTGCCCTCATCGGACCTCCTTCGGGGTGGACACTCCGCCCCCCTCCTCATGCAATGCGGGTCAATGTCGATCAGCAGGATTCCATTTATCAGAGCGACCCCCATCGGTCAAGGGCGTGGGAGGCAGCGTGGGAGGCAGAGCCCCGGGCGTGGACCACGCCGCCACGGGCGGGTCCCTGTCCTTTCCCGCCGACCAGGTTATGAACATCCGTAAATCGCTGCAAGTGTGCGAGATAACAACCCTGGGCTGTCAAGCCGAAGGCCGGGGCTCATTCTGGGATCCGGATACCAGGCAGCAGATTCCAGAGGCCTTCTGTTGACACCAACCGCCTTCCGCCGTACTTAAGACTCCTCACACTTGAGGCCCTTCACCCAATGCGTCCGAGATCCCTGCGACTCCCACTGGCCACTCTGATCCTCGCCATGATCTCGACCTGGGGTTTCACCCGGACCTGGATCGTCGACGACAACGGCCCGGCGGACTTCGTGACCATCCAGGCGGCGATCAACGCGGCGCAGCCGGGGGATCTGATCGAAGTGCGGGCCGGGAGCTATCCCGAGAACCTCGTCCTGAAATGCGGTGTTGCCCTGCGTGGCGCGGGACCCGATGTGGTGACCGTGGACGGCGGGCAGAGGGGATCGGTGGCCTCGATCACCGGGTGCGGCGACACGACGGTCCTGGAAGGGCTGCGGATCTTCAACGGCCTCTCCGAATTCGGAGGCGGCGTGCTGGTCCAGGGGGGCACACCGATCATCCGCAGGAACCGGATCGTCGGGAACCGGGCCCTCGACCCGACCGGTGTAGTCCAGGGTTACGGGGGCGGCCTCGCGCTGCTGAACTCCGCCGCGATGGCCCAGGAAAACATCATCGAGAACAACGAGGCCGATTTTGGAGGCGGGATCGAGATCGCCGGCGGGACACCACGGGTGACCGGGAACGAGATCCGCGGGAACACGGCGCACTTCGCCGGCGGCGGGATCGACGCCAGCGTGCCCGCGGGACAGGTGACCCTCATCCACGGCAACCGGATCTTGTCGAACTCCGCGGCGTATGGCGGCGGGATGGAAATCCTCGGGCTCGGATCGGCCCACATCACCAGCAACCTCATCAGCGGCAATTCGGCGACCGATCCGGTCGGCGGGTATGGCGGTGGGGTTGACGTCTTCTACGGGGATGTGCGCCTGATCGGCAACACTCTGGTCAACAATGTCGCCGACATCGGCGGTGGCGTCGCCCTGCTCTCCGATGCTGCTCCCCTCCTGGTCAACAACATCGTGGCCCGGAACCGCGCGCCGGAAAGCGCCGGGATTGACCTCCTGGCGCCCCAGTCACAGATCCTCTTCAACCTCCTGCACTCCAATCAGGGAGGCGACTGCGGTGGGATCGACGCTGTCCTCTGCAACCACGCCTCGAATCTCTTCAGCGACCCGTTGTTCCGGAACGTGCCGCGGGACGATTACCGCCTGTCGCCGGGTTCGCCGGCGATCGACTCCGGCGACGCCCAACCCGTCTCCGCCCCCGATCTCCGCGGCCAGCGGCGGCCGCTCGACGGCGACGGTAACCGTGTGGCCGCTTTCGACCGTGGCGCCTACGAGTATGACCACGACGAAGTCCTGGCCACGATGTTCACCGGGTCAATGACGTTCACCTGGCGCCCGCAGGAAGGGGCTTCCTCCTACCACGTATACAGCGGCCGGCTGTCCTCGCTGCGATTCCGCGGGCTGGACCTGTGCCGCGACGCGGACGACCCGGACACAAGCGATCTCTACTTTGCCGAGTCCGGCGTGCCGCCCGTCGGCGACGGATTTGCCTATAACGTCACCGCCGTGGTCGGTGCGATCGAACAGTCCGCGGGGTACGACAGTCTCGGACTGGAACGGACCATCCCGCTCCCCTGCCCCTGACGCCGGGGCCGACGCCGGAATCGGTCAGGAACACGGATCAGGAGAGGCACTCTTTGTGCCAGGAGATCTAGAAGGAGTACCCCAGGATCTGTCCGGGCGCGGTGCGGTAATGGAGACGCTTCCCAATCAGGTCCACCTGGTAGTCGGGCTCCCGGTCCCTGCCAAGCATGATCCGGCCGTCGATCTGGCCGGTCAGCTTGCGGACCTTGGCGAGCCCGATTCCCTCCTTCGGGAAGTTCACCAGCATGAAGATGTGCGTATCGGCCTGCGCCGAAGCCTTGAATCGTGTCGAGGCAATCTGCGCCGACTGGCGGGAAGCCCCGGCGGCGTCCTGCGCGACCTGGCCGTACCCTTCCGCAATCAGGGCGGTCATGTTCTGCTCCGGAGAGCCCGGCGCCTGGTGCGTCGTGGCCTGTGCCAGCGCTCCGGCCATCGCGGCCGAGGCGACCGATGTCATGGCGGCGTTGAAGGCATTGGCGGCCGCGAGGATCCGCAGGGCCGCCGGCAGGCGGGGGGCGGCGTAGTGGGAGTGGAATTTCACGCTCCCGTCGAGGCCGAATGCCACGACGTTCTGGCTGGAAACGACCGTCACCCGAACGGACCCCACCTCCAGCGCATCCGGCCTGTCCTTGTCGCCCAGCTTGACCGGGGTCCTGGAGAGGGTGTGAATCCGCCCGGTCTCCTTGTCGAGCCGAGACGCGGATTGATTGGTTTGCCGCTCGCGGGGTCGAGAACGTTTAACTCGGCGGTCGTCACGTACAGGACGCCGCGCGGCAGGACCTCGGTCCGCAGCAGGGCGCCCTTCACCTTGAGGTCGCTTTCGAAGCGGAACTCTCCTGTTCCGAGGTCGAGGATGTTCAGGACATTCCGACCCCGGCGTTGTCCCAGGCGCTGTCAGTGCCGAACGCCATCGCCAGACCGCCGGCGACCTCGTCGTGGCCGAACACCGGGCCCGGGGTTTCGATCCCCTTCCCCTTTTTGCCCCAGAGAGAGCGTCCCGACGCGTACTCGACCATTTTGATCCGGCCGCTCGTACGCGACTTGTTGCTCAGAAGAATGCCCCGGTCGGTAAAGATGACCGCGCCAAGCCCCTCCTTGAAATCGACCGGCTCGGGCCACAGCGGCCGGCCGGCCGCCATCCGGTGGGCCATGAACACGGTCCGGACGTAGGGGGTCCCATTGATGCTCTCTTTGATCTCGCTGCCGAGGATGAACAAATCGCCGCGCTTTGGCGGGAAGAACAGCCGGGTCTAATCGGGGGCGCCGCGGTGATCTGTCTGCCAGAGGACCCGGCCGGTACGCGTCTCGATCTTCGCCAGCGTCCCGTAGTCGAGATAGAGAAAAGCCTCCGCATCGATCTCATGCGTCCTGCCACCGGCGTTCATGCCGCCGAGACCTCGCGCCGGTACCGCCATGAGTCCGGCCATCTGTGCCGTTCCGCCGGCTTTCAGGTTGTTGCGGCTCCAGGCCACGCGGCCGGATTCATTGTCGGGCAGCAGCATCTTGTTCGAGCCGTCCGGATGTACGCCCACAACCAGCAGCGCGCGGGACCGGTGCAGCACGCTGGCGGTCAGGACTTCCGAGAACCGCGCCGCCCGCGAGTCGAAGACGAGGTGCCCATCCACCCGGTCGAGGACCATCAGGCTCTTGAGTTGTTCGCCTCGACAAGGTGGATGTCCCGATCCGGTTCCAGGTGGTCGAGGCGGGGCTGAACACGGGGACCCTCGACTTCGACGCCGCGGCGTCGGTGCAGGTCAACGAGGCCTCCCCGGACAAGCTGATTCTCCGGCCGGTGGTGACACCCATCAACTGACCTCCGGCGGGCTCTTTACGGACAGGCGTTGGGCGACGCTGCGATCTCCGCGTCACGCGACCCGACCTGGCCCGGACCACCGTTGTCATAAGTCCCTGATCCCGACGGGGTGACGATCCGCACCAGCAACCACCACGCCTCACCCGGCCCCGGCACTGCGGTGTACGGCAGTGAGGTCGCGGGTAAATTGTTCGCCAGACATACTTGCGTCGATGCCGTGAAGTCACCGCCGCCCGCGCGGAGCGACACGAGGTCACCGCGGAGGACGTCGCTGCCGATCCGGTCGCCCACGCTCGACCACCAGAGCCCCGCCGGGCCGAGGCGCAGTGTCAACGGCGCCCGGAGCCCCGGGTCGCCGATGGCGAGCTGGTTGGCGACGCCCCCGACCACGAGTGTCGCGCCGATGGCGTCGGCCGAAATCCGTCGTCGTTGCAACTCCGGATCGGCGTTGATCGCCGCCGCCAGTGCCGCCGCCACCGCGGCGGCCGACTGGCCCGCCGTGGTGGTCACCGCGATGACCCGCCCCTCGACCGTCAACTGCACCACCGACCCGGTGGCGACCGCCGACCCCTCGAACTGCACGAACTCCTCCAGACGGCAGGCGACCGAGCAGCGATCGCCGTTCGCCAGGTTGCCGTCGTCGCAGGTCTCGGTAGGCTCGACGACGCCGTTGCCGCAGGCGATCGCCTGGAACTGCCGCATCATTTCGTGGTCCTCGTGCTCGATGATGTGACAGTGATAGGCGAACTTGCCGGTGTAGTCCTCGAACCGCGCGATCACCCGCGTGATCACCCCGGGCGGCGCCTGCGTCGTGTCCTTCCACCCGGCCTCGCCCGGCAACGGTGGGATGCGCGGCCCCACCGGGACGATCGCGCCACCGACGACGTCGAACTCCTGGCGGTCGAGGACCTGGAACATCACCAGGTGGATGTGCATCGGGTGCATCACACCGGAGCTGTTGATGAAGGACCAGACTTCGGTGTTGCCGAGCTCCGGGAACTCGGTGAGATCGTCGAACCGGAGCCCGTTGATGAGCCACGCCGATCCCGTGCACGGGTCGGCCCCCTTCCTGAGATCGAACTGCCGGTGCTCGACCGCGTCCGCCTCCTGCAGCCGCTCAATCGGCCGCAAGACCGGGGGGAGCGGCGCGGTGTGCCCCAACTGATTCTGCACGATGAACTTCATCACGTTCGGGATGACCCCCTCGTCCGGACTCCCCGGGAACATGATCGGCGCGCTGTTCGTGAGGATCACCTCCGTCCCCGCAGGCAGCCCTTCGAAATCGATGACCAGGTCGGCGCGTTCGCCCGGGCCGAGCGTGAGGCTGCTGATCGGCACCGGCGCTTCGAGCAATCCCCCTTCGGTGCCGATCTGGTGGAACGGCACCCCCGGAACGCTGAGCGACAGGGTGTAGGTCCGAGAGGTCGATCCATTCAGCGTCCGGAAGCGGTACTTTCCCCGCCTCACCTCGAGATACGGCCAGACCTTGCCGTTAACCAGGAGCGTGTCGCCGAAGAAGTGCTCCTGCCAGGCGGCCGGATAGTCGAACGACCCGTCGGGGCGGAAGGTGCGGTCCTGGATCGCCAGCGGGATCTCGTACGCGCCAGAGGGGAGATTGAGCGAGGTCTCGACGGCGTCGCGGATCAGATAGAACCCGGCCAGCCCCATGATCACGTTCAGGCGGGTGATCCCCATGGCATGGTCGTGGTACCAGAGTGTCGCAGCGGGCTGGTTGTTAGGGTAGATGTAGGTCGTTCCACCGCCCGGCAGGAAGGTCGCTTCCGGATACCCGTCGTACGCCGCCGGCACGTGGCCGCCGTGGAGATGGGTGACGACCCGCGGGGTCGATCCCGCCGTGTCCGGTCCCTTGAGACAGGTGTCGACCGGCAGGTAATGCTCCGTCCGCAGCGTCCCGGTGGCGTCGCGCAGATCGTTCCTCCAGATCAGTGTCACCGGCTGCCCGGTCGTCGCCTCGATGGTCGGGCCTGGATAGAGACCGTGGTAGCCCCAGACGGTGGTCGGTGGCAGGTCACGGTGCAACTGCTGCCGGACCTCGCGGATCGCCAGTTCGTAGGTGGCCGTGCCGCCGATCGTCCCGCTGATCGGCGTCAGCGGCGCCGGGATCGGCAGCGGGTCGACGAACGGTGTCAGGATCACCGGACACCGGGTCGCGGCACAGGTGGTGCCATCGCCGCCGTACGATCCGCCCTGGGAGGCGCACTGCGCCTGGCTGACCTCCGAGCACGATCCATTCGGCGCGCAGCAGGCGCCGGTCGGCTGGGGGCAGGGGTTCGGGGTGCAGGTCGATCCGTCCCCCCGGTAGGTGCCGCCCGTCCCCGCGCAGACGGCGGAGGAGACGACGGTGCAGCCGCCATTCGCGGCGCAACAGGCCCCGGTCGGCAGGACGCAGGGGTTCGGCGTGCAGGTGGTCCCATTCCCCTGGAAGGTCCCGCCCTGCGACGTGCACTCGGTCTGGGTCCGGACCGAGCAGTTGCCGGCGACGCAGCAGGCCCCGCTCACCACGGGCGGAGTGAAGGTCACGACCAGTTGCGGGCGATCGGCCAGGGTGCCGTTCTCGGCGCTCGAGAACCGCTTGGCCGTCTGGTTGACCGTTTCATTGCCGATCAGGATCCAGCCGAAATTGCTCACCGGGGAGTTCGCCCACAACTGGACATCGCCCGCCAGTCCCGTGGAGGACCAACTGTACAGACCGTTGCCTCCCACCGTCTGCGAGACGCTCGCCGTCGCGGCGAAGTCCCCTCCAGCCCCCGCCGTGGTCCAGAAAGCGGTGTTGAAGAACCGGTGGGCCCAAGTGGCGTCACCCGCAGTCGGGGCGACTCCCGTGCCTTCCTGGCCGTCGGCATTGGAGGTCCCCTCGCCCCAGTCGGCGAGCAGGCGGTGCAGCCGCACCGGCTCGTTCCCCGCCTTGGTTCGGTTCATCCGGAGTGTCAGGGTGGTGGCGGTGACTGTCGATCCGGCCGGAATGCGCGACAGGTCGAAGCGCAGGACCGCCCGGCTCAGGTACCCCTCGTTGGTCCGGCCGACGAAGAAATACGACCCTGCACCATTGCTCACCTGCGTGTTCGCCGGCGGGCGCGGCTGGTAGAGCGTGTTGTCCCGCGTGTTGTTGTCGGCCGCGGTCTCCTGCAGCGTGACAGTGTCGGCCCATGCCGCCGTCCCGGACACGAAACCGGCGAACGTGGCGATCGTCAGGCCGGCCGCAAGAACGGAGACGGCGCCCTTCGCTCCGATGAATCGCATATGGGATCCCCCCCGTGGACCGCCCGGGCCGACCGCGTGCGCCCGATCCCGCAACGGTTGCAAAGTACGACCACTTGCCCCCCTGCAAAGGACGGTGCAGCTGCGTCAGATGATCCAAGCGGAGTTGCAACTGGCGTGCCAGAGAGATCTTGGGTCGGTTGACTGTCCAAATCCGTTCCAGACCCGGTCTCCAGGCTGGCAATGGGATTTTATCCGTTGTTCGACGCACCCGATCTGCGTAGATTTACGATCCCTTGGCGCCGATGCGGGCCGGGAAAGCAGAAGGAAGAATCTCTTGAGAAGGAGATCCTGGCGATATCCGCCGCCTGTCATCGCTGCCCTGTTGGGCGTCGTGGCATTCGGAGACACGGCCCAAGCCGACACGGTGCTCGTCGGGCCGGCGCGCGATGCCACGCTCATCGAGAGCCCGTCCGGCACCCTCGCCAACGGGGCGGGACCGCATCTGTTCGCCGGCAGGACCGGCTCCTTTTCCGGCTCGATCCGGCGGGCCCTCCTGGCCTTCGACTTGGCCGGATCGATTCCACCGGGGTCGGTGGTCACCGGCGTCAGGTTGTCTTTGCACCTGTCCCAGACGAACGCCGGGCCGTCGCCCCTGACGTTGCACCGCCTGCTGGGTGACTGGAGCGAGGGGCCGTCGTTCGCCACCGGCGGCGGGGGCGGTCCCGCGTTGCCCGGCGACGTCACCTGGATCCATGCACGTTTCGATGACCGTCCGTGGAACACGCCGGGAGGGGATTTCGATCCACGGCCGCGGGCGACGGCCCTCGTGGACGATCCCGGATACTGGTCCTGGGGCGGTTCCCCCGAGCTGATCGCCGACGTGCAGTCCTGGCTTCTCGACCCGGCCGCGGCGCACGGCTGGATTGTCCTCGGAGACGAAACCGCTCCGACGACGGTCAAACGCTTCGACTCGCGCGAGCATCCGGACCCGGGGCTCCGCCCCATCCTGACCATCGACTACGAGCCGTCCTGCGAACCCCGCTACATCGGTCCCGGATACTGGCACCGGCAGTGCCTGGTCATCGCGAGCGCGGGGATCGGGTCCGGCCTGCCGGCACTGCCGGGGACGGGAGGGCCGGTGCCGGCGGGGCCGATCGAGCCCGGGTTCGGCGAGTTGATTTTGCCGTGCGCCGGGGCCCTGATCGCCAACGCGGGGATCGGCGGGATCGACCCGTGTGCCATGGTTGCGGCGGCGCCGCGCGCCGGGTCCTGCACGCGCGCCGGCACGCGACTCGCGACGCTGGCCTTCAACCTGTGCGCCGACCGCCTGCAGACCAGCTGCTCCGTGCCCGCCCTGCCCCGCGTCTGCGCGGCGGACGACGTCGGCGGCCTGTTTGCCCTTCTCGTCGAGGCGATTCGAACCGGCACCTGCGACAGGACGGCGGTCTGCGCCGGAGAACCGGTTTCCCCCAGCGACGGCGACTGACACCCACGCCGGGGCATCCACCGTTATGATCGGCCGCGTGTCCCCATCTCGCGAGTCGCCGTTCGCAGCCTGGATCGCCTGGTATCGCGCGCGGCCGCGGCAGTCCTACTGGCTCACGCGCTTCCTGATCCTGCGCCTCCTGGGGCTCGTCTACCTGGTCGGGTTCCTGATCCTCGCCTTCCAGGCGGCCCCCCTCATCGGCAGCCGGGGGCTGCTGCCGGCCGGGTTGTTCCTCGAGCGCGTGGCACGGCACTTCGGTTCGGCGCTGGACGGGTTCCTGCAATACCCCTCCCTGTTCTGGTGGGAGACCTCCGACACATTTCTCACGGCGATGGCCTGGGGCGGCGCCGGCCTGTCGCTCGTGGTCCTCGCCGGTTTCGCCAACGGCGTCATCCTCGCGGTCCTCTGGGCGCTCTACATGTCGTTCGTCCATATCGGCCAGGACTGGTACGGGTACGGCTGGGAGATCCAGTTGCTGGAGACCGGTTTCCTGGCGATTTTCCTCGTGCCGATCTGGGATGCCCGCCCATTTCCACGCCGGCCGCCACCCACGGTGGTGATCTGGCTGTTCCGCTGGCTCATCGTCCGGATCATGCTGGGCGCCGGATTGATCAAGATGCGTGGCGACGCCTGCTGGCGTGACCTGACCTGTCTCGACACCCACTACGAGACCCAGCCG